>JBHEMZ010000056.1:0-43724 GCA_046262315.1 Gaiellaceae bacterium
GCGCCGCAGCTCACCAGTCTCATGGTCGACCAGATCGAACGTGACCTGCGCTCGATGGACATCGAACCCGCATGCGATCATCACTTGAGCCTCCTCGCGCTCCTCGTTGACGCGCGCATCGTCCCGCGTCTGAGCCGAGGAGGTCCCACAAGTCATTCATGCGATCTTTTTCGCCTGCACATAGCTGGCGTCGGCAACCGCGCGCGACCATTCGATCTCCCCCGCCGCGCGCAAGCGCGCGAGCAGCAATTCGTGCAGCCGCTCCCACACACCGGCCTTCTGCCACTCGTCCAGCCGACGCCAGCAAGTCACGCCCGACCCGAAGCCCAGCTCGGCGGGCAGGTGCCTCCACGAGATCCCCGTGTGCAGCACGAAAAGGATCCCTTGCAACGCCTGCCGGTCGGGCAGCCGCTTCCGACCCCGATAGCGAAAGCGCCGCTCTGGTCGCGCCCCACGCGACCAGAAATGGGACGAGCCCGAGGCTGAGGTTCCCGAGGAAGGCGGGCACCGCGAGGGAGCGAGGGGAACGCGATCGTGAGCAGCCACGCCGTTAGACGCGGCCGGTATGCGCCGCGGACCAGGCCGATCCCGAGCAGGGTCGACCCGACGGCGCTGATGAGGAGGCCCGGAATGCCAAAGCCGAGGAAGATGACGTCGACAGCGGTGCTCTCGACGTGAACGAGGAAAAGGGCGACGAAGACGGCGAGGAAGCCGATCTTCTCCAGCGCGTAGCCCGTAAGCGCGACGTGCCAGCCCCAGCGCTCCGTCCGGCCCGTCGGCGAGCGGCGCGCGCGCGGCATGGGCACAGAGGAACATAGCCGGGATGAGCAGCGCGAAGATCTGCCAGTACGTGACGTAGACGCGGTCGGGCGACGCCCACGTGAGGAGTCCACCCGCGAGCTCGGCCGGCTCGGCCCATGCGGCGACCGTTCCGGTCTCGAGCTCCGCGCGTCCGTCCTCGGTCGCGAAGTAGGAGAGCGCGAGCAGCGGCGAGAGCAGCACGGCGATCAGCGCGGCGACGGCCGCGTAGAGGCCGATCCAGCGGCGAGCACGTTCGGACATCGGTCACCTCCCGTCGAGCGCCCCGCACCATGCGAGGCACGACCGATCCTGCGCGCGAGCCGCGGCGATGTCGTCGGGCGGCGGGTCGATCTCGACTCAACCCTGGGGTTGATGATCGGTGGGCCGGACGGCGCTAGCGTCCCACGGGTGGAGCCCCTTCGGCCCGCGCGGATCGACGTAGGCGTTGCGGTACTGCTCGCCGTCGTTCGAGCGGGCGAGTTCCTCGCCGCCGGCTATGAGCGCGCGCTTATCGGGGGTGCGGGCTTCCTCGTCGCCGCCGCGGGAGTGGCATTCGCGCGGCGCTTCCCGCTCCTCGTCTTCGCCCTACGTCGCGTGCGTCTACGCGCTCGCGGCGCTCATCGGCTTCGATGTCTCGGAGCCCCTCGCGTGGATCCCGCTGCTGGCCTTCGCCTTCTTCGCGACCGGCGTCTACGCGAGCCCAGTGCGGTTGCCTCTCGGGCTCGTGAGCGTCGCGGCGGCGTTCGCGGTCATGTACGCAGCGCTCGCACGGTTGACGAACTTCGACCCAAGCCTGCTCTTCGGCCTCGCGCTGACGCTCGGGCCGTGGGGGCTCGGCCTTGCGCTGCGACGAGCGCTCGAGCGGGAGCGGGAGCTCGGCGCGGAGGCGGAGCGGGCGCGGCTCGCGTTTCATCCGCGCATATCCCGCGCGGCTGTAGCCGGCGACAGCCGGCTACAGCCGGCAATTCCCGCAAAATGTATGGCCGGTCGCGTTGACTGGCAGACGAAGCTCTGCTCGCTGTGGGTAGCGGCCGGTTTTTGCCGTCCCTAGCTGGTGCTGCTCGTCTGCGCGGCGACAGCGCGGGCCGGCGCGGACTCTCGAGCGTTTTGGTTGACATGACTAAAACCTTGTGCGACGGTAAGAGTCTTGGCGACAAGAACACGGAAGACGAACGTTCCGCCCGGGTACGACGCGAGCAAGTTCCCGGCCTTCGCCGTCACGGTGGACGTCGTCATCCTGACCATGGCCGAGGGCGTGCTCCACGCTCTTCTCGTCCGGCGGGGGGAGGAGCCGTTCAAGGGCATGTGGGCGATTCCCGGTGGATTCAAACGCCCCGAAGAGACGCTGAACGAGGCGGCGAGGCGTGAGCTCTCCAAGGAGACCGGCGTCGAGGTCCCAAGTCTGCTGACCCAGTTCGGCGCCTACGGCGATCCCGGACGCGACCCGCGCATGAACGTCGTCACGGTCGCGTACCTCGCCGTCCTTCGCGACGTGGGAGCGATCGTCGCCGGCACCGACGCAGCACACGCCGCGCTCGTTTCCGCCTCGGACATCCTCGAGGAGAGGATCGAGCTGGCGTTCGACCACCTGCGTATCGTCCGCGACGCGGTCGAGCGCGTCCGGGTCGAGCTCGAGCTCTCGGGCATCGCGACGGCCTTCGTCGGTAGGACCTTCACGATGGCCGGGCTCCGAGCGGTGTACGAGGCGATCTGGGGCGTCCAGCTCGACGCCGCGAACTTCCGCCGCAGCCTCGTGGGCGAGGACGGCTGGGTGATCTCGACCGGCCGCACGGCCCGGCCCGGGCCGGGGGGCGGAAGGCCCGCTGAGCTCTACCGGGCCGGGCGGGCTTGGAAGCACGGCGCACCCATCCATCGCATCCAGCGGAACCCCGAGAGGAAGTGATCGAATGAGAGCAGTCCTGCAGGATCAGTATGGGCCTCCGGAAGTGTTGCGCGTCGCCGAAGTCGAGCGGCCCGTGCCGAAGGAGGACGAGGTGCTCGTCAGGGTCCACGCGTCGACGGTTACCCGCGGCGACGCCATGGGCGTGCGTCACGTCGAGTACCGGTTCATCCGTCTCTTCACCGGCATCCGCCGCCCGAGGCGGACGAGTTGCGGCTCGGAGCTCGCGGGTCGCGTCGAGGAGGTCGGAGCGGCCGTGACGGAGTTCCGGATCGGCGACGAGGTGTTCGGCATCGAGCGCGGCGCGAACGCGGAATACGTGGCCGTGCGTGAGAGCGGCCCGATCGCACAGAAGCCGACAAGGCTGACGTACGAGGAGGCGGCGGCCATCCCCGACGGCTCGCTGCTCGCGTTTACCTGCATGCGACCGGCGTATCCGCTGCGCGGGAAGAGCGTCCTCGTCTACGGCGCCGCGGGCTCCGTCGGGACGGCCGCGGTCCAGCTACTCGCACACCACTTCGAGGCCGACGTGACGGCGGTGTGCGACACGAAGGACGTCGAGCTCGTGCGGTCGCTCGGCGCTCGGGACGTCCACGATCGCTTTCGCGAGGACTTCACCAAGAACGGCACGACGTACGACGTGATCTTCGACGCGGTCGGCAAGCACTCGTTCCGGCGCTGCCGGCGCTCGCTGAAGCGGGGCGGAATCTACATCTCGATGGACGTCGGGTTCATGTACCACGTGCCGTTCCTCGCTCTCGTCACACGGCTCGTCGGAAGCAGGCGCGCGACGCTCGGCATTGGCCGCTATCGCCGGGAGGACCTCCTCCTCGTGAAGGAGCTCGTCGACGCGGGCAAGTACCGGCCTGTGATCGACCGGAGGTACGCGCTCGACGAGGTCGTCGACGCGACCCGCTACGTCGAGACCGGCCAGAAGACCGGCAACGTCGTGCTCCGCGTGACGAGGCTGCGCCCCGGCGAGCAGCCTGAGCCCGCCGCCTGACGGCGCTCGTATTCCCCACGCCACCGTCGTCACGACCTAACGGGCGGATGTCAGGGTGCCCCCCGACTCCCTGACATCCCTGGCGGAGGCGCCGAGGCGCCCTGGAACGCAGCCTTGGCACCGGGGCGAGCCAACGGCGAGCCGCCCGAGCCAGACTCGTGCACGCGACCGCGCATCCGCTTGTCGCTGAGCGGGTATGGCATTCGCATGGCCTCCGAGCTGACCAAGCCGCTTGAACGGCTCCGCGACGACCTCCGCTCGGTGCGGCTCGAGCTCGACGTGCCCGGCGCCGACCAAGCCCGGCGCGCGCGCGACGACATCGTCGCCCAGGTGGACGACTACGTGCTCCCGCGGCTGAGGCAGATGGATGCTCCCGCCCTGATCGTGGTTGGGGGCTCGACGGGCGCCGGCAAGTCGACGCTCGTAAACAGCCTCGTCGGCGCCGTCGTCAGCCCGGCGGGCGTGCTCCGACCGACAACGCGGGCTCCGGTTCTCGTCTTCCACCCGGACGACGTGCGCTGGTTCGAGGACGACCGCATCCTGCCCGGGCTGCCGAGGATCATCGGCGGCGGCGGCCCCGGTACGCTCGAACTCGTTGCGAGCGCCGCTCTGCCGCAGGGTCTCGCCCTGCTCGACTCGCCGGACATCGACTCCGTGCTCGCCGAGAACCGCGCCCTCGCGAACCAGCTGCTCGCGGCCGCCGACGGCTGGCTTTTCGTCACCACGGCCGCCCGCTACGCCGATGCCGTCCCGTGGGAGTTCCTGCGCTCCGCGCGGGAGCGGGGGACAGCGCTTTCGATCGTGCTCAATCGTGTCCCCGCCGACGCCGACCGCGAGGTTCCGGCGCACTTGAAGCAGATGCTCGCTGCCGAGCAGCTCGGCGACTGCGACGTGCTCGTCGTGCCGGAGGTCCCGCTCGATCACGAGCGGCTTCCCGCGGACGCGCTCTGGCCCGTGCGCGCATGGCTCGACGGCCTTGCGGTCGATGCTCACGCGCGGGCGGCGCTGGTGCGCCGGACGCTGCGAGGCGCGCTCGCGAGCCTTCCCGTTCGGGCAGCAGCAGTCGAGCGGGCGGCCGTCGAGCAGCTGTCGGCGGCGGCCGAACTGCGCGCGGAGGCGGACGCCGCCTACGCGGAGGCGCTCCGCGAGGTCGAGGGAGCGCTGCGCAGCGGCTCGCTCCTCCGCGGCGAGGTGCTGGCCCGGTGGCACGAGGTCGTCGGGACCGGCGACGTGATGCGCGCGCTCGAGTCGCGCGTGGGCTGGCTGCGCGACCGGCTGAAGAGCATCGTCACGGGCGGCCCGGCTGCGGACGCCGACCTCAAGCTCACCGTCGAGAACCGCGTCGAGGCGGTCGTGCGGACGGCTGCCGAGCGGGCCGCCGAGCGAACCGCGCGCGCGTGGCGCGAGCGCGTTTCCGGACGGGCGCTCCTCGCCGCCGCCCCGGAACTCGAGCGAGCCTCGGTTGACCTCGCTTCCGCCGCGGAAGAGGAGGTGCGCGCCTGGCAGGGTGTCGTCTTCGACCTCGTCCGGCACGAGGGCGCGTCAAAGCGCACGACGGCGCGGCTCGCCTCCCTCGGCGTCAACGGCGCCGGCCTGACCGTAATGCTCGCCGTGTTCGCCCACACGGGCGGCCTCACCGGTGCGGAGGTCGTGGTCGCCGGCGGTACCTCGGCCGTCGGCCAAAAGGTGCTCGAGGCGATCTTCGGCGACCAGGCGGTCCGCACGCTAGCGACGCGGGCGCGCGAAGACCTGATCGAGAGGGTCGACCGGCTCCTACGAGCCGACGCCAAGCGGTTCGACACCCTGCTCGACGCGGCCGCACCCGAGGCGGACAGCTTCGCGCGCCTCCACGCCACGGTCGACGCGATCCGCCGGGCGGCGTGAGCGGGCTCGACGAGCGTCTCTCCGCACTCCGCGAGGCGGCGGACCTGGCAGCCGGACGGCTGGACGCCGCGGACGTCGAGGGGGCGCGGGCAGTTGTCGAGAAGGCGGGGGCCCGGCTCGGGCTGGGCGTCGAGTCGACGGTCGTAGCGCTCGCCGGCCCGACCGGCGCCGGCAAGTCGCAGCTCTTCAACGTACTCACGGGAAGCGAGCTCGCGCTGGTCGGCCGACGCCGGCCCACGACCTCGGCCGGACAGGCAGCCATCTGGGGGGAGGGAGGCGACGCGCTGCTGGACTGGCTCGAGATCGGCCGCCGCCACCGCGTCGACGCGGACGGCCTCGGCGGGCTCGTCCTCCTCGACCTCCCGGACTTCGACTCCGTCGAGACCTCGCACCGCCTCGAGGCGGAGCGGGTGATCGCGCTCGCGGATCTCGTCCTCTGGGTCGTCGAGCCGCAGAAGTACGCGGACGCGACGCTGCACGACCGCTACCTACGGGAGCTGGCGACACACGCGCGCGCGATGGCGGTCGTCCTGAACCAGGCTGACCTGCTCCCGCCCGCGGATGTCGTCGCGTGGCGGGCCGACATGGAGCGCCTGCTGACGGAGGACGGGGTGCCGCGCGTTCCGGTCGCCATCGTGTCGGCGCGAACGGGCGAGGGCGTCCCCGAGCTGCAACGCCTGCTCGCCGAACGGGTAGCCGCGCACGACGCCGCGGTCGCACGACTCGCCGCCGACGTGAACCGCGCAGCCGAGCCGCTCGCCGCCGCGTGCAGCGGGAAGGCGCGCGGCATCCGGCGCGAGGATCGCGGGCGGCTGCTGGCAGCGCTCGAGGACGCGGCAGGCGTTCCCACCGTAGTGCGCGCGGTCGGAGACGCCCACCGCCGCCGCGGCGCGCTCGCCGCCGGCTGGCCCCTCGTGCGCTGGGTGCGGCGGCTCCGGCCCGACCCGCTGAGGCGGTTGCGCCTCCCCGAGTCGCCGCAGCCGCACGTCAGAACCTCGATGCCGCCGCCGACCGATGTGCAACGCGCCCAAGTGGCGAGCGCAGCCCGCCAGCTCGCCGACGGGGCGGCCGAGGGGCTGCCGCAGCCATGGCCGCGGCTCGTGAGAAGGCCGGCGGTCGCGGCGGACGACGGTGTCGCCGACCGGCTCGACCGCGCTGTCGCCGGCGCCGACCTGGGCGTCTCGAGCCCTCGCTGGTGGCGAGTTGCCGGGCTGCTCCAGCGCCTGCTCGCGCTCGCCGTCGCCGCAGGGGCGGTGTGGCTGGTTGCGCTCGCCGTGCTGGGTTGGCTGCGGATCGAAGACGTGGTTCCGCTTCCGGAGGTCAAGGGGATGCCGATCCCCACCGTGCTCCTCCTCGGTGGGGCAGCCGCCGGGATCGTGCTCGCCTTCGTGGCGCGCCTCCTGAACGGAGCCGGCGCGAGCCGGCGGGCACGGCGAGCCGCCCGCTCACTCCGCCAGCGGATCGATGAGGTCGCGCAGGAGCTCGTCGTCGACCCGGTCGACCGAGAGCTCGGCGTACGGGAGGAGCTCTGCGCCGCGATCTCCACCGCGCAGGGCCGGCGCCACTAGCGACCCGCTCAAATTACCGAGCCGGTCTGGTCAAGCCGAGGACGCGCACGAGCCGCCGGAAACAATTCTGCGGCAGGGGCGTTGTCCGTGTAGACAGAATCCTGTCGCCCGCTCGTGGCCCAACGCCCTTCTTCGATCGACGTAACCATGCGAACGACCGGGGCCGGATCCGGAAACGACCCAGTAAATGGGGGTCAGTCGTCGGTCGGGGCAGGCCCGTGGCACGCGTCAGGGCACTCGACTCGCCTGGCACGCCGGAGGTCGCGGGTTCCACCCCCGTCGCTCCCGCCTCCTTCGCCCCGCTTGCCACGATGACGTGGCCGCGGTCGCTCTAGCGCCTGCGCTTGATCGTCACGGTAAAACTCGCGCGCCCCGTGTTCGCGCTCGTGTCGGTCGCTGAACACCGGACAATCGTGCGTCGGCCGACCTTGAAGCGGCTGCCGGAACGCGGCTGGCACGAGACCGGCACGGCTCTGTCCACGTTGTCGGTGGCCGCAAGCTGGTACCGCACGCGCACTCGCGTGGCCTTGCGCGGGGCGCGAACGACCTTCCCGACCGCGCCTTTGATCGTTGGTGGCGCCATGTCGAACTCGAAGTTGGGGACGACCAGCGTCCCTTCCCAGATGTCTGTTGCGGCGCCGTGCCCGGCGCTCGTTCTGCGGACCTGCGTGCGCCTTACCACGCCACTACCCGAGGCGCCCGCATACACGCCTGATCCCCCTGTGACCGTGAAAGCCTGCGTTGGACTGAGCACCGTGTCGGAAGGCGGTCCTTGCAGGCAGCCGTCGACGGCGCCCAGATCCAAGAAAATCTCGCCCTTCCCTTTCACGATCAGCCGGGCCGGGTAGGCCAAGACGTAGAAGCCGCCGGGGCATGCAGAACCTGGCTGCGCCTCGACCGGGTAGATGTACGACTGGGAGACGAAGCCAAGCCCAGGCACAGCGACGGGGCCGCCCGGGTGCCCATAGCAGAGGACGGTGGGCGGGTAGCTACCCACACAGGCGTCAGGGCGTCCTTGCCACGGGACTTCGACGCGGAGCGAAGCGCTCCCAGCGGGGCTCCCCGAGGCGACCGCAACGAGCGTGACCCCTGCGACGAGAGCCGCGCTGACGACGACCCAACACGCCCGCCCGCAGATCGCACGGCCTGCGGAGAAAGCAATCCACCTTCTAATCGTCCCCTCCATCTGCCCTCCCTCGGACGCCGCGACCACGAAGTAACAGTTTCACACCTCGCTCGCGTTGGCGCGGCCTGTCACCGATTAGAGGGCGGCCGCCTCGCGAAAACTGCATCACGGTTCCGCCGGCCTCGAGGATCGCCTCATTCATCTGCGCGCGGTGCGCATTGAGCTGGCCGGCAAGCGCGCTCGGATCGGCGTGCTCGGCGATGACGAGTAGTCGCGCACATCCGACATCAGAACGGTGACGTCGAGCAACTCCGTCTCGCCGATGCGGCGGCCACCTCGGCGCACCTGATCTGCGAGCCCACCCGGTAGCAAGCGGCTCAAACGCTCCCCCTGTTCCTCCCGCTCGACGATCGCCTGATGCAGCGTTCGGAGGCGCTGCAGCGCCCGCTCGTCCCCCTGCCCGGCGCCCGCGGCGAGCTTGCGAAAGAGCTGCTCGACGGCGCTCGACACCGCCTCGGGCGTCGTTCGCTCCGCGACCGCGATCGCCTTGATATGCCGGCCCTCCGCGATCTGTCGGAGCAGGTCGTCTTCCGGGGGGTGAGACTGTCGTCTCGGACCGGGTTGATGAGCAGCTCGACGATCCTGGGGTCGATCACCGAGCCGCCGCCCGTCACCTCGCGGATTGCCCGTGCGAGCTGGTCCCCTTCGGCGACCCGATCCTTCAGCAGGTATGCGAATCCCGCCGCGCCCTCGCCGAAGAGCGAAACCGCATAGGCAGGATCATCGAACTGCGACAGGATGACGACCCCGGTACCTGGGTGGCTCTTGCGGATCTGGAGGGCGGCATCGATTCCCTCACGCTGAAATGCAGGCGGCATGCGGATGTTCGTAACGACCGCCCGGGGAACGAACTCCTCGGCCCCCGCGATCAGACCGTCGTAATCCGCCGCTGCACCCACCACCTGGAGATCGTTCTCGAGCTCGATCAACGCCCGCACTCCTTCGCGCGCGATCAGGTTGTCGTCCGCGAGGAAGACGGTGATGAGTTCGCCCACTTTGTGCGGCACCGACCGACGCAGGGACGCGTTCGCCTTCGCGCGTGACACACGCGGGCGCGGCGAGTGAGTACGCGGCTCCCATCGCGGGCCCACTACCCTCGGCGTATGCCTGCAGACGCGACGAGGGAGGACCTGCGCTGAGCCGCGCACACGAGGAACAGAAAGCGCATGGCCACGCCGAACCGAATGAAAACGCTCCTGCGGCGGCGCCCACTGAACTCAACCGGCTCGCCATCAGCGCCACGAACCACTGCCTCACCGGATGCGTGCTCGGGGAGGTGACCGGGATGACGATCGCTGCCGCGCTTGGCTGGGGCGACCTCGCCTCGATCGCACTGGCCGTCGGGCTCGCCTTCCTGTTCGGCTACAGCCTCACCTCACTACCGCTGCTGCGGGCGCGCCTCCCGCTCGCCGCGATCGTGCCGATCGCGCTCGCCGCCGACACCGTTTCGATCGCGATCATGGAGCTGATCGACAACCTCACGATGGTGCTCGTCCCCGGTGCGATGGAGGCGGGCATTGCCGATCTGAGGTTCTGGGCGCCGCTGCTCGGAGGCTTCGTCATCGCGTGGCCGCCCGCCTTCGCCGTGAACCGGGCGATGATCCGCCGCGGCACGGGCCACGCGGTAGTGCACGAGCACCACGCGCGCTAAGGCGTGCGCGCGCGGTTGTCAGGCCGTCTTCGCGAACCGCTGGACGGCCGCGAGCAGCTCGCCGGTCTTCTCGGCGACAACACGCTCGTCGCCCGTCGCGATCGCGTCGGCGACGCAGTGGTTCACGTGGTCGTGGAGCACCTCGAACGCGAGGCTCTCGATCGCCGTCTTGACCGCGCCGACCTGGGTCAGGATGTCGATGCAGTAGCGGTCTTCCTCGACCATCCGCTCGATGCCGCGCACCTGCCCCTCGATCCGGTGCAGGCGCTTGACCAGCGCCTCCTTGTCATAGCCGTGCTCCATCTAGCTCACCTCCCTGAAGCTGCGGAAGCGGCGCAGCCGCAGCGAGTTCGAGACGACGAAGAGGCTCGAGAACGCCATCGCCGCCGCGGCGACGATCGGATTGAGAAGGCCTGCCACCGCGAGCGGGATTGCGGCGACGTTGTAGGCGAAGGCCCAGAAGAGGTTGGCCCTGATCGTCGCCAGGGTCCGCCGCGCGAGGCGGATCGCATCGGAAGCCGCCCGCAGGTCGCCCGAGACGAGGGTCAGGTCGGAGGCCTCGATAGCCACATCCGTGCCCGTTCCAATCGCGAGTCCGAGGTCGGCCTGGGCCAGCGCCGGAGCGTCGTTCACACCGTCACCGACCATGGCGACGACCTCGCCTGCGTCCTGCAAGCGCCGAACCTCCGCGACTTTGTCTTCCGGATAGACCTCCGCAAGAACGTGCTCGATCCCGACTTCATTCGCGATCACGCGGGCGGTCTTTTCCCGGTCGCCGGTGAGCAGCACTGGTGTGAGCCCCAGGTCGCGTAGCTGACGGACCGCCTCGCGGCTCGTCTCCTTGACGGTGTCGCGGACGACGAGCAGCCCACGTCGCTCACCGTCCCAGCGCACCTCGATGCCCTCGCCGCCGCGCCCGACCTCCACCTCGCGCCCGTCGACGACGCCGACGACGCCGATGCCTGGCCGGTTGCGGAAGTCCTCGACGGTGGCAAGGCGGCCGAGCTCGACGCGGGCGCGCGTCGCCACCGCCTGCGCGACGGGATGCTCGCTCGCTGCCTCGACCGCCCCGGCGTAGCGCAGGATCTCGTCGCGCGTGGCGCCGTTCAGCGCGACGACATCGACGAGCTCCATCTTTCCCTCCGTCACCGTGCCGGTCTTGTCGAGGACGATCGTGCTGATCCGCCGCGTCTGCTCGAGGACCTCGGGGCCCTTGATCAGGATCCCGAGCTGTGCGCCACGGCCGGTTCCGACCATGAGCGCCGTCGGAGTCGCGAGCCCTAGTGCGCAGGGGCAGGCGATGATCAGGACCGCGACGGCAGCCGTGAAGGCGGCGCCGGCGTCGCCCGAGACCATCAGCCAGCCGGTCAGCGTCGCAACCGAGATCGCGATCACCACGGGGACGAACACTGCTGAGACACGGTCCACGAGACGCTGGATCGGCGCCTTGCCGGCCTGCGCCTCGGCCACGAGCCGGGCGATCTGCGCGAGCGCGGTGTCGGCACCCACCTTGGTCGCGCGCACGACCAGCCGACCGTAGCTGTTGATCGACGCGCCGGCGACCTGGGCACCCGCCTCGACCTCGACCGGTACCGATTCGCCCGTCAGCATCGACTGGTCGACCGCGGATGCCCCTTCCTCGACGATGCCGTCCGTTGCGATCTTCTCCCCCGGCCGCACGACAACGCGGTCACCGACTCGCAGCTCTTCGATCGGCACCAGCACCTCCTCGCCGTCGCGCCGCACGCGCGCCTCCTTTGCCCCGAGCTCGAGCAGTGCACGGATGGCGGCGCTCGAGCGGCGGCGAGCATGCGCCTCGAGGTAGCGACCGAGCAGGATCAGGGTCGTGATCACGGCGGCGACCTCGAAGTAGGTGTGCTCGTCGAGGCCACCGAGAAGGACGGCCGCCGACCACGCCCAGGCGGCGAGCGTGCCGATCGCGATCAGCGTGTCCATCGTCGCCGCCAAGTGCCGGGCGTTCAGCGCCGCCGCTCGATGGAACGGCCAGCCGCTCCAGAGCACGACCGGCGTCGCGAGCGCGAAGGCGACCCACTCCCAGCCGGCGAACTGGAGCGGTCCGACCATCGCCAGGAAGGTCAGAGGGACGGTCAGCGCCGCCGCGACGACAAGTCGCCGATGCAGCCGCCGTGCCGCACGCTCCGACGACTCCGCCTGTGTCGCGTCCGCCGCCGCCCGCGGCAGTGCCGCCCCGTAGCCGATCCCCTCGACCGCGCCGATGAGCGCCTCGACGTCGACGCGCGTGCGGTCGAAGGAGACCGTCGCCTCCCCGGTGACGTAGTTCACCGCCGCCTCGACGCCGTCGAGCTTGTTCAGCTTGCGCTCGACCCGCGCCGCGCAAGCGGCGCAGGTCATGCCCTCGATCTCGAGACGGACGCGCTTCGTGGCGGCGGTCGCCATCACGCGGCGACCTCGAAGCCAGCCTCGTCGATCGCCGCGCGGAGCGCCGCGTCCTCGAGGCGGCTGCCTCTGACCGTGACGAGCTTCGTGTCCAGGTCGACGTCCACCGACTCGACGCCGTCGACCGCCTGCAGCTCACGCTCGACGGCCTCTCTGCAGTGGCCGCAATGGACTCCGGGGACGCTGTAGATCTCGCTCTCGCTCATGTCCTCTCCTTCTCCTCGACCAGCGAGACCATAATACCCCACCGGGGTAATGAAGCTAACTCTTGCAGTGTGGCAGCCGACGACGCGCACGCAAGCTCGGATCCTGTTTTACGCACCTCGCGCCGCCGCCGCACGGCGCGCGCTGATGCCCCGCATCAGTGAACCCACGCCGGCTCCGGTGATGGACAACCCGCGCCGCGGCGTGCCGCGTGTCGCGCCGGTCACGAGCGCGACCTTGCCGTCGAGCGGTCTCGGGTTCGCTGGAGTGCTCGTGCTGCTATCGCAGCTAGCTCGGCTAGATGTTCTGGTTGATCCGGAAGAAGTTGTCCGGGTCGTACTTCTGCTTCCGGGCTCGCAGCCGGTCGTACTTCTCCGTCCCGTAGGACTGGCGGATCCGCTCGGCCCCCTCGTCACCCAGGAAGTTCATGTACACGCCTTCGTGCCACGGCTCCAGCGCTGACCAGAAGCTCTGCACCCACTCGCGCTCCTCGTCAAAGCCCTCGCTCGTCTCCGTGCTCGCGCCGATGTTGTACGTGAAGGCCGCCGTGCGGCCGTTGAACGCGGTCTCGTCGTCGCCCACCCGGCCGACCGCTCCGCCCATCTGCCAGATCGGGAAAGACGTCAGCGGCGAGGCGATTTGCAGCGAGCGCTCGACCGTGATGTCGATGATCTCGTCGTTCAGCTCCGCGACGTCGCAGCTCTTGAAGTAGTACCAGCGGCCCGGCACGAAGCTCGGGTCGAACATCGCCTGGTGCGTCAAATACGGCTTCGGCATGCAGACGTCCGCGACCGGCGAGCCAAACTCCTTCAGCGGACGGATGAACTTCTCTCCCTCCTCCACGTCGCCGGCCCAGCAGCAGGATGACCATCACGACCGGCTTTCCGTGCAGCTCCTCCGGTACGAACGGCAGCGGCGGCGCCTTGCTGTGGACGACGATCGTCATCAGCTCGTCCGGCGCCTCCGCGACCCAGTCGCGGTAGAAACGCAGGACCTCCCCGGACTGCTCCATCGGCCAGAACACCCGCCCTGCCAGCACCTGCGTCCCCAGCGGCACGCAGCGGAACTCGAACTCCGTGACGATCCCGAAGTTGCCACCGCCGCCGCGCACGCCCCAGAAGATCTGCGTTCTCCTCCGCGCTCGCCTTGACGAACTCGCCGTCCGCGGTCACGAGATCCACCGAGACCAGCTGGTCGATCGACAGACCGTGCTTGCGCATGATCCAGCCGATCCCGCCGCCGAGCGTGAGCCCGGCCACGCCGGTATGCGTGACGATGCCGGACGGCACTGCGAGCCCGAACGCCTGCGTCTCCCTGTCGAGCTCGCCGAGCAAGACGCCGGCTTGCACGCGCGCCGTGCACTTCTCAGGATCGACGCGGACGCCTTCATCGGCGAGAGATCGATCATCAACGCGTCGTCTGCGACCGAAAGGCCCGGGAACGAGTGCCCGCCGCTCCGCACCGCAACCGGCAGGCCGCTCGCGCGCCCGAACTTCACCGCGGCGATCACGTCCGAGACACCCGCGCAGCGAACGATCACCGCCGGGTGCTTGTCGAACGAGCCGTTCCAGATCTTGCGATGCAGATCGTACTCGCGATCCCCGGGACGAACGACGTGCCCACGTCGCGTCCCGGAGAGATCCCAGATCATGAGGCTGCCGTCGAGGCTGACGGTGTAGAGCGTGGCACCGTCGGGCGAGAACGCAGACTCAAGGACCCGGCCGTTGTGCCCGGACAGCGTCTCCTCGATCGTCCCAGACGCGAGGTTCCAGACGATGACCTGCTTGTCGTCTCCCGTGCTGACCAGCCGGTTGCCGGGTCCGAAAGCGATCCCACTGACCTTCGCGTTGTGCCGCCCGTGCAGCTGACGCCCTTTTCCGGAGCGCAGGTCGTAGACGAGCACAGATCCGTCATTGTCTCCGACCGCGAGCTTCGAGGCATCGTGTGAGAGGTCATAGGGGGCGGGCGCGGGTGCCCGGGTCTTTACCGATCCGAGCATCCTTCCGGTCTCTACGTCCCAGAGCTCACGGACCGCGGGACTCGTCTCGAGGGCGCCCGGGCTTCGATCGTCAGGAGGCGATCAGCGCCCTGCATGAATACGTCGTACAGGTGCCTTTGCTCCGGAACGCGAACCCGCCTGACGATCCTCTCAGTCGCCATGTCGCGGACGGTCGCAACGCCCGTCGCACTCACGGTGGCAAGGCGCATCAAGTCCGTCGTCAGGTGAAAACCCTGTACGTCGGCGGGGAGCAGGTCGTGTTCCTGGGCTTTCCGCTCGCGATGTCGACGATGACGAACCTCAGAGGCTCGGTTTGCCCAAGGGCGACGCTCCTGCCGTCGCTGACGAAGAGGAAGAACGCGGCTTCATGCATCCGGAGAATCTTTCGCGTGCGGGTATCGATGAGAGCGACACGCCTATCGTTGTTCTGGACGCCGTCGAATCTGCCGTCCGGCGTCGCGTCGACGAACAGGAGGCGTCCCGGGAGCGGCCGCAAGACCCCGATCGCGGCGGGGCTCCGCACGAGTGCGGCGAGCAGATTCCCTCGGGTGACAAGCGAATCGTCGAGGTTCACGCCTTCTCGCGCGAGCAGCAGTGAGAGATCGAGATCCTTCTGAACGAGCGCCTGAGCGCCGAGGCGCTGGGCCTCCGCCGACGTCGCGGCGCTCCTCGCGTCCTGCCGCTGGACGAACGCAAGCCCCCCGGCTGCGATGGCTGCGACAAGGAAGATCGCCAGCGCGACGACCAGCCCGCGAAGTCGTCGGTTGCGCCTCCTGGTCGCCTCGATCTCCCCGAGCTCGGCCTTGCGGCTTGCTGCAAGGAACTCGCGCTCCAGCTCGTTGAGCTCGGAGTCGTGGGGCTCCGCCCACTCGCTCGCTCCGGCAAGCCTCGTCCCACGGTAGAGCGCTCCCGGCTCGTTGCCGAGCGCCTCCCAGTCTTGCGCCGCCTCGGTGAGTCGCCGGTGCACGAGCCTCCCTTCGCGATCCTCGTCGAGCCAGGCTCGGAGCGTCGGCCAATGACGGATGAGCGCCTCGTGAGCGACCTCGACCGTCCGCTCGCCGATCGTGACGAGCCGGGCATCGGCGAGTACGCGGAGCAGCTCGTCGACGTCCGCAGCCTCCTCTTCCCGGGGTACGAGCTCAGCAACGCGCACTCGCCGACGCGTGTCCTCCGTCGCTTCGCCGAGCTCGGTGAGCCGAAGGAAGCTGTTGCGAGCAAGGATTTGCTGCTTTGGGGTCAACTGCTCGCGAAAGACGGTCTCCGCGGTCTTCGCGATCGCTCCCTGGACGCCGCCGCACTGCAGATAGCCAAGAAGCGTGAGCATGCGACCACTGCGCCGCCTCCACGTCTCAAGCAGGCTGTGCGAGAGGAGCGGCAGCGCACCGGGCTCTCCGACGACGTCCCTTAGGATTCCCTCCACCAAACCGGGCTCGAGCACGAGCCCGGCTCGCTCGGCCGGTTGCTCGATAGCGCGTCGCAGCTCCTCCTCCGTCATCGGCCCGACGAGCGCCTGGTGCTCTTCCAACGCCGACGCGAGCTCTGGATAGAGAGCGCAATGGCCGTAGAAGTCCGCGCGAAGAGCGAGGACGACGCGGACGTTGGCGTCGTCCGACCGAGTACCGTCGAGCAGTGCGGCGATGAAAACGATGCCGCTCTTCCTCGTCGCGGCAGAGGGTGAAGGCCTCTTCGAACTGATCGACGACCACAAGGACTGCGTGGCGACGATCGGCCCAGAGGGCGCCCTGATCCGACTCGTTGCGCTCGACAATCGGCTCTGCGCGGCGCTCGAACCGCACGCCGAGCGCGAGTTCACGCACAGGGTGCTCGCCGGGATTGAAGATGACCGGCAAGGCTCCTCTTCGCTCGAGCTCGGGGACGACGCCGGCGCGGGCGAGCGACGACTTCCCGCTCCCCGACGGCCCTACGACCGCGAGAAACGGCGCCTCCTCGAGCCGAGAGACGAGAGTCGCAACGAGCTCCTCACGCCCGAAGAAGATGTCGCGGTCCTCCCGCTCAAAGGGTTCGAGGCCCTTGTAAGGACAAGGGACGTCCGCTGGCGGACGCGAGTAGTCGGGGAGCCCTGCCGCAGCAGGGGTCTGCTCGTGGACGCGAGGAGGCGGAAACGTACTCGGTAGGCTCGCGACAACGAGCTGAAACAGGCGCTCCGGCTCGGGCAGATCCTTGAGCGAGTGGCGTCCTAGCTCGCGGAGAGTCCCGCCGGAGCGATTTCCGTCTGCGATGAGGCCGTGAGTCCGCTCCGACACGAGAATTTGGCCCCCGTGCGCCGCCGCCGCGATGCGGGCCGCCCGATGGACGTCGATACCCACGTAGTGCTCGTCCGCGACCAGCGGCTCGCCGGTATGGATGCCCATGCGCACACG
This sequence comes from Gaiellaceae bacterium, assembly GCA_046262315.1. Lineage (GTDB taxonomy): Bacteria > Actinomycetota > Thermoleophilia > Gaiellales > Gaiellaceae > JACVRM01. The sequence goes on from JBHEMZ010000056.1 coordinate 16,996, forward strand.
CACCGAAGCTCCGTCCGGCCAGCCTTGGGCAGCGAGCGCCGTCTGAGAGGCGATAGCCGCGTTAACGGCGTCGCGGTGGTCGATAAAGGCGACGAAGAGACTGTCACCCTGCGTGTCTACCTCGCGACCCCGATGCCGCTCGAAAGCCTCGCGGAGAATCCGCCTGTGCTCCGTGAGCAAGTGTGCGTAGCGCTCGCCGAGTTCGTGCAGCAGGCGCGTCGATCCCTCGATGTCCGTGAAGAGGAAGGTGACCGTACCGCTCGGAAGCTCCAGCATAGGCTGCTGAACTAGCTTTAGTACAGGCCAATCCTTCGCCTAGGTGCCGTGCATCGCGGCGATGTTGGCAGAATGGGTGACAGTGTTTGCAAGGATAGGCGCATGGCGATTCATGAGGTGCGGGCCTCGGGCTCTTCGTCGATTGGTCCGGCTCGGCTTCCCGAAGGATCCCGATCCGGGTTCACCAGCTCCCCCCTTTCGGGCAAGCGTCAGGGCCGGCCAGCCGCCTCGGCCGGTCGCTCGACATCGGCGGTGAGCGGGGTCTCGCGGTCCTGCGGTGCCTCGATGGTGATGTTGGGGAGCAGCCGGTCGAGCGAGCGCGGTATGTACCACGACTTCTCGCGGAGGAGGGTGAGGAACGCGGGCACGAGCGTCATCCGCACGATCAGCGCGTCGGTGAGGATCGCGATCGCGAGCAGCAGCCCGAACTCCTTCGGGATGCGGTCGGCGCTCAGGATGAAGGCCGCGAAGACCGTGCCCATGATGAGTGCCGCGGCTACGACCACGCGGCCGATGGCCGAGATCCCATGCTCGACCGCCTCCCGCGTCTTCAGGCCGTGAACATGCTCCTCCCGGATGCGGCTCATCAGGAAGACCATGTAGTCCATCGAGAGCCCGAAGAGGATCGCGAAGGCGATCGGTGGGACGAAGGTCTCGATCGGACCGGTCTTGTCGAGTCCCGTCAGCCCGAGCAGGTGGCCCTCCTGCACCACAAGGGTGAGGACGCCGAAGCCGACGAACGCGGAGATGATGGTCGTGATCGCAGCCGTCAGCGACACGAGGATCGATCTGAACGCCATGGCGAGCACGATGAACGTCACGCCGATGATGTAGAGCAAAAACAGCGGCAGCCGCTCCATGATTCGATCCCCGATGTCCTTGAACGCGGCCGTCTGGCCCGAGACGTACGCGACCGCATCGCCCTCTGCCGTCGCCGTCGGCACGACCTCGTCTCGCAGGCGGTCGACGAGCTCATCGGTATCCTCGTCCTGCGGCGCGGAGTCCGGAGTGACGAAGACGATCGCAACGGTCTCCTCGTCGTTCAGCTGCGGCTCGCCCGCGGACGCCACGCCGTCGAGCCCCTGCACCCGCTCGAAGATCTTGTCCGGCGCCTGAGCATCGCCGTTCACGTCCACGACGATCGGAATAGGGCCGTTGAAGCCGGCCCCGAAGCCCTCGGCGAGCAGGTCGTAAGCCCGGCGGCTGGTCTGCGCCGTGGGCTGTGTTCCCTGGTCGGCGGCGCCGAGCCGCACCAGGGCCGACGTCGAGGCCAGTGCGAGGATTCCGAGCAACACAACCGGGAACACGACCCGCGCGTTCGCAGCGACGAAGCGGCCATGGCGAGCGACGAGGGTTTTCTCGCGCGCCGCCTCCGAGTCGTCCACCCGGCGCAGGAAGGGCACCTTGAGCCGGTCGATCTTGTGGCCGAGGAGTGCCAGCACCGCCAGCAGCAGTGAGTTCGCGATCAGCACCGTGGTGAGCACGCCGAGGGCGCTGCCGATGCCGAGCTTGGTGACGAAGTCGAGGCCGAAGAAGGCCAGGCCGGTCACCGAGATGGCGACCGTCAAGCCCGCGAAGAGCACGGCACGACCGGCCGAAGCTCCGGCTTCGGCGGCGGCATCACGCGGTGAGAGCCCCTCGTGCAGGAGTTGTCTGAAGCGCGTGACGATGAAGAGCGAGTAATCCACGCCGACGCCCAGTCCGATCATCGACACCAGGATTGGCGTGATCGTGTTGATGTCGGTCAAGCCGGCCAGGATGAAGAGCAGCAAGAACGCCGTGGCCAGCGCCGTGATCGCCAGTGCGATGGGGATCAGCATCGCCACGAACGTGCGGAAGACGAGCAGCAGCACGATGATCGCCGCCAGCAGGCCGAGCGCTTCCGACGTGCCCTGCTCGACAGGCGGGAACTCGGCCTCGCCGTTGTACTCGACCGTGACGCCGACCGGCTCGACCGTCTCGCGCACGGCGTCCTGGACGGCGAGGACTGCTTCACGGTCCTCCTCCTCGATCGTCTCGCTGAACTGCGCCTCGGCGTAGGCGATGCGGCCGTCGTCGGAGAACGTGTCCTCGCTGAACGGATTCCCGACGCTCTCGAGGCCGGCCTTGTCTTCGGTCGGCTTGAACTCCTGCGACTTCAGGCGACGGATCGCCTCCTGGATCGCTGCCCGGCGCTCCTGCGTATCGAGCCGCTCGCCCTCGGGAGCGGCGAAGACGACGTTCAGCACACCGCCCTGCTCGGACGCGAACTCGGCCTCGATCAGGTCGACGGCCCTCTGCGTATCCGACCCCGGAATCTCGAACTCGTCCCGCAGCGAACCCCCGATCGTTCCGACGAGGACGACGAGCAGGACGACGATGCCGACCCAGCCGGCGACGACGCGCCAGGGGTGCGTGGCGCAGGCTCGCGTCCACCGCGCGAGCGCGCCGGTCGAGAGCCGTTCGTGGGCTGCGCGCCGTTTCATCATGGGCTCCTCAACGTCGGGCGCAAGCCCGCGATTCCCGTCGGTTCCGCCGATCTGTTCCGTCATGCCGTCGCCCCTTGTCGCCGAGGATTTCCCTTGAAGAGCAACTGAACTATCAGAACTCATCGGTTTCCGATCACGCAAGGCGCGCGGCCGTCGGTCTGGGAGAAGGCGTGTGGGAACCCATCGTCGTAGCCGGGCGTGGCCCAGAGCGACCTTGTTCATGCTTGCCAGCGGTCACGCCGCGGCGAACCTCGCCCCCTCGCAGGATGAACGTTCGAGCGGCGCGAGGCTCGGGCTCCACGTCGGCCTCATGGCCTTCTCATTCGTGCTCTCTAGCGTGCCGATTCCCCACTGGAAACGCGACCCAGGAGAACGTCATGCGCCAGCACGCGAGCGCCGTGATCACGAGACGCAGGAATCAGGATCTTCCCGCGCCCCCGCTCCCCCTGAAACGACGCGCAGTCAGGGCCACGTTAGCGCTCGCCGTGGTCACGGCACTCCTGTCGGCCGCGGTCGTTGCCGGCGGATGCAGCGGGGAGAGCGCCTCCTTTGCGGGCAGCGGAGGACAAGAGACGATCGCCCAGCCGGTCGTCGACGACGTGCGGGTCGCGCCCGAGCGCGAGCGGGTCGATCTCGCCTCGCCGACGTTCTCCGACCCCACCACTGTCGACAAACCATTGTTCCCGGTGTCGAAGCAGGAGTCGGTGCTCCTGCTGGGTCGAGTCGACGGCATGCCTTTCAGGACCGAGGTGTCCGCCGCGCCCGCTGAGCTGAGTTTCGAGACGGGGCTACGCGTCGGCGAACGGACTGACGCTCATGTACTTGAAGGCGGTGTCGACGGCGAGCGTCACGATCACCGAGTCCGGCCCGAGGCGATCGGCGAGGCGATGCGCCCCCACCACGTTCGCCCCGGTCGAAATGCCCGCGAAGACGCCCTCGTCGCGCGAGAGACGGCGGGTCATCTCGACAGCCTCGTCGTCGCCGATAGCCTCAACGTGGTCGACCTTCTCCGGGTGCCAGTGCGGGACGACGAACCCGGTCCAGCCCTGGATCAGGAACGTTCCGCGTTCGGCGCTACCGCTGATCGCCGCCGAGCCCGCGGGCTCGTGGGCCTGGATGTAGACGCCGTGGGGCTTCAATGCATCCGAGACCCCCATCAGCGAGCTGCCCGTCCCGATGCCCTGGCAAAAAGCGGTGACCCGGCCCTCGCTCTGCTCCCAGATCTCGCGCCCGAGCTTTTCGCGGTGACCCGGAATGATGTAGGGATTGTTGAACTGGTCGGTCGCGTAGTGGCCGGGTGTTTTCGCGAGCTCCTCGGCGCGGGCCACCATGTTATGAATGTCCTGCGAGGTGACCTTCGGTCGACCCTCGACGGAAGGGATGACGTCGAGCTCCGCTCCGAGCGCCCGCATGAGCTGGAAGCGCTCCTCGGTGAAGCAGTCGGCCATTACGATCAGGGCGCGGTACCCCTTCGCCCGACAGACGAGCGCAAGCGCGGGCCCAGTGCTGCCGCCCGTGTACTCGACGACGGTGTCGCCCGGAGAGAGCAGGCCGTCCCGCTCCGCACCTTCGATCATCGCGAGCGCCATCCTGTCCTTCATCGACCCCGTCGGGTTGCGGTACTCGAGCTTCAGCCACAGCTCGGCGCCGTTGGCCGGTGCACAGCGCCGCACGCGCACCAGCGGCGTGTTCCCGATCGCCTCGAGGATCGATTTCACCCGCACGCGCCGATCATCTCCCGGCTCCTCCGCGCCCGCAAGACGCGTCGCCCACGCTCGCCTAGGCGCAGGCGGGGTCAGTCGCGCCCGACATGCAGAGGAGGATCGTCTTCTTCTGCTGGTCGTCGCCGGTGTTAAGGTGCGCATGGTGGTGGTCACCCCAAGCAGGATGGTGACGCGGCCGGCGCCGTTCTGGAAGAAGCCCGTGTTGACGCGCGCGGCGAGGACGACGGGGAACGACGCCGTCGTTTGCGGACGGAAATCCTTGAACGGACAGGTCAGGGTCCCGCCGTTGATCTCGCAGTCGTAGAAGGGAGGTCCAGGCAAGCCGGACTGGTCCCCGACGGTCGTTAGTCCGGGGCCGGTGATCGAGAGGTTCATCACTCCCTTCGTCACGGCGGAAGGCCCGAGATTGTCGATCAGTACCTGGCCGACCACGCCGACCGCCTGCCCGTTGACGACGTTGCGCAGGATCTCGAACGGCACCACGGAGGACGCGTGCGCAGGTCGGCGCCGAACTGGGCATAGAGGTCCCCGATCACACCGACATAGCGTGGAACCTTCGGATCGTTGCAGCGCTGTCCCTTCTTCAGCGGCGCCTTCGTCGCCGTGATCGAGATGGTGTTCGAGCCGTAGCGGAACGCCTGGCGCACCTTTGCCGGCAGGGGGCCGTACCGATAGCTGAAGACGTTGCCGACGCCCATGGTCCTCGGCAGCCGACTGACTTCGACGCCGTTGACGCGCATGATCGCGCCCTCCCACGGCCGCCCTGTGGTCGGCCACGCCGGGGCGTAGGCAAAGTTGAACGTTCCTTCGATGGGCTTGCCTAGAGCCAGGAAGGTCTTCGTGAACGTCCGCCGCTCCCTGCCTCTGCTGCACCTCGGACCCCAGATGTAGGCGCGCGGCACCTTCGCGAAGAAGTTGTCGTTCCAGGGGGCCGCCTTGAAGCGCCCCACGTTGACCGCGTCCGCCCCCGTCCAGCTCCCGTCCGTCGACACTGCGAGGCGCCCGGAAATGCTGTCGATGTACGGCAGCTTCTCCCACTCGGTCGTTCCCGCGCCGGAGGCCGCCGAGACCAGGCCGAGCGCGAGCACGAGCAGTCCGACGACACGCCGCATCGACCGAGCGCACTCACTTGCAAGCTTTAGTACAAGAAATCGTTTGCGACGGCGGCAACGCTCAGAAGCCGAACCGCACCTCGGTGAAGTACCAGAGGCTCGACGTGCTCCACAGCGCCACGAGCACGGTGAAGAGCGTCCCGCCGACGAGCGGCAGCGTCCAGCGCGGATGGTCACGGTCGCGCACGAAGAAGATCTTCACTGCGAAGACGCCGTAGATGAACGAGCCGACCAGGGAGTGGGCGAAGACGCGCGCGTCCGTCGTCTGGAAGCCCAGGATAAAGATGCAGTGGAACGCCACCGGGAGCGTGCAGAGGATCGCGAGCCGGCCCGACCAACGGTGTACGCGGTTGATCCATGGACGGCCGAGCGGGACGAAGTGCTGGAGCTTGCCGAAGATGCGCGCGGCCGTGAGCACCTGCACGAGGGCGAGAAATACCGCGCCCGTTGCGAACCACGCCTTGCCCGCGAGCGCGGACGAAAACACCGAGGTCATCGCGTCCGTGTAGGCCGACTCGACGCTCCCGAGCATGCGAAGCGACCTTACTCGTTACGATCGCCTCGTGCTCGCGGATCGCCTGCTCCGCCTGCCGCGCCGCGTTCGGCTGCTCCTGCTTCCGGCCGCGCTGCTCGCCGCGGTCGGCGGCACGACCTTTGCGCTCGCTCAGCTCCACCTGGCGAAGCCCGACGCGCCGAAGTCCTCCGGCGCGGTCGCGCTCGGCGACGCCTACCAGGGTCAGCTCGTCTTCGAGGACACGTGCTCCGGCTGCCACGGCTCCGGGGGCGAGGGGGGTGGTGTCGGGCCGCGACTCGCCGGCAACACGATCTCGCTCGCCCAGGCCCAGGCGATCATCGACGCGGGTCGTGGCGTGATGCCCGCCGGCCTCGTGAGCGGCGCGAAGAAGCGAGACGTGCTCGCCTACCTCGCCACCCTCCTGGACGTCGGGTGAGAGTCACCAGCGCGCAACCGGAGCCTGCTCCCGCTGCCGCCGACACGCATGCGACGGAGCATTCTCCGGTCGCCGGCTGACGACATTCACGACCGGTAGGCCGGGACGCTCACCTGTCGGCACAGTGCTCGTGCGCGTAGGTTCCGACGATGGCCGGGTACCCGAAGATCGAGCTGCACGTGCATTTGGAGGGCACGGTGCAGCCGCGGACTCTGCGCGAGATAGCGTCGCGGAACGGCCTCGAGCTGCCCTGCCGCACCGAGGACGAGCTCACAGCGCTCTACCGCTTCCGCGACTTCGCGCACTTCATCGAGGTCTGGATCCTCACGACGAACGTGCTGCGGACGGCAGACGACTTTCGGCGCATCACGGTCGACTACGCGGGCGAGGCGGCGAGCCACGGGGCCGTCTACGTGGAGGGGATCTTCTCGCCGATCGAGCGCGCCTGGCGCGGCGTGGACTGGGACGAGCTCTTCACGGGCTACTGCGACGGCGCCCAGGAGGCGCGCGAGCGGCACGGGGTCGAGGTGCGGCTGACGCCCGACATCACACGCGGCGCGCCCGTGGAGGACGCCGAGGTCGCGCTCGACCACGCGTTGCGGTACCGCGACCGAGGCGTCGTCGGCATCGGGCTCGGGGGCGAGGAGGCGCTCTACCCGCCGGAGAAGTTCACGAAGGTCTTCGAACGGGCGTGGGCGGAGGAGCTCGCGTCCGTGCCGCACGCAGGCGAGGTCGTTGGCCCCGCGTCGATCCGCAGCGCGCTCGACGCCCTGCACGCTCGCCGCATACGGCACGGCATCACGGCCGTCCAGGACCCGACGCTCGTCGCGGAGCTGTCCGAGCGGCGCGTCGTGCTCGACGTCTGCCCCGTTTCCAACATCCGCACGGGCGCGGTCGCGACGCTCGAGGAGCACCCGCTGGCACAACTCGTCGCCGCCGGCGTCCAGTGCAGCGTCTCCACGGACGACCCCGCCATGTTCGACACCGACCTGACGCGGGAGTACGAGGTCGCGCGCTCGCTCGGCGTCGACCCGCGGGCGCTCTACCTCACGGGCGTCGAGGGCGCGCTGTGTGACGAGGTGACACGCTCCCGGTTGCGTTCGATCGGCGAGGCGTGCGACTGGGAACACGCGAACGCAGCGTCGGCCTCCAGTCCCTACGAATGACGAGGGCCCGCCGGAGCGGGCCCTCGTCTGTTCAGCTGGTGCGGGGTCTCGCTAGCCGAGAACCCGCACGCGCGCCGTCTTGGCCACCTTCGGCAGCTTCAGGTTCGGCACGCGGACCGTGCGGTTCGTGGCGATGGTGCGGACGACCTTGCCGAGCACGCGGCCGTTCTTGCCGACCAGCGTGATCTCGATCTTGGCTGTCCTGGCAGCGCCGTTGACGCGAACCACGACGTACCGCTCACTCTGCTTGGCGAACGGCTTCTTGGCGATGCGGGCAAACGCGAGCGTGGCCTTCTTCGGCGCCGCGGCGGGCTTCGCCTTGGCGTCGGCCTTGGCCTGCTCGATGATCTTCTGCGTCTGCGCGGTCGAGGCGCCCGGGACGATATCGCCCTGGGAGCCCGCGAACGGAGCGGTCGCCGACGAGCTCGACTGCGAGCCTGTCGCCGAGCCACTCACCCCGGTGCCGCCGGCAGCGCCGGGCGGGCACGCGAAGTCGAAGATCGCGAAGCGGATGATGCCTTCCGCGACGAACTCCGCGATCACGTTGCCGCGGATGCACTTGCCGAAGACCTCGATCGAGGCCTCGCCGCGGCTGTCCGTCCACACGCAGAGGCGGTGCAGGCCCTCCTGCTGGGAGGCACGGCCGAGCGGGTACTCGCGAGCGCCCTCGCCATTCGTCATGAAGCAGACCTTCTCGTTGACGAACGGGTTGCCGTCGATATCGATCGCCACGGCCGTGCAGATGAACGCCAGGCCGTTCGTGATCGGCGGAATCGGGCCCTTGGGCACACAGGTGACGCCCTTGTGGAACCGGCTGTGGACGCGCTTCTGGAGCACGTTCGACGCCTTGTCCGAGTCCGTCGTCTTCTGATACGGGTAGCGCGCGATCGCCTGGATGTCGGCCGTGCCGAGCACGTCGACGCCCTCGAGATCACACGCGTTGTTCAGGTTCGTGCCCACGCCCAGGTTGTCGAAGAAGAACCCGAGCCCCGGGTTGAAGTACGCCTGCACTTCGCCGTGCTCGTCGGAGTACGTGACGACCGCCTGCGGCCCGAGCGGCAGCTGCCGCAGCGGAACCCGCGCGTCGTTGCGCCTCAGACACTGCGTGTTGCCGCCGAGGGCACTGCGAAGCACTTCGGTGATGCTCCAGTAGTCGTAGAGACCGCTGGTGCGGTACCCCGGGTAGTTGTTGCCCCGTGCGGGGCCGTCGGTGCCCGAGGCCTCGTCTGTCGCCACGGCGTTGTACTGGGTGATGTTGCCCTGCGGGTCGAGGACCGGCGTGAACGTATTGGCCGTCGTGGCAGGGATCCACCGCGAGTAGAACGGCGCGTAGTGGCTGTGCGGCCGCGGATCGCAGTTGTTCCGCCGCGTGTACGCCACGCACTTCAGCACGGTGGACAGAGAGCCGACGCCGCTGATGTCGGTGGCCGACCCCGAGTTCGCGGCGATTGCCACGTCCACGCGTGCCGACGGCAGCGGGACGTCACCGCCGTCCAGCTTGCCGTCAGGCAGAAGCGTCTCGTCCGGGCGAAGCGGGTCGAACGGACCCCACGTCGGGAAGCGGCTCAGATCGCCGAATACGCGCGAGTACTGCGCGTCGCCGATAAGGAGACCGCCCAGGAAGCCCTGCGTCCCGCGGCAGGCGTCCACGGCGTCCAGCAGCGTGTGCGGGCCGGTCAGACCCGTGATCGGGTCGGCCAGACACACGGCCTGGTTGACGTGACCCTCCGTGCGGGCGCGGTCGTCGTGGATGTCCCACATGCGCCACGGGGCATCACGGTAGACCGGGCGCGCATCGCTGGTCGTCGCCATCCTGGCGGCGAGATCGTCCCAGTAGGTGTTGTCGACGTCACGAAGATCCGTGAACGGCGTCTCGGCCGGAAGCGTGATCGATGCCGGGAGGCCCAGCTCGGTGAAGTTGTTGCCGAGCGGGAGTTCCCCGGAGACATCGCACTGCACGCGACCGGGCAGGCCGCCGGCGACAAGGTCGCCGCTGCCGTCCGGGTCACCGATGTCCGAGCCGCCGCCGCCAGGCTGATCCGTCACGGCGAGCTCACGGCAGTTCGGGTTGTTCAGCGCGAGCCAGCCGGCCAGGAACTGGTGCTTCATGGCCGGATTGCCCGTGTCGCTGTCAGAGAGCACGAGCTTGATCTGCGCCAGGCCAGCCTTCAACGACACGTAGTCGGCCTTGACGCAGCCCTGGTCGGCGTGCTCACCGGTGCCCAGGAAGAACTTGACTGTCGACGCCTCGAGCGACGGCGGCTGGAACGGATAGCCCGACCAGTCCTCGACAATCCAGTCGACCGACTGGCCCTCGCCAGCAGCCACCGGGTTGCCCGCCTCGTCCTCTGTGACGTTGATCTCATCAGAACACTTGACGAGCCGCAGCTCCTCGCCGCGCCACGCCAGATACGGCACGTTCGTCGTCTGCGGATCGAACGACGGACGCACCCCGTGCGTCGCCGAAGCGGGTGCCGCGAAGACCACGGCCGCCGCCATGGCGACGATTGCAGCGAGCGCGATGCGCGCTCGTGCGATGGTTACTCCCCCCATCTGTGTACTCCCCTCTTGAAGTGTGCGGAGCTCCCCGTGAGCCCCGCCTCCCCCGATTTGTCGAGGTCCGCAAGTGGACCCCTCCCTCCTTCTCGGTTTACTCAGGAAGGCGGGGTTGTCAACCCCTGCGACCGATTCCTCAGATCTGCCAGTCGCCGGCTCGGAGCACCGGCACGCGCTCACCGCTGCGTGTCAGCCCCGTCACCGTGACCTCCGGGGAGCCGATCATGAAGTCGATGTGGATGGCGCTGTCGTTCAGGTGCCCGACATCCTCCTCGGCGACCGTGAAGGTGTACGCCTGCCCGAGCGCGATGTGGCTTGCTGCGTTCTCGTCCAGCAGCGTGTCGTAGAAGACGGTGCCGAGCGGCCCGATGCGGCCCGCGCGATCGACGAGCGCAACCTCGCCGAGCCGCGACGCACCCTCGTCGAGCGCGGCAGCCGTCCGTAGCACCTCCGCGCCCGCGTCGGCGTCGATCGAGACCGCACGCCCCCCCTCGAAGCGCACTCGGATACCGTCCACGATCGAGCCCACGTGCTCGAGCGGCAGCGTCGCACGCACGGTGCCCTCCACCCGCTCGGGATCCGGCGTGGTGAAGACCTCCTCCGAGGGGAGGTTGACCAGGTGCCGCAGCCCGTCGATCCGCGTGAACTCCGCCGCGCACCAGGCCGACGAGGGCAGCAGGCCGACGGTCAGGTCCGTGCCAGGCCCCTCGAAGTGGAGCGCGTCGAAGCGACGCTCGCCCAGGCGCCCGCAGACGTCGGCCAGCTCGCTCATGCGAACGCGCCAGGCCGCCTCCGGATCGGGCTCGTCCAGCCTGCAGACGTGTGCAATCTCGCTCCAGAGCCGCTCGTGGGCGGGGTCACGGTCGAGATCCGGGTAGACCACCTCGGCCCACTCGGGCGTGGGCGCTGGAACGGCCGTCCAGTTGGTCGTGCGCTCGTTGACGATGGTGCCAACCTCTCGGAGCGTGGGCAGCCGGTCGCGTCCCGCACGTGCCGGGTCGAGGTCGTTGAGGACGCCGGGCGCGGCCGGCCCCACCAGGGCAATCCGCGCCGCCCGCTCCTCGCCGAGGCGCAACACGCGGTCGCCGTACCAGGGTGGCACGTAGTCGAGCGTCTCCTCGCGCGCGTGCGCGATGCGCGCGCGCTTGACGTGGTGGTCGAAGTACCAGACGTCCACGAAGCGGGCGTCTCGCCGGTAGGCCTCCTCGGCGATCGCCCGCGTGAGCTCCTCCTTGCCCGGCTCCGAGAGCACGCTGACGATCTGGTCCGGCTGCACGTTGGCCGCAAAGCCGACGACCAGCGCAGCCAGCTCCTCGACGGGCGGGCGGAAGGGTGCCACCGCGAGCAGCCTAACCGCAGGAACGAGGTGCAGCGGCGCGAAAACGCGCCTGTGCGGCTCATGTTCGCCCTGTACCTCTTCGTGATCGTTGGCATCACGTTCTACTCGGCGATCGGCATCGCGCACCACTGATGCGATTCCTGCGCGAAAACTCACTGTCGATCGTCTTCGGCCTGATCTTCCTCATCGCGCTCGGGGGCCAGTCGATCGCCGGCCACCACGAGTACAACCAGCAGCAGCTCGTACACGACAGCGGGACGATCACGTACGGTCGCTACCTCGTCTCGTCCCAGTTCGGCGTCGCGGTGCTCGAGAACTGGCAGTCGGAGTATCTCCAGTTCTTCCTCTTCATCTTCGCCACGGTCTGGCTCTTTCAGCGGGGCTCCAACGAGTCGAAGGAACTCGAGGAGATCGGCGTGGAGTCCGACCAGAAACAGAAGGTCGGTGGCTACGCGGACGAGAGCTCACCACGCTGGGCGCGGACGCCCGGCTGGCGGCTCCGCCTCTACTCGAACTCGCTGCTCATCCTCATGGGCGCCATTTTCCTGGCCTCGTGGTTCGGACAGTCCGTGACGGGGTGGACCGAGTTCAACGACGACCAGCTCGAGCACCACCAGGCGACCGTCTCGTGGACGGGGTATCTCGCCGAGCCGGACTTCTGGGAGCGGACGCTCCAGAACTGGCAGTCTGAGTTTCTCGCGGTCGGCTCGATGGCCGTGTTCTCGATCTACCTGCGCCAGCGCGGCTCGCCCGAGTCGAAGCCGGTCGGCGCGCCCCATTCCGAGACGGCCTCATCCGGCTGAGTCGACGGCTGACTCAGCCTGTGAACACGCCGACGTAGATCGTCACGCGCGCGCCCACGTTCAGGCGGGTACCGGCAAGTGGATCCTGGTCGACGACGACGCCGTCCTCGGTCTCGTCGGCCGTGTCCTGGCGCAGCACCCGCACCTTGAAGCCTGCCTGCTCGAGCCGCTGCCGCGCGGTCTGCTCGTCGTCTGCCACGAGGTCGGGGACGGCTTTCGTGCCCGCCTGCTGCGGGCCCTTGGAGACGTTGATGCGCACCGCAGACCCACTCTTCGCCGAGCTGCCGGCTGCGGGGAACTGCGCCACGACCGTGCCGCGCGGCTCGCGCGACGGCACCTGCTTCGTGTCGGCGTCGAGACCCGCCGCCCGCAGCGCGCGCACGGCCGCGACCTGCTTCTGCCCCACCACGTCCGGGACCGTGGCCCGCGCCGCGGTGCTCGTGGTGGTGGTCGTCGTCGCTGTGGTGGTGGTCGCGGTCGTCGTCGCGGTCGTCGTCGTGCCGCTTCGACCCTCTGAGACGTTCACGCGCACAGCCGATCCGCGCGGCGCCCGCTCGCCGGCAAGCGGTTTCTGGGCGATCACGGTGCCCTCGGGCTCGTCGGCCGGCACCCTGAAGAGATCTGCCTTCAGGCCCGCGGACTCGAGCTGGGAGGTCGCTTCGGCAGCGGTCGTGCCGACGACGTCCGGGACGTCGACCGGCTGCCGACCGCGCGAGACGCGCAGCTTTACGATCGCCTCGCGCTTCAATTCGGTCCCGCCACCGGGCTCCTGTGCGATTACCTGCCCCACAGGCTTCGGCGAGAACACGCGCACGGCCCCCGGGCGCAACTTCGCCACCTCGACCTTGGCGAACGCCTCACCCACCGGGAGTCCCACGACGGCCGGCACCGCATTCGTGTCCTGGCCGCGCGAGACGGTGAGGACAACCGTCGAGCCCGTCTGGGCACGGTTGCCCGCCGCCGGGTCCTGCCGCAGGACGATCCCGCTCGCCCGCTTGCTCAGCGTCCGACGCAGGTCGGCTTTGAAACCGGCGTCGAGCAGCCTGGCCACGCCTCGGTCGGCCCGCTGACCGACGACGTCGGGGACGGCCGCCTGCGCCACGGTCGTGCGCGGCGAGGCATCGCCGTCGTCGTCGTCGCGAGTGGCGAAGTACGCAAGCGCCCCGAGGCCGCCAAGCACGAGCAGCAGCAGGAGCAACAACCACGGCCAGATGCGGGGGCGCCGCGGCGGCGCCTCGAGAGGCACCTGCTCCTCGTAGACCACCTGCTGAGACGGCGGGCGATCCACCGGCACCGTCGCCTCGGCGTCGTACGCCTCGGGGGGAGGCGGCGCGGGCCGTCGACGTCGGCGGAGCGGCGACATTGGCCGTGGTGTACCCGGCGCACACGTCGCGTAACCGTGTGTGTCAAACCTCTTTGACGGCTAGCGGGCGCGTCCCGGCTCGACTAGCGTCTCGAATACCTCGTACACCAGGCCCTCGAACGACGCCGGCAGTAGCTTGTCGTCGCCCACGAAGTCGCGCAGGTAGACGAGGTATGCGCGCCACTCATCGACGCGCTCGGGGTAGTCCGCGGCACGGCTCTCCACGAGGCGTCCGAGTGCCTCGAGATTCCACCGCCCGTCGCGGGGGCTCACCTCACCGTCCGACCTCACGTGCGGCGCCGGAGCCTGCGGGAGCTCGGCGGCGGGCGGCGGAGGCGGGGAATCTGGTGTCTGCACCGGCGTGCGCTCCGGCGCTGCGCGGGCAAGCTTCGCCTCACGCTCCTGAACGGCGGCCTCGCGGCGCGCGAGCGCCGCCTCGCGCTCGCCGAGCTCGTCCCGCCGGCGGGTGGTCTCGCGCTCGACACGCTCGAGCGCCTCTCGCTCCAGGCCCTCCCACGTCCTGTCGAGCTCAGCCCCGCTCGCGGCGAGCTCGCGCTCCCGCGCCGCCTGCACCTGCTCGTGGTGCTGGGCGCTCGCCACCAGCTCACGCTCACGCGTGAGCAAACTCCGCTCGCGCTCCTCAATGTGCGCAACTCGCTCCGCGAGCTCCTGCGTGGCCTCCTGGCGCCGCCGGTCGAGCCGCTCGATCTCGAGCTCCTTCGCCTCGACGGCCGCCGCTCGCGCACGTAGCTGTTCCTCTCGCGCCGCCGCCTCTCGCTCACGCTTCGCGAGTCCCGCCCCTCGCGTCGTGACCGCCGTCTCCCGCTCCCGAACCTCCACGGTCAGCTCCTCGCGGCGCGCGGCGAGCTCCGCCTCCCGCTGCACGTGCTCGGCGACCGCGGCCTCGCGCGCGCTGACCTCGGACTCGCGCCGCGCCAGCGCCTGCTCGCGCGTGGTGAGCTCCTGCGCGGCCACCCCGACCTCGTCCCTCCGTCCGCCAAGCTCGGTTTCGCGGGCGGCGAGGCGCTCCTCCCGCCCGGACAGCTTTCGCTCGCGCGCCGCGACCGCCTTCGCCACGCGCTCGTCGAGCTGCGCCTCGCGCGCCGTCAGCCTCTCCTCGCGCGCGGCGAGCTTGCGGTCACGCGCCGCGACGGCCTTCTCGACAGCCTGCTCGACCTCGGCCTCTCGCTGCGCGAGGCGAGCCTCGCCCTCCTCGAGCTCACGCTCTCGTTTCGTGAACGCCTCGGAGGCCTCGGCGTCCAGCTCGGCCTCGCGGATCGCAAAGGACTGCTCGCGCTCGGAGACCGCTTGAGCGCGCTCTGCCAGCTCAGCCGACTCGCGCCTGACGCGAGCAACCGTGACGGCGTGGAGCTGCCCAGCCTGGTCGACTTCCCGGCGCCGCCGCTCGACCTCGGCGCGCGCCTGCTCGAGCTGCTGCTCGCGCGGCGCGATCGTCCCTTCGCGCTGGTCCAGCTCGGCTCCGCGCCGCTCGAGTTCCCGTGCGCGCTCGGCCGCTGCGCGCTCTTTCTCCTCGAGCTCCCGGCTGCGCGCGGCCACGCGCTCAGCAGCCCCGGCGAGATCGGCCTGTAGCCGCTCGATAGCCGCGCCGAAGCGCTCGCGCTCATGCTCGAGCAGGGCGCCGATCTCTTCGCTCAGGGTCTCGTCCGAGCGGGCACCTCTTCGGTTCCGCACGAGGCCGCATCCTCCTTGCCGTCGGTCGAAAACCAGCAACCTAGCCTAGTTGGGTGGGGCAGACTACGGTGGGCCACCAGTCAACGAGCGAAGGGAGAGGGACCGTGAAGGTGACGATCATCGGCGCCGGCAACATGGGCCGCGCGATCGGGACGCGTATGGTCGCGGGAGGACATGAGCTTCAGCTCGTCGACCGCAAACCCGGCGACGCGGGGGAGCTTGCCTCGGAACTCGGCGGCGGAGCGACGGCGGCGGCTCCCGGCGACGAGCTGACGGGCGAGGTGGTCGTGCTCGCGCTCTACTATCCCGGGGTCAAGGACGCTGTCGCGGAGTACGGCGAGCGCCTCGCGGGCCGCGTGGTGGTCGACATCTCCAACCCGATCGACTTCGAGACCCTCGAGCTGGCGACGACGACATCCGGAGCGGAGGAGATCGCTGCCCTCGTGCCGGCCGGCACGCCGGTCGTCAAGGCGTTCAACACGGCCTTCGCTTCCACCGTGGCCGCGGGCGAGGTGGCCGGCCAGAAGATCGACGTCTTCGTCGCCGGGGACGACGAGGACGCGAAGCGGAAGATCGTCTCCCTCGTCGAGGGAGGCGGGCTGCGGGCGATCGACGCCGGCCCGCTCGTTCGCGCCCGGCTGCTGGAGCAGGCCGGCCGCTTTCACATCGCTCTCCAGGAGCCACTCGGGACCGGTTTCGGAAGCGCGCTCAAGCTGTATCCGTGAGCGCTCCCCGGCTGCCTGCCGGCACGGCGATGGGTGCAGTGCATCTGACCGTCGCCGATTTGGAGCGCTCGCTGGACTACTACCGCCGGGCGATCGGCCTGGACGTGCTCGAGAGCGGCCCGGGCCGTGCGTCTCTGGGCGCGGGCGGCCGCGAGCTACTCGTCATCGTCGAGGTTCCCGGCGCGGGGCCGGCCGACGGGTACACGGGCCTCTTCCACTTCGCGCTGCTCGTCCCGTCGCGCGCGGATCTCGCCCGCTGGCTCGCCCATGCCTCCCGCGACCGCGTCGCGCTGACTGGGCTCTCGGACCATGACGTGAGCGAGGCGCTGTACCTGCGCGACCCGGACGGCTACGAAGCAAAGTCGAGTTCTACGCGCGGCGCCTACGCGCTCTAGTCTGGCGCCGGGGCGACTCGCGGCGGGCCGAGGGCGATCTCGTCTAATGCCGCCCAGACTTCGGCGGCACCAGGCCACGCCTCTTCGAGGAGGTCTGCGAACGGACGACCGCGCCGCGCGGCAACACGCTCGCATAGATCAGCGAACTGAAGGAGGAACGCGAGCATCCGCTTGGGCAGTGTCTCGAGCGGCGCGGGCGGCGTGTGTGAGCGGAACAGCGCGCCGTTGTGCGTGACGGGTTCGCAGAGCGGCCGGCAAACGTCGGCGCCGTATCGCTGCCACGCGAACCGGGCCGACGCGGCGTTCGCGTCAATTTCGATCGGCGCCAAGTTGTAGAGACTCCGCCGCCAGGGAGTTGGTCGACGCGTTCGGCGAGCACCGCCAGGATCAGGTCGTTGAGGTTGAACAGCGGCTTGCCGCACGCGTCCCATTGCCGTGCATGCTCGAGTTCGTGCCTCAACTTCGCTCCGAGCACAGGCGCGGGTGAGTCGATCCAAACCGCGATCCGGTGGCGGTCGAGGCGGTCGTTAGCGTGCGCGAGATGACCGCCGAGTTCGTCGGGGAAATCGGCGTCGTAGTAGATGCGCTGCCCCGGCGTGAAGTAGTAGGCGCGGTTCCCGTTACCCGACTCTTCGCCAGGGAACGGGTAGAGGTGGATGCCGCGCGCTGCATCTCCGGCATCGGCTAGCAGCAGCCCATTCCTCTTCCAGCACGCGAATGCGCTCGGGGTCGATCACAGTTGGATCGTCGCAGACCGTCCGCACACGATCCTCGCGCCAATGAGCTTCGTTGATCATCGCCGGTACGGTCGCCCCGCACGTGGCCTCCCACCGCGCGCTTTACGATCCGGCATACATGGGACAACAGGGCAGGGAGGGGCCTGATGGCCAGGGGCAGGTCCGTGGGCGCTACCACGGCAAGCTTGAGCTGACCTGGACCAACAAGGATCAGTCGCTCCTTGCGCATGAGGACGGGGGCTATGAGTGGCTGCCACCAGCCGACTACCGCGTAGCCGAGGTCCGGCTGCTGCGCGACGCCACGAGCGTAGGCGACACCCGCGCCGAGTCGGCCCGCGCAAAGGACAACCTGCTCATTCGAGGCGACGCGCTCCACGCGCTGACGAGCCTGCTGGAAATCCCCGAGTTCGCCCGCGAGTACGCCGGCAAGGTGAAACTGATCTACCTCGATCCACCGTTCAACACGCAGCAGGCGTTCGAGCACTACGACGACGCGCTCGAGCATTCGGTCTGGCTGACGATGATGCGCGACCGGCTGGAGGAGGTACGCGACCTACTCGCGCCCGACGGCTCGGTGTGGGTCCATTGCGATGATTCAGAACAACACCGCCTCCGCTGCGTGCTCGATGAGGTCTTCGGTCGGGACAAGTGGGTGGCAACGGTGCTCTGGCAAAAGAGGTACTCGCGTGACAACCGACCCGCGATCGGGACCGTGCATGACTACATCCACGTCTATGCGTCTGATCCCGATCGCTGGAAGCAGATTCGCAATCGCTTACCGCGTGATGCCAAGACCGCGAAGCAATATCGAAACACGAACAATGATCCGAAGGGCCCGTGGCGTCCCATCCCTCTCGACGCTCAGGGCTTTCGAAAGAACCAGATGTACGACATCGTTGCGCCGAGCGGGAAGGTGCATCGACCGCCCAAGGGTCGCTGCTGGGGGATGCTTGAGCCCGCGTTCCTGGATCTCGCCGAGCAAGGCCGAATCTACTGGGGCAAACACGGGAACTCGCGCCCCGGCGTAATCAAGTACCTCAGCGAGACCGAGGGACTAGTGCCTTGGACGTGGTGGCCACACGATGAAGTCGGCCACAACGATGAAGCGAAGAAGGAAATCCTCGCGCTGTTTCCTGACATCGAGCCTTTCAACACGCCGAAGCCCGAGCGGTTGATGGAGCGGATCATTCTCCTGGCGACCAACTCCGGCGAGGTCGTCCTGGATTGCTTCGTCGGTTCTGGGGCGACTGCTGCTGTCGCACACAAGCTGGGCCGACGGTGGGTCGGAGTCGAGTGGAGCCGAGACACGCTTGAACGATTCACCGTTCCGCGCCTGACGAAAGTTGTTGCTGGCAAGGACATGGGCGGGATCACCGAGAGCGTCGAGTGGGAGGGCGGCGGTGGCTTTCGCGTCCTCGATGTCGCGCCCTCGATGTTCACGGAGGACGACGGCCTGGTCGTGCTCGCTGATTGGGCGGTTCGGGGCGAGCTTGGGGAGGCGACCGCTGCGCAGCTCGGCTACGACTTTGATCCGACGCCGCCGTTTGTCGGTCGCAACGGGCGCACCCGCCTCGCCGTCATTGACGGCCTCGTGAATCCCGATGTCGCGCGGCTACTTGTAGATGCACTCGCAGACGATGAAAGGCTTGTCCTCTGTGGGACGGCTGTTGATCCGGCGACGCGCGACGTTCTTCGTGAGCTTCGGCCGGGTTCAACCGTCCGGAAGATTCCGGCGTCGATCCTGACTGAGTACCAACTTGGACAACGTTGGCGACCGTCCATGTCCGAGGTTGAGCCCGCTTCGGCCGACGGCACTCCCAACGGGAAGCCAGGTCAGGTCGAGGTCGTTACGCCTTGAGCACGGACGCTCTGCTAAGCGATGACAGCTCGACTGACGAGCTAATCCGCCAGGACATTGTTGAGGCGATCGCCTCCAATCTCGACCTGCGCAAGCCAAACAAGGAGGCGTTGGAAAGCATCGCCGCCGCCGTCGCCAACCACTACGAGGTCGAGAAGCGCAGCGAGCTATTTGAGGGCGTTGTTGATGTTGCTACTGGCGTAGGGAAGACGTACGTAGCAGCGGCAGCCCTCGAATATTTCGCCGCGCTAGGCTCGCATAACTTCGCCATCATCGCGCCGGGCCGCACGATCCTGAACAAGACGGTCGCCAACTTCACGCCCGGTCACCGCAAGAGCGTCAAGGGCATGGAGGTGAAGCCGGTCGTCATCACGTCGGAGAACTTCGACTCAGCGGCCAAGGGTGCCGTGATGGATGACCCGGATCAGGTCAAGCTGTTCATCTTCACCGTCCAGTCGCTGATCAAGCCCACCACCGACACCGGCCGCAAGACGCGCGAGTTCCGCGAGGGCCTGGGCAAAGCGTTCTATGAGCACCTGCAAACCCTCGACGACCTGATCGTCTTCGCAGACGAGCACCACATCTACTACGGGCCGTCGTTCTCCGACGCCATCCGCGCGCTCGCGCCTTATGCCCTGATCGGGCTAACGGCGACGCCGCATAGGCGCACGCCCGAGGAGCAGATCATCTACCGCTATCCCGTCGCGGCAGCGATAGCGGACAAGTTGGTGAAGACGCCGGTGGTAGTTGGCCGCAAGGACGATCGCTCCGACATCGCCACCAGGCTCAACGACGGCATCGCTCTCCTTGAAGCCAAGCGGGCGACTGTCGAGAGCTACGTCAAGACGCGCAAGGCCAACGGCGAAGAGGTCGAGACCGTCAATCCGGTCATGCTCGTTATCACGCCGAACATCGAAGACGCGAAAGAGATTGCCCGACTGCTGCGAGAGTCATCGTTCGCCGGGGGCAGATACGCCGACAGCGTGCTTGAGGTCCATTCCAAGGAGACCGGCGACAAGCACGAAAAGATGCTGGCCGATCTTGAGAACGTCGAGGACCCGAATAGCCGCGTTCGCGTCATCGTCTCGGTCGGGATGCTCAAAGAGGGCTGGGACGTGAAGAACGTCTATGTCATCGCGTCATTGCGTCCCTCGATCTCGGACATCCTCACCGAGCAGACGCTGGGGCGCGGCATGCGCCTTCCCTTCGGCGCCTACACCGACATTGAGATGTTGGACACGCTGGAAGTGCTCGCGCACGCAAAATACGAACAGCTCCTGAAGAAGACCGGCGTTCTCAATCAGGGGTTCATCGACCATCGAACCTACGCAGTGCTCCGCCGCAACATGAGCGGCGAGCTGACGGCGACACTCGAGAGTACTCCGGTCGAAACGCCAATCGTGATCTCTGAGGATGGAGCCATAGATGCCGATGCGCCCGGTCCGACTCTCACAAGCGTCGAGGATCGGACCGTCGAGGCGCAGGACGAGGCCGAGAAGATGCAACTCGAGCTGCTGCCTGACGCGAAATATCCGACTGTCAAGCTGCCGCACTTCGCAATCGGCAACGTCGAAAGCAGCTTCTCATTGGCCGACCTGACCGAACTTGACGCCTTCCGCAAACTCGGTGAGCGGTTCGCTTCCGATCCAGGCCGCGAGCTGCGACGCGAGCGATTGAGCGCGACGGTCGTAACCGGCCCGGATGGTTTGCTGACGACGAAACTCGTCACGGGTCAGGCGGTCGATCGCATCGAGCCCTCGCTACTTCCTGTCTCGCTAGACGAGTCTCGCAAGGAACTGCTGCGGCGGATCTTCGCGGCCGAGATCGTCGTCCAGCGACCGAAGGAACGGAACGCCGCCAAACCGATCATCGAAGCGTTCGTCGAAGGGCTTGGCGATAACGCTGAACTAGTGCTTGGCGGCTACTTGGACCGCGCTGCCGCCAGCCTGCTTCGGAAGATCGTCGAGCAGCAGCGCAACACGGACAGCAAGCCCCGGTACGACAAGATCGTCGGCTTCATTCCCTTCGGTCCCGTGCGCCAAGGCCGCGCTGAGACGAGCAGTGACCGTACGGGGAAGTTCAAGAAAGGCGTGGGCTACGAAGGTTGGAAGAAGTCGCTCTACGCACAGGTGTGGTTCGACTCCGATACCGAGCGGGCCGTGGCGACCATCCTCGATGACTCCGACGAGATCGAATACTGGGCGCGCCTGCACCAGAACGACCTTTCGATCACTTGGGAAGGCGGGTCATACAACCCTGACTTCATCGCCGTCGAGAAAGACGGCACTCACTGGGTCGTCGAGCCGAAGATGGAAAAGGAGATGGCGAGCGCGTCCGTGAAGGGCAAGAAAGAGGCAGCTCGGCGTTGGGCCAGCCACGTCAGCAGCGACGAGAAGGCCGAGAGCAAGTGGCAGTACCTGCTGTTGTCCGAGAGCGACATCAAGGCTGCCAAGGGCTCGTGGCCCGCACTGAAGAAGATGGGCGCCGGAAACTGACGTGAACTCGGGCGTCACGACCTAACGAGCCATCTAGGCGCCGCGCTTTTCCGGCGCTAATGTCGTCGCGCCGGGGGCGGGGAAACGTCGGAGGCGCCCCGTTCGCTCGCCCCCAAACCCGGCCGTTATCGAGCCCCACGGCCACCAGTGCTTCCGCTCGGGCCACGCGTCCGGTGGCGCTGAGGCGCCGCTGGAGCTA
This sequence comes from Gaiellaceae bacterium, assembly GCA_046262315.1. Lineage (GTDB taxonomy): Bacteria > Actinomycetota > Thermoleophilia > Gaiellales > Gaiellaceae > JACVRM01. The sequence goes on from JBHEMZ010000056.1 coordinate 38,854, forward strand.
CCGCTGCCTAGCCAGAGATCGCGCTATGTCAGGTCGTCTCCCTACCGTTTCAGGCGATGGTCAGCCTGACTCCGCAACAGCGCGAAGAGATCTGGAAGCAGTTTGTCGAAGAGCACGCCAAGGCCCAAGAGGCATTCGATTCGTCGGTGCTGAAGCTCGGAGCCGGCGGCGTGGCGGTCACGGTCTCGCTGGCGACTGCTCTCAAGACGCTCGGGTGGAGCGGCGGCACCGCCGCCGTCCTTTTCCTCGTCTGTCTCGGCGCCGCCGTTCTCTCCTATGTCTTTGTTCAGCTCGACATGCGCGCTCGGCTCGACGCCCTCCGCGCCAACACCGATTACGAAGGCACTGAGCGCACGCACTGGACGACGGCGACGTGGGTATGCAACGTCGCGGCTGGCGTCCTGCTGCTCGCCGGAGCCACTTTCCTTGCCATCTTCATTGCTACGTCTGTCTGAGAGGAGGTGAGATGAGCGACAAGGAGCCAAACGAGCAGCAGCAGCCGAAGGAGGGTGAACAGGACAGCGACGAGAGAGAAGAGCGCGGCGGGACGGTGATCGTCAATATCCCGCCGCCGGTAGAGGAGAAGAAGGAAGACTGAGAGGCGTGCGCGACATGCCCGACCCGCGCATCGCCAGCGCCACCGTCACCGGCGGTCCCGCTGACCTGATCGGCCACGATCTCGTCATCGTCGACGAGTTCCGCTACCGAGGCGAGGTTGTCCATATCCCGCGCCCGCTCGCCGGCGTGCCGGAGTTCGTCGCCGTCGCGGAAGCTGAGGTCAAAGGCGACGAGCTCCGCGAGCAGATGCTGAGTACCTTGGTGGATCAACCCCCGGCGAAGTGGCAGCCCGACACGACGCTCGTAGTCGAGATGCGCGCGGCAGCAGAGTCGGCCGTCATCACTGCCGTCGTTGGGCTCGAAGCGTTCTCAAACCATCACGTCCTCCGCTTGGCCGACCCTAAGACCGGCAAGCTGCTCCTCGCAGACGAGCAGATGACGGCGGCTGCGATCCGCGAGCTGCCCCTAGACGAGCGTTACAAGCGCACGCTGCCGGCCCTGCTCGGCGTCTCGAACCCAGCCGGTAAGCAGTGGTGGCAGGTGCTCAGGCGTGTGCAGGGGCTCGCCGCGCTGACCCGTCACGCGATTCATGAGCCGGTCGAGCGACGAGGGCTGTCAGGAGAGCGGTCGCTGGCCGAGCGTTACTACCTCGGGGAATACCAAGGCGTGACCCGAATGATGTTCTCGGTCTTCGAGCACTTCGCGCCAAACTGGATTTCCGACGAGCGGCTGCGCCGGCTCGGAGACGGCAGCGGTTCAATTAAACAGGCGCTTGAGGCGCTCGCCCAGGAAAGAACTAATCGCTGACGCGCTGATGCGTGAAGCAATAGATGCGACCACTGAATCGATGCCGTCGCGCGAGGCAGTAGTCGCGGACCTTGTTTGACACCTCGACGCCGCAGCTCGCACAGCGCGAGATACCCGCCAGCGTCAGAGCCACGTCTGACGGTGCGGCTTCAGCCGCTTCGTTGCCGACCACGAGCAGCTTCGCCACCAGCACCTCCCGATCCCACAGCGTCACGTCGTTCGCTTGCGCCAGCGTCCGCGCCTGCCGAGTGAAGGGACGGTTGGCGACGACGAGCGACTCCGTGCAGCGATACATCCCCTTGGCCGCGACTGCTTCCTGCACCGCCTTGACGCCGACGACCTTGCTCCAACGTTTTGCCTGCACGGCGACACGCCGGCCGTTTTTGGTCACAACGAGATCGGCGCCGAAGTCGCCGCGTCGGCCGGTGTGCTCGACGCCGTAGCCGAGGCGACGAAAGAGCGTCGTAAGGAAGTGCTCAAACGTCTCCCCGTCCATCCGATCTACGTCCGCGATTCCCGAGCGGCTAAGCCGGCGCATCTCATAGAGGTGCAGTCCGAGCTTGCCGGCGCCGACGAGGGCGACCAGCACCCAGAGCGGCCAGAGCGTCACGAGCCCGTGGATCAATGTCCCGAAGGGGTCGGGACTCGAGAATTTCGCCGCAGCGACCATTATTCAGTTATCGGCGCTTCGGCCACGGCGTTCAAGAGCCGCGATTCATTTGTGGCCTCGACGACGCTCGGCGTCGATCTCTCGGCTCAGCCGAAGGAAACGGCACGTGGGCGTCGTCGAGTTAGCAGATCAGCGCGGCGTCGCGGCCCCCGCCTGAGCCAGGCCGCCGTTAGCTCGCCAGGCTGTTCGCCAACGAATGGCAAGTCGCCGGCGCGACGAACCCAGGCGATTGCGACCCATTCCTCGAACTACGGATTCGCGGCCGATAGCCTTTCCGCGTGACAAGACCACCACTGGACCCGGCGCGAGGTGCGGAGGCGGCGAGGAAGCTCAAACGTTTGGGCGTCAAGGGCATCCTCATCAAAGCCGCAGAGCTTGGTTACATCACGCAGGTGGCGTGCAAGATGCCCGAGTGCTTCTGCCCCGAAGAGCTCGGCGGTGCTTGTCACTTTGAGCCGGTCACTGAGGAACTGAGCGACTGGATGCCGACCCACGAGCATTTCCCACGCTCCAAGCGAGAAGGCGGGCATAGAAGTCTCGACAACGCTGTCCTAGCCCACCGCCTCTGCAACAGGATCGACTATTCGATTACCGTTGGGCGGCCGTACGCGAGAGACCTCGAAGAGTCAGAAAAGCGCGCGAAGGAGGATGTCCCGTGCGCCGTGGAATTTCGCTGCGGCGGTCCCGGTGTGACAGTCAGGCGCTGAGGACGATAGCGACCTCCTTGCTCGGGGTGCGAGCGGCATTGGCGTGACGGCGAGCATCGTGGTCGCGTTCGATCGCGATGACGAGCGTGGCGAGCTCGCGGTAGCCGATGATCTTCCGAAACTGCTTCTCGGCTTCGAGCATGCCGGCGGCGGTCCAGCGGAGCGCCATCTCACCCGACGACCAGCGCTTCACGTTGCGCTGGCTGCGGCGGACGATCTCGAGCATCGACTCGCACGGGTTCGTGCTCTCGAGCGTGCGCTTGAGTGAGCCGGTGAGGCCGAGCCGGGTGAGCGTCAGCGTCTCCTCCATTCCTTCGCGCAGCGAGCCGGCCGCACCGGGGTAACTGCGCTCGAGCTCCGAGGCGAGCACTCGCAGCTGGTCGAGCGCGCGCGCGTGGCCGTCTGCCGCCCACGCTCGGCGCAGCCGCTGCTTGACCGTCGGCCGCTCGCGCTCGGGCAGATGGTCGAGCACGTTGCGCTCCTTGTGCCGCACGCAGCGCTGGACTGGCGCGTCGCCGAAGACGGAGCGGATCGCCCGGCGCAGCGCCTTCGAGCCGTCGACGACGAACAGGATCCCCTGCTCGGGATCGAGCCCGCGCTCGACCAGGTCCGAGAGCAGCGCGGTGGCCACGGTCGCGTTCTCGGTCGAGCCCTCCCAGAGCCCGAGCGGGTTCTTGACGCCCTCGGTCGTGATCCCGAGCGCGACCACGCAGCAGCGTCCCTGCAGCTCGAGCCCGTCGATCATCATCACTGCCAGCCTGACGTCCTCGAGGCGGCGGCTCGTCAGCTCGCCCATTGCGAGGCGTGTCCGCTCGACGAAGGTGCGCGAGACCGCTGACTTCGTCGTCGACCGCGCCGCCTGCTCGACCTCGGCGCCGACCGGCTCCTGCGTGCGCCGGTAGCGGCGGGTCGAGACGCCGGCGAGTATCCGCTCCAGCAGCGAGCGCGACAGCGGATCGCGGTCGGCGAAGTACTCGTAGGTCTGCAGCCCGATCTCCGTGCGGCCGTCGGCGCTGCGCACACGCGGCCGCTCGACCGCGACCCTGCGGCCGCCGAGCGTCACCTCGCCCGACTCGTGGCCGTGCCGCACAGCCGTGCACTCCGGATCGTGCGTGCCCTTCGGGCCGACGACGTCGACGACCTCTTCCTCGAGCAGCTCGACGAGCACGCCGAGGCCGACGCCGACGCTCAGCGCGAGCAGCCCCTCCTTCGCCGAGCCGACCAACTCGCCCAGCGCCTCCTGCACGCGCGCCGGCAACGCCATCTCGTCCATGCTCGCCTGCGCGAGCGATACGTTCTTCACGGCGGTTCCTCCTTTCGATCTTCGACGGATCGCCCACCACGCTCCCAAGCGGAGCGGACGGGCAGGAGGGACCGCCGACCTACGAAGTTCTACGAGCTACGGGACAACCTCGCGCGAAGCCGCCGGGAGCTTAATCGCGCCGTCCGTGCGCGCTCACTGATCAGATTTCATCGTCAGCCTCAGCAACGAGCGGCGCCGCCGCGAGGCTCAGCACGCCGCTCACGGCGATCTGTTCGAACGCTTCCTTGGCCCACACAACGAGATCGTCAGGGAGGTTCGGTCGTGCGAGAAAGTCGTCGTCGAGCGGAAGGGCGCGCCATAGCGCACTGTCCTTCCAGTTGTCGAAGTGTGTGCGGGCGAGCGCGCTGATTGCCTCCTTCGCCTCCGGCGACCGATCATCCGACGGGTAGCGAGCCGAGACCACAAATCGAAAGTCCTGCCATGCCCATAGCTGCGCCCAAACGCGCATCTCGCCTCCAGCCGGAACGAGAAAGCCGACCGTTACTTCCGGGCGGCGCCCAGCATTGACCGGGCCGGCGAGCTCGCCCCGAGCGTCACGCTGAAGCTCGGGGAACGCCGGCTCAAGTGCTTCGCGGAGCGCGTACAGGAGCGGGTAGCGCAGGTCCTCCATGAACGCGACGGCGTGCCGCCGCGCCTCGTTGCTCTGCGCCCACGCGCGCAGCAACTCCGGCTTCACCTCTGTCACACCCATCGAGCCCTCATTGTCGAGAACGTCCCAAAGAAGCGGCCACTGCTCCCCAATCTCGGCGCTCGATGGCCGTAGCGCACGCAGCTTATGAAACAGCGACCGCCACGAGACGGAGCC
>JBHEMZ010000057.1:0-53379 GCA_046262315.1 Gaiellaceae bacterium
GCCACCCGCCGCTCAAGCTCCGCCCGCTCCTCCCTGCTCAGCACGATCTCGAAAGGACTCTTCGCCATGGCGCCCTCTTCGACGCCAACCCTCCGGTCCCTTCAACCGATCACGACCGAACTTACGGCCGGGAGCACTTAGCGCTTGCCGTGGTGGTCGAAGTGGCCGTGGCCGCCGCCGTGGCGGATCTGGCCGCGTACCTCGCCGCCGGGGAAGTCCATGGTGTGCACGTTCGCGTAGGTGAGTCCGCGGCGCATCAGGCGGACGACGTCGGCCAGAGTGTTGACGGTGACAGACGAACCGTCGCGAAGCTTGCACATGGTGCCCGCGCGCACGGTCGTGGCCTCGCCGCGAACGGAGAAGCTGGTCGCCGTGGTGCTCACCTCCGCGCCCGTCGCCGGGTAGAGGTCGACCACGATCGGCCCGTTCTCGCCGCGCTTGGCGCAGTGAATGTGTGCAGCGGTGACCTTGTCGATGTTGCGGACCGCCAGGCGGTAATGGATCGACGGCGGGTCGTCCTTGCGGCGCACGCCGAACAGGGCGACTCCCTTCGCGTCGGTCGTCACGGAGGGCACCTCCTGGTTCCCCGACAGCTTCGCGGAGAAGTGCTTCGCCTTGTGGGGGTGCGCACCCGCAACGGCGACCACGCTCAGCGCGAGAGCCGCGCCTGCGGCGACGCCAAAGAACCTCCGCATACTTCCTCCCTTTCCGTTAGATCCTCGGAAAGAACGTACCCCGCTTGCCGCTCTTCGGACCTGCGCGCGGCCTGCGGCTTACGCGATCCTTACACCGTCCAAACAGACGAGCGCTGCAATGTTAGGACTGCGTAAAGAACGTTAGTCGCCACGCTCCAGGAGGCTGATGACGTCCATGGCGAACGCGGCTGCGCGGACGCCGTCCACGACCCGGTGGTCGAAGGTGAGCGCAATGTGGCCGACGGGGGCAACGGCGAGCTCTCCAGCACGCACTACCGGCCGCGGGGCCACTCGCCCCACGCTCAGGATCGCCACCTCGGGATGGTTGACGATGGGTGTCTGGAAGAGGCCGGCAAGCTTGCCCGCGCTCGTGACCGTAAAAGTCGAGCCCCGCAGCTCGGGGGCGTCCAGCGTTCCTGCTCGCGCGCCCTCCGAGAGCCGGCGAACCTCGGCGTCGAGCTCCTCCACAGGCCGCTGGTCACAACCGCGGACGACCGGCACGACCAGGCCAGCGTCCGTCTGGACGGCGAAACCGAGGTCGTAGCGGTCGAGGTAGACGATCTCGTCGCGCTCGAGGCGAGCGTTCAGCTCCGGGTAGTCGCGCAGCGTGAGCGCGCAGGCGCGGAGGACGGTCGCCACGAGCAGGCCGAGGCCCACGCGACCGAAGTCACACTCCTCCACCCAGGTGACGGGCGCCACCTCTCGGTGGGCGCGCGCCATGTGATCCGCGATCAGTCGGCGAACTCCGCGCAGGGGTTCGCGGCGGCCCTCTTCCGTCCGGGCGCTGCCTCCGGCTGCACGGACGTCCTGCTCGGTGATGCGGCCCTGGGGGCCGGTGCCCTGGAGGACCGCGAGGTCGACTCCGAGCTCCTGGGCGATGCGGCGCACGAGCGGCGTGGCCTGGGTGCGACCTGCGGTTGCCTCCGGGCCAGACGTCTGCGCCGGGGTTGGTCGTTCACCGGTCTCCTCCGGTGCAGCGGACGAGTCGCCCCCGGCGTCGCCGATGACCACGAGCACGGTGCCGACCGGAACGACGTCTCCCTCCGCGACCATGATCCGCGAGACGGTGCCGGCGGCCGGCGACGGGATCTCGACGGACGTCTTGTCCGTCTGGATCTCGACGAGCGGGTCGTCCTCGGCGATCTTCTGCCCCTCTGAGACGAGCCAGCGCGCGATCTCGCCCTCGGTGAGGCCCTCGCCCAGGTCGGGAAGCTTGAACTCGAATGGCACGGCGTCATTCTCACGAACGCCCTGACCCCGCGCACGTACGACCGGCGTCGCTGCCCGCGCCTGTCCCTACCGTGGTGGCCGGCCGACCCAGGCGCCGGCGGGCACGATCAGGACGCGCAGACCGCCCTCGACGTCCCAGAGCGACACGGCCTGCTCGTCGGCGCCGAGGTCACAGCACGCGCGCGCCGGCTGCGTCGTGGGCCGCGAGCGACGCGCCGGCGGCCGGCGAGGCCGGGAAGTCCGCGGCGAACAGCGAGAACACGACGGCGTCACGCATCTCCGCATCCCCCGCGGGCAGACGGCGGCGCAGCGTTGCCTCCTCCGTGAACCCGAGCCTGCGCGGTACCGCCAGGCTGCGCACGTTCCGCGCATCCACCCGGATCTCGACTCGATCGACGCGGCAGACCTCGAAGGCCACGCGGGTCCGCGCCGCGCTCGCCTCGGTGGCGAATCCGAGACCGATCCGGCTCGCACGCACCCAGTAGCCGATCTCGAACGCAGCCGACCCGACGCGCGTGTGCAGCCCGCTACCGCCGATGACCTCGGACCCGTCGGCCGGAAAGATCCCGTACACGAAGTCCTGGCCGACATCGAACTGACCGCGAAAGCGGCGCAGCAGCTGCACCTTCTCGGCGAGCGGCTGCGGCTCGTGCTCGGCCCAGGGCATCCACGGCCGCAGATGGTCGAGGCTGGAGTCGACAGCCTCCTTGAGGAGCGGCGCGTCTCGTGGATCCCAGCAGCGGACGACCAGGCGCTCCGTCTCCACCCGGTACGGCGGATCCACCCGCGTCAGCCGAGCAGCCGGCGCACGGCGTCCACGACCCGCTCGACCGACGGCATGTACGCGTCCTCGATCTGCCAGTACGGATACGGGACGTCGTAGCCCGTCACCCGCAGTACCGGCCCCTGGAGGTCGTAGATCGCCTTCTCGGCGAGGATCGCGGCCAGCTCGGCGGCGTATCCGCATGTGCGTGGAGCCTCCTGGACGATCACCACCCGACCCGTCTTCGCCGCCGACGCCAGCAGCGCTCCCTCGTCGAGCGGCTTGAGCGTCCGAATGTCGAGCACCTCCACGGAAGCCTCGCCCTCGAGCGCGTCCGCGGCCCGCTCCGCGAGCGGCACCATCGAGCCGTAGCCGACGATGGTCACGTCACTTCCCTCGCGCGCCAGCCGCGCCCGGCCGAGCGGTACGAGGTGCTCGCCCTCGGGCACCTCGCCGCGCAGCGTGCGGTAGTGGAGCTTCGGCTCGAGCACGACAACCGGATCTGGATCGCGAATCGCAGCGGCGAGCAGCCCCTTCGCGTCCGCAGGCGTGGACGGGATCGCCACCTTTACGCCCGGCGTATGCACGTAGTAGGTCTCGGGGGAGTCGTCGTGCAGCTCGGGCGCTCGGACTCCGCCGCCGTACGGCATCCGAACCGTGAGCGGAAAGGCCATCTTCCCGCCGGTACGCCAGCGGTAGCGCCCCACGTGCGTGATCAGCTGGTCGAGCCCCGGGTAGGAGAACGCGTCGTACTGCATCTCGCAAACGGGTCGGAAGCCGGCCATGCAGAGCCCCACCGCCGCGCCCATGATCCCCGCCTCGGCGAGCGGCGTGTCCACACAGCGATCCGGTCCGAAGCGGTCGCGCAAGCCCGCGGTTGCGCGGAAGACCCCGCCCGCGCGCCCCACGTCCTCACCCATGACGAGCACAGAGCCGTCGCGCTCGAGCTCAACGTGGAAGCAGTCGTTGATCGCCTCGACGAGCGTCAGCTCAGGCACGCGCACTCCGGGCGGCCGGACCGTTCCGGGCTAGTAACAGTGTGTTACTTGACCCACATGCCGGCACGGGTGGCTCAGCCACCGAGAATCCTCCGCAGCTCCGCCAGGTCGTCGCCGAACGACGCCGGCGGATCGACCAGCGCGTGCTCGAAGATGAGCGAGACGTCCGCCGGGGGCTCCGCCTCGGCCTCCGCGATCCCCTTCCGCATGGTCTCGGCGGCCTCCGCGCGGATCTGCTGGTCCTGCTCGTCCGAGAGCACGCCGAGGCGGCGCAGGTAACGCTCGTAGCGCCCCACGCACTCACCCTTGCGCTCCTCCTCGACGCGCTCGAGGTCGATGTACGCCTTCGGGTCGTCGGCCGTGGCGTGAGGCGCCGCCCGGTAGGTCACAGCCTCGATGAACGTGGGCCCCTCGCCTGCGCGCGCCCGCGCTACCGCCTCGCGCGTCGCCTCGTAGACCGCCAGCACGTCGGCGCCGTCCACTCGCACGCCCGGCATGCCGTACCCGACGGCCTTGTCGGCGAGCGTCTCGGCCCGCGTCTGGGCCTCGAGCGGCGTCGAGATCGCCCACTGGTTGTTGTTGCAGAAGAGGACGAGCGGCGCACGCATCACGGCCGCGAGGTTGGCGCCCTCGTGGAAGGAGCCCTCGGAGGTGGCCCCGTCGCCGAAGTACGCGATCGCGCACGTCTCCTCGCCGCGCAGCCGCTTTCCCCACGCGAGCCCGGCGGCGTGGGGGACGTGCGTGCCGATCGGGACGCAGATCGAGGCCACGTTCCACTCCGCCGGGTTCCACCAGCCGGTCGGATGCCCACGCCACCACGAGAGCACGGTCGACGCCGGCATGCCGCGTAGCAGCCCGATCGCCGACTCGCGGTAGCTCGGGAAGATCCAGTCCTCGCGCTCGAGCGCGTAGACCGACCCGGCCTGCAGCGCCTCGTGGTTCCAGAAGATGGCGTACGTGCCGATGCGGCCCTGGCGGTGGAAGACGACGGAGCGCTCGTCGTACGTCCGCAGCAGCACGAGCCAGCGGTAGAGCGTGAGCAGATCGTCGTCGCCGAGCCCCTCCACCGCGCGGTCTGGCTGTCCCTCGCCGTCGCCGATCACGCGGCGCAGCTCGCGCTCGGCATGGAGAATCTGCGCCATAGCAGGAGGAATCTAGCGGAGGCGGACTCGTAGGATGGGGCAGTGACGGACGGGCTGGAGCGTGTGCTGGCGGGCGCAGGTGTCGCCTTTGCCGCCGTGCTCGCCCTCGCTGCCGTGCTCGGCGACCGGGACATCGACGCCTACCTGCTCGGGCTGGCCGCCTTCTTCCTCGTCGCGTTCCTCGGAGCGCTCCGCGCAGAGCTTCGGACGATCGAGGGTGAGACGGCGCCGCTCTCGGCGGTTGCGGTGATCGGCGGGTCCGCGGCCGCTGCGCTCTACGCGCTGCTCGCCGTCTCGTACGCGGGCGGCGGCGGGTCGCTCGAGCCGCTCGCCTTCGGAGCGTCATTCCCGCAGGCGGCCCTCGTCGGGGCAGCCTCGACGGTGATGATCCGCACCGGTGCAGTGTCGCGGTCGCTCGGACTGGCCGGCCAGGCGCTCGTCCCCTTCCAGCTCGGGGCGCCGCTCGTGCTGCTGTCCTCCACGTCGGAGGACTTCGCCGTCGCGCTGGCCCTCGGGCCCTTCTGCGCGTGGGTGCTGGCTGCGAGCCTCTTACTCCTCAGAGAGCCGAGTGACTCGCGATCCAGTCGTCCACCAGCGACCTGACCCCGGGATCGCGCAGCATCGGTGCACCGTGGGCGGTGCCCTCGAAGATGGCGAGCTGTCGATCGCTCGACGCGGTCGCTTCGTAGAGAGCTCGGGCCTCGTCGGCAAACGGCTCGTCGCCCGTCGCAGCCACATACAGCACGGGCACTGTCAGCTTCGGCACCTCACGAGCGGCGTCTACCCGCACGAACTGCTGGGGTGCCGAGAAGGAGACTACGCCCTGGACGAACGGGCGGATCCTCGTCCCCGCCACGAGCACCGCCGTGCCGCCGAGGGACGCCCCGCCGAGCACGACCGAGCGCACACCGCGCTTCCGCAGGACGCTCACCGCGGCCACGACATCGAGGTCGACGCGCTGGAGCGCCGGCACCGTCCGGGCCGAGCCTGACGAGCCGCGCCCGCGGTGGTCGAACACGAGCACGCGGTAGCCGCGACCGGCCAGGATCCGCGCGTACGGCACCCACGCGCACAGGTTCCCCGGGGCCCCGCCGCCTCCCTGGTGGGCGAGCACGACGCCTTTCGGCCCCGCGCCGAACAGCACGCCGATGAGACGAGTCCGGTCGGAAGCCTCGAAGCGCACGATCCGCTTCCGTTCCGTCTGCGTCACGCAGCGCCGGCGGAGCTGCAACGGCGGCAGTCGCCGTTTCGCGCCCGCCTGCCCCGCCGCCGGCGCGAGCCGGAGCTCCGCGATGCGGCGTACGTGCGGATGGTGCATTTCCGGCAACTCGAGCGCGAGCGCGCTCACCGGCGTGGGATTCGCGGCCGGCGCCGCGGCCGCAACGAGCGCGGCGGCCACGACGGCGAGCGGCCCGGTCACGCCGGCTCCCCTGCTCGCTGGGCGCGCCCAGCGAGCGCACGCTCGACGTCGTCGGCCCACGTGGCGATCGCATCGGCCCAGCGGAGCCCGTAGCGCCGTGTCAGCTCCGGAAAGAAATCGTGCTCGAGCCCCGATGTCCGGGCGCCGATCGCCTCGAGCTCCGCGCGGAGTTGCTCGACCTCGGCGCGGCGCTCGCGCACCTGTTCGAGGAGCGCCTCAGCAGACGCGTACTCGCCGAAGAACACCTTAATCAGGAGCGGATTGCGGTCCGGGGGCGGCTCCGCGGGCCCGTGGTCGAGCCAGTCGCGAAGCTCTGCCTCGCCCGCTTCCGTCAGCCGGTAGAGCTGCTTCGCCGGTTTCCCACGCTGCGGCACGTCCCGGCGAGTGACGAGCCCCGCCGCCTCGAGGCGCGGAAGGACGGCGTAGATCTGGCTGCGGGCAGGGCTCCAGAAATAGCCGACGCTGCCTTCGGCACGCTTGCGCAGGTCGTAGCCGGAGAGCTCCCCCGCCGTCAGCAGGCCCAGAAGCGCGTACTCGGTGGTCGTCCGCTCCGGCATAGTCCTGCACGGACTATACTAGACGAACACTGCGACGGCGTCCCGCTCGGCTTCGAAGATCGCCTCCTTCACGTCACCGAGGTCCTCCCCGTCTGCCTGGAGAGGCAGCGGCTCGTCGCAGCGCACCTCGATGCGGTCGAGGTCGTGGGCGTGGATCACGTCGGGTGCGTGCTCCTGTCCGCGGCCGCGGAGGGCGTAGGCGAGGAGCCTCGGCAGCGCCGCCGGCGTGACAGCACGCGGCGCGACGAGGTCGAGACCGAGCTCGAAGCGCGCACGCGGCGCCACCCGTAACGGCAGGGGGCCCGCGAAGGAGTACGGATCGGCGTTGGCCACGAGCGCGAACGCGGCGCGTCCGTGGCCGTCGATCTCGAGCACCGGCTGGAAGCGACCCCGGCGCTCGGCGAGCAGGCGCGCCACCGTCCAGAGGAAGTACGCGTCGCCGGGCCGCCGACCATCGTGCGCGCGGCCCCGTTCGTCCACGCGCCGTACGAGCTCGGCGTCGAGCCCGATCCCGGCGGAGAACGTGAAGCGCCGGCCGTTCACGCGGCCGAGCGAGATCCGGCGCACGCGGCCGCACTCCAGCGCCCGCGCCACAGCGCGGGCCGCCTCCACGGGCTCGCGGGGCAGCCCGAGCGCCCGGGGCAATACGCTCGTGCCGCCGCCCGGCACGAACCCGATCGGCACCGGGTCGCGCAGCCCGTTGACCACCTCGTTGAACCCGCCGTCGCCCGAAAACACGACCACGGCGTCGAGGTCGCCGCGCAAAACGCCGGCGAGCTCGGTTGCGTGACCCGGCCGCTCTGTCTGAAGCGTCGTCACCTCCGCGACCTCGCGGAGCGCCTGCGTGACCGCCTCGGTTGCCTCGTGGTCGACGCGGCTCGCGTACGGATTGACGATCAACACGACGCGCCTTCGGCTCATGGCGACACCCTAAGCACGGAAGGCCGGCAGTTCTGCCGGCCTTCCGTGCACCACGTCGTCGGCTACCGCCGCTACGTGACGGTGGTCGTCCAGGCCGCCGTCGGCGGCGAGACCGTCAGGGCGCCGTGGAACTGCGCCCGGTTCACAATCGCGGTCTGAGCCGGTGTCGTCAGAAGGATGCTTGCGCGCAGCGTCACGGTTCCCGTCGCTCCCACCGGAACCGTGCCGCGGTTCCAGGTGACCGTCCGTGTCCCTACGTTGTACGTGCCTCCGTTGGATGCCGAGACGAAGCCGAGCTGTGCCGGCAGCGTGTCGACGATCTTCGCCTTCGACGACTCGTAGGGGCCAAGGTTCTTGTAGGTGATCGCGTACGTGATCGTGCTACCGCGCGCCGCAGTGGTCGGCCCGGTCTTCGTCAGCGTGACGGTCGGGTCGCGCGGAGGCGGCGGGGGTGGCGCCGGATCGGCACCGGCACCCGCGTAGCCGTAGTCGAACTTGCCGCAACCCGAGCCGATCGTGAACGTGGCGTTTGCCATGAGATCGAAGGCGGTGTCGGAGAAAGTGGTGTTCCCGCTCATCGAGTTCACGGCGAACTGCAGGCAGTTGTACGTGAACCGCCATTCCTCCTCCGTCGGCGCGTAACGAGGATCGTCGTTCGTCTCGTTCCCCGGCGTATCGGGATCGTTCGCGTTCTGCGGATCGGAGTAGTTGTCCGTCCAGCCGCACTTCGTCGCAGTACTGGCCGGCGGCTTGCACGTGGCGGGGTCGTAGAAGTCGGAGAAGACGCTGTCGCCCGACGCCGCCGTCCAAGCCGCGTCGTTGAGGTTCGGCGTGTCGTTCAGCGGCTGCGGCTGCGAGTCGAGCGGGCTCTGCCCGGGCGGATTGTCGCAGCCGGTGTTGCCGTAGCAGTGCGCCTCGTCGGTGTAGACCAGGAGCAGACCCGGCAGGAACGCGATCGCGTCACGATCGTTCTCGCCTCGGCCGGTGTTGTCGAAGCCGGAACGGTCACGCAGTTCCATGTAGTACGCGTGATCCGCCGGCGAGCCGCCCGCAACGTCGACGTTCTCCCAACCGCCGGTGCACTGCGCGGCGACCCTCTGCCGCTCCTTGCAGCCGCCCGGATAGAGCCTTTCTTCCTCCGGGCTGGGGAAGGTGCTCTCGTAGATCACCTTCGCAGCGGCCCCACTGCCCACCGTCACCTTGAGGTTGTCGATGAACCAGCCCGGCCTCGCAAGGCCCGGATCGGTCGCGTACGAGAAGCGGAGCACGGTCTGCTTGCCCGCCGTGTCGGTGAGGTCGTACTCGTCTTGGAGGAAGACCGGGTTGTTGCTCTGCGGGTAGTTGCCGAGCAGACGGTCGGTCGCTTCGGTGCCGTTCTGATAGGAGCCGCTTGTTCCGGTGATGCCGTTGCCGTACTGCGCCTGGCAGCTGTTGGCATTCGGGTTGGTCGAGCTCGGTGTCGTGAAGCCCTTCTCCGAGGGATACGACTTGTAGTTGATGCCCTGGTCGGTCGAGGTCATCACGAACCCGTAGTCGTAGTCCCACTCGATGTCCCAGTAGGAGCTGAACGTCACGGTCACGGGGGTACCCGGAGCCACATCCTCGAGCTCCGGCAGGTAGACGTCGAGGTTGTGGCCTGCGCCGGGCGCGCAGCCGAAGTCGTTCCCGGACTGTGACCACCACAGGCGCGGCGGCGAGGCGCCCTGGGCCGTCGTCACCTTGGCGGGGTCGATGATGAAGCGAGCTGGCAGCTTCGCCACGTAGCCCTGGCCGTTGTTCACGCTCGGGCCGGTGAGCGCGTACGCGGTGCCGTTCTCCTGCTTCCAGTCGATGCGCTTGGTGTTGAGCTTCGAATCGCGCCACCCGCTGACGGCCTTGGTGCCTGTGGTGTCGCTGAGGACGCGCGGGATGAGCCAGCCGAGCTCCTGCTTGGCGTTCACGTCCATGTGCTGCGACTTGTCGGTCGCCATCAGGTTCCAGTCGCCGTACGTCTCCCGACCCCCGGTTGAGTACCAGTCCGGCAGGCCGAGAGAATGGCCGTACTCGTGCGAGATAACGCTGGCGCGGTCGATCGCCGTCTCCGGATTGACGTTGTAGGGGCCGACGCGGACGTACACCGGGATGCCCGTGTTGGTCAGCGTCGTCTGCGTTCGACTCGCGTTCGTGTAGTAGAGCGGGCGGCCCTGAAGATCCTTCAGCTGGTCGTCGGAGATGTAGCCCTTGAGCCCCGTTGCGGAGTCCGTGTAATAGAACTCGAGGCTCGACGAGTGAGGCCAGATGTTGTCCGAAGGCGGCACCGAGGTCTGTGACACGCCGTTTCCGCCCTCGCCCGCGAAGACCATCATGAAGAAGTCCACGACGCCGTCCTTGTCGGTGTCGTAGTCGGAGTAGTCGATCTCCGGATCGGCGATGTGCGCGGCGTCGTAGACCGCCTTGCCGGTCGGGCCGCACGCGGAGTCGATGTCGAACAGCAGGCCCAGGCCCAGGACCGCGCCCGCAAGCGCGCTGCCCGTCTTGTCGTCCCCGTAGTAGTCGAGCTGACCGGGCATCTGGTACCAGCCGTCGTGAATCCGCTCCGAGTACGAGGGGCTCCCGGGTCCAACCGGCCCGTTCCCTCCGAACGTGGCGCCGTGGCACGTCCCGGACGGCTGCAGCGTCGTGAACTTGTAGCCGCTCTTGTAGTCCGGGCGCTTGAACTGCGCCGCCGGGTTGAAGCCCGAGGTGCCGATGCCCGCAGACGGCACAGTGCCGATCGGGAAGAGCTGTTTGTACGACATCTCCTGGTAGAGGTTGTACGTCGAGCCGGGGATGCTGGGCGAGTTGATCTTGTCGGACAGCTTGTCGCCGGTGTGATTCGCCAGGTGCTTGCGGTCGAAGTAATCGACCGGCACCACCGGGAACGGCCGGTCGCCGTAGCGCGCCGTCTCGTACGTCCGATTCGGCGGGATGACCTTCGGCCCGTGGCTCGACGAGGTGAGCGTCCTGGTGACCCCGGCCTGGTCCGGGTACGTCAGCGTCGCCGTGGTCGACAGGTTCTTCCAAACGATCTGGGGATCCTCGATCCGCGTCCTGGCGCGGGCGAGCACGACCATCGTGTGGACGTACGGGCCGGCTGCGGTCGCCTTGCCCGTGAAGTTCAGGTTGAAGTACACCTGGTTCTGTGAGATCCAGGCATGACCGCCGCCCGTCGTCGTGGTCGCCTGGTGGAAGACGACGCCGGGCGGAGCCGGAATCCGTACCTGACCGCCGTAGAAGTAGCGGTTGGCGTAGTTCCTGACGAAGACGCGGAAGGTGTACGACTCGCCGGGCTTCACCCAGCCGACGTCGGACACAAAGCTGTTCTCGAGCGTGATCCCGTTCAGCTGCGGCACGCTTAGCACGAGGTTGCCTGCGCCCGCCCGCTTCGCGGCCCACGGGCCCACCAGAAGCAGTGTCGGATCCGTCGGTCCCTCCGCTGTCGTGTACCTGGCGTTGACGACCTCGATCGAGACGGAGGTCTCGAAGTTCGTCTCCTTCGTCGCCGTCAGCCCCGAGGTGGCGGCGCCGGGCAGCGTCTCGTCGATCAGCCCAGGCCCGCCCTTGTTGGCGGTGTAGAAGGTTGATGCGCTCGGATACGGCCCACGCGTCGTGCCGTTGGAGAGGCGGACGAGTAGCTGGTATTTGCCCGGCTTATTGGTCTTCTGCGTTGTCAGGAGGCCCGTCAGTCCGAGGGGTCGGTCGTCGAGCTCGTAGAGGGATCCCGTCACCCTGACGTTCTCACCCGGGCGGTACTTGCCGCCACCGGGGCGCGGCGCCGGGTCGATCGTCGCGCCTAGCTGGTTGAGGAAGAAGGTCATCTCGCCGAAGTTGCCGGTCACTGCCGGCTGGGCGCCGGCGCCGTCGGGGTCGACAGATGAGACGCGGATGGTCGCCTCGCCGGCGACCCAGGTGGCGTCGGGCCGAATGTTGTACTGCCACGCGTCGTCTGCCGTTCGCGCGGTCGCCGTCTGCTCGGGTCCCCGCTGGGCGCCGGTGGAGTCGAAGAACTTCACCTTCACCACCGAGCGATTGAGACCGGCCGCGGTGCTCGTCCCGCTCACGCGCACGTAGCCGAAGCCGCAGTCCTGGCGATCCCAGTAGAACGAGAAACGCAGGCCGACGCCGGTGCATGCGGGTTGCGGCTGAGGAAACTTGACGATCTGCCAGCCGGACGCAACGTGCGTTGCCGGCGTCGGAGCCGACTGAGTGGTGGCCGGCAGCATGAGCAGCAAGCCGACGATCGCCGCGGCCAAGGGCAGCGGCACGAATTTCAGGACCCTCTTCACAAACTTCCTCCCTCTGAGATGTCTCCTCCTCTGCGAGACGGTGATACCGCCGCGGTGTTATTTAACCACTTGCAGGGGTGGCGCGCTAGGCTCGGACCCGAAAAACCGGCTGGGGCCCTGCGAGTGCACGGCAAGCCGGCAGTACCTCTCTGCTCGCGACGCGGCTCCCCTGTTGCCGTGCGTGGTCGGAGCCAGAGAGCCCTTCCCTTAGAACTCGTTTCAAAACGAAGCGCTATGCCGCCGAGACACGCTGGACGGCGCGATCCGTCGTCCTCAGTCGCGCCAATAGCGCTGCTATTGACGCTCACGTGAGCCGCGAGAGCGGCGAGCGCCATAGACTCGCACTCGCCCAGCGCGCCTCGCCGGCGAGCCTTCATTCTGAACCGAGTTCTTATTCAAGGGCGACGCGACTTGCCCGCCAGGAGGGGAAGGCCCCGGGTTCCGGGGCCTTCCCTGTCTGGCTGGCGTTATGGCATCAGTCCACGACGATGGTGACCGCGGCCGCCGGCAGCGACACCGTCAGAGGCGCGGTGAACTGCGCCTGGTTGACGATCGCCGTGCCGGTCGGTGTTTTCCAGTCCACACGCGCGGAGATCGTGCGCGTGCCCGGCCGGTTCACGAGAACGGTTCCGAGACTCCACGTCACCGTGCGGGTCGCCGAGTTGTACGTCCCGCCGTCCGAGGCGGAGACGAAGTTCAGGTTACTCGGCAGCGTGTCCGTCAGCTTCGCGCTCGACGCCGGAGCAGGCCCGGCGTTGGTGTAGCTGAGCGTGTAGGTGACGAGTTGCGTCCTCTTCGCCGTGGCGGGTCCCGTCTTCGTGAGCAGCACCGCCGGGTCGCCCGGCGCCTGGTTCGCGAGGTCGAACTCGAAGATCTGGAGCTCGGACATTCCCAGGTCGTCCCGCGCCGACGAGAACGTGTCGCAGTCGGTGTTCGCCGCCGTGGACTGCACGCCCTGGTAGCGCGGCTCGCCCGTGCACTGGTTGTCGAGGGCGATCAGCCTCACGTGCGTCGCCATCTGCTCCCGGCTCAAGGGGACGTCGAAGGCCCGCCAGAGCATGTCCGGAGCGACCGGGCGGAACGAGTGCGCCGGGAAGGAGACGTGCGTCTCCGGACAGGGCGGTCCGATCTGGCAGCCCGCGTTCGGATCGTACGGCTCGGGACTCGGCGCGTTGTCGTTCGGCCCGCTCTCATAAAGCAAGCTCGTCGGCGTGTAGCTGGTCGCGAGGCTGCAGTAGCCGACGGGCTGACCGGTCTCGTCACACGCCTCCAACCGGAAGCGCCGAAGGGCCCTGACGCGCCCGCCCTGGCCGGCGGTGGCGGGTTCGACCACACCGCTGATCTTCGCGAACCGCACCATCTTCCGCTGGCCCAGCTTGACGATGACGAAGGGCTTGACCACGTTCGTGTTCCCACCCATGTTGACGACCTCCCACTGCGTGTCCTCGGTGTCGTCGAGCAGGTTGTCCATCGTCGACGTGCCGTTCGTGTTGGGAGGCACCATCATGATGGCGTCGCCCCCGTTCGTCGTCGACGCCCAGTTCCGCGTGAGGTGGATCGTGTACGGGTTCACGACCTGGCCCGCGGTCACGGTCAGCGTGTAGCGGTAGTGGCCGTACCCCGGGGCGTTCACATGGATCGTGTAGGTCCCCGGCGTGAACTTCTCCGTCGCGTCGAGCGGCGTCGCCGGATCCATGTCGGCGACCGGGGTGACGCGCGCCTCGTAGTGGCTCACGAAGATCCTCGCCTTCGTGACGACCGGCCGGTTGCCGGGCGTGCCCTGGTCGGCGGCCCGCACGTCGAACGTCACGGTCGCGTCGTTCGTGCTCCCGCAGCCGCTGCCGGCGGCCGGCGTGTTGTAGGCCGGTATCGGGTCCACGTCGTTGCCCCCCGGCACCGTCGAAGCCGAGCAGCCGAAGCCGTTCTGCGCGAACGTCCGCCAGAGCAGCGTCTGGTTCGACGGCCACGGCGTCGAGGTGGCGGTCAGCGACCTGTTCAGGTCAGCCGCGAGGAACGTGTCCCGCATGTCGAGCATGCTGACCGCCGGGTTCGCCTGGAGCAGGTACGAGTCGTACTGCACCTGGATCCAGCGCCGGTTGCCGGGGCAGAGCTCGGCGGGCCGGACGCCGTCGGCGCACTCCCGCTGGAGCGCGGCGTTGCCTTCGGGGTACGCCGCGTGGCCGTTCTGTGCCACGTTGTACTCGTTGACGAGCGCCTGGCGGAGGTCGAAGTTGACCGCACTCCAGACCTCACCGTCCGAGTGCCCGCTGGTCGACTGGTTCTGCGGGTCGTAGCCCAGGTCGCCGAACTGGAGCGGATTGCTGTTCAACGCGTAGTTGCGGATCGCAACCTGCTGGTCGCCGGTCGCGTAGGCAGCCATGGCCCACGGGTTCTCGGCGCTGACGGGCACGAACTTGTACTCGTGCACGTACTCGAGCCCGTTCTGGTCGCTCCAGCTCTCGCTCATGGACCGGCCGTGGTGGCCGGCCATGTTCGACACTGGGCCGGCGATCATGCGGTTGTTGACGAGGTGGCCGTACTCGTGGCCGACGATGATCATGTCGTAGTTGCCGTCCGCGCAGGGCGGGTAGACACCGGGGATCGGCTCCCACAGGTACTGGTTCGTGATCCCGGGCACGCCGTCCGGCACGATGAACTGGTTGGCGTTGTTGCGCGACCCGGTCAGCGCGCCCGCTTGCGCGTCGCCGATCTCGGGATCGCCCTGGAGCCCGCCGCGGCCGTAGTTGTTCGTCTGAGCGTTGTAGTTGAGCTCCGTGAAGCCGAGGTGGTACGTCCAGTCGTGGTGGCGGTTGTGGTCGGCGAACAGGTTGATCGTCGCCGCCATCACGTCGTGGCCCTGCGGGAGACCAAAGCCCGCCGGGTTGCAGAGGCTGTCGTTCCACGAGTCCGTCCACGTCTCCGGCCGACCCGACTGCGAGGAGTCGGCGTAGCCGTACGTGCGGTCGAAGTCGACCGGGCGCTGCTGGAAAGGGCCCGGTGTGAGAGGCGAAATCCATGACTCGGCCGTGACGGCGTTGTTGCCGATCGACGTGAAGCTCGGTATGCCTGGAACGACCAAGTAGTCCCACGGCGAGCCCTTCGAGCCCGCCGGAAGCAGGGGGAAGTTACAGGGCGGGTTGACGGGCGGGCCTGCCTGCGGCGGCTGGTACCAGCAGGCGCTCAGGCGAATGTCCGTGCCGGTGTAGTTATACGGCGGGAAACTGTCGTCCACCAGCGGGTTCGCCCCGAACATCCGCCAGGCGGGCTTTTCGGCCAGTCCAGCACCAGGGGCCGCGCCGGCAACGTCGCCGGTCGCCCAGGCGCCCGTGTACGGGAACGGCGCGACCTCCGCGTACTCGCACACGCGCGTGCTCCAGGTCGCCGTCGCGGGGCCGCCGGTGTTCGCGGTGCCGCCCGGCAGGTCGTAGTGGATCGCCTCGGGGCTGAAGAGCGTGTCGGCACTTGCCTTCTCGACGCCGAGGTAGTCGTAGAGCTTCAGCACGATGTCGTCGGTGGCGACCAGGCCCGACGCGACGATGTCGATCGTCCGGTTCGCCTGGTCGACGGTGATGGGGTGGGCCGCGCCGCAGTCCGGCTCCGGGTCGGGCGGGTCGGGCGCGTCGTTGGTTGTCCCGGTGAAGCTCCCACTCCGCGGCAAGGCGTTCGCCCCGGACGCCTCGGGGGCGACCAGGTTCATCACGCGGTTGTAGCGCATGAGGATCGCACCGGTCCGTGCGTCCACGTACGCCTCGATGCCGAGCTCCTTGCCGGGCTCGTAGTCGGTCAGGTACACGAGCCAGGCCGCCTTGGCGCCGGTCGGCGTCGGAACGGCCACGAGCCGTGCGCGCTGGTCGACGAGGCCGTGTGCCTTCATGCCGGTGGCCGGCGGCGTGTCGAAGCCGGTCACGCTGAAGACCGTCCAGCCGTTCGACGACCGGAAGTTCTTCGCGTCGACGACGGAGACGGTGCGGCCGAGGCTCTGCGCCGCCTTCACGAAGGCCGCGGCCGCGCTGATGGTCGCAGGCGCCGGCGTGCCCTGGCTGCCTGCGATCGACGAGGAGGCGTAGAAGATGCGGCCCTGGTTGACGCCGACCGTGATCAGCCCCTCCTGGCCGGCCGCGAGCGTGCCGAACTTCTGCCGGAACAGAACTGCGCGGCCGGGCGAGTCCTCGATCCGCTGCTCGTTGATCAGCTCGAGGCTCGTCACCTCGGCGTCGGTCAGCCGGAAGAGCGCCTTGTTCGCGCGGATCCAGTTCCGGGCTGCGGTCGCCGGCGCGCCCGTGTAGCCGGTGGCCAGCAGGCCGCCGTACTTCATCAGTGAGCTCGGCGTGCCGAACCGGTTCCAGCGCGCGGCCGCGCCCATGTTGGCGACGATCGTCCGCTGTTCCGCGGTCGGGGCGATCGCTCCGCCGCGCGCGTCGATGTCCGGGAATGCCGGCTTCGTGTCGTGATTGACAACGGCGAGAGCAGTCGCAGGCGCGACCAGGCTCACCGCCAGAACGACGAGCACGCCGACGAGCCAACCGGCTCGGCGCGTGCCCAGGGAACGGTCGAACACCCTAACCCTCCTCCGTAGCGCCCCGCAGGGCGGATGACTGAACATCATGAGGGCGATCCGGCCGGACCGTCTCGGACACAGCCGACTTCTGCGTGTATGGATCCCGCAGGTGCTTCCCCCCTCGGTCTGCACGAACCCCACGGGCCACCACGGCCTGTGGTACACCTCTCCTCTCCGCTACTGGCAAAAACCAAACACGCGCAGACTACTGAAAAGGAACCCCGGTTGTGAACGGGCGGGGAGTCGTTCAGCAGTCCTCCGTCACGGCGCTCGGAAGCGGCGCCCCGAAACGCGACAGCCCCGCTGAAAGTGGCCGCCGTCGACGGGAGAAGCTTCAGTGAAGCGTGATCGCGCGTTAGGCGTTTACGCGAGAGCGGAGAGGTTCCGGCTAGCTAACCCAGCTCGTCAACGCGCAGGAAGAACGCACCGAACGAGCCGGCTCCACTTGCACCCAGTCGAGCACGACTCACGGCAACGTAGTACGTCCCGCCGGTGGGCCTCGCGAGCGTCACGACCTGCGGCGCGGCGCTGGTTGAAGGTCCGCGGGCGCCGTTGGCGGTCACGTCCGTGACGCCCGGGGCCGCGAAGGGATGGCTGCTCGCGACGAGATCGAGTTCGGAGTCATAGACGTAGAGATCGTAGGTGTCGTCGGTCGGGTTCACGCCGTACACGACGAAGCGGGTCTCCCGGCTGCCGGCGGCGATCTGCACGGGGTAGACGTGCCAGTCGGCCGACGAGCCCGTTCCGGGGGTGCCCGCGTACGGCCAGCTCGTCTCGCCCTTTGCGAACACGTCCTTCGCGGACGTGACCCTGCCCTGCGGGCCATAGCTCGACCAGGCGCGGTTCGTGTCGTGCAGCGGAACCGCCGCGTACACCGGGATTCGCAGGATCTGGCCCGCGACCGTCACCACGACGGATCCTGTGTAGGAGCCGGGCACCGCGTTGGCCGGAGCGGAGACGGTGAAGCTGACGTACGCGTCTCCGCCCCGCGGCACCCAGGTCTGCGACGGGAGAGCGATACCCCAGGCGCCCGCGCCCGGCGTGATGGCACGACTGCCGTCCGACGGCCGGCCCGGATCGAACGCGAAGCGGGCCACGAAGCCGCCTCGGTGCGGAGCCGCGTGCAGGACGAAGCGCTGGGTCTGCGTCGTGCCCGCTGGGAGCACCCCTACCTGCCAGCTGCCCTGGAAGTCACGGGGGCCCGTTCCGGCGACCTCGCCGGCGCCCGACGCGGCGCTGTAGGCGACCACGCCGTAGCGCAGGGCCTGGATCGCCGCACTGAGGTTCATACGCCCGGCGCCCTCGGCGAGGGGGCCCACGTAGCGGTCCTTCAGCCCGTTTCGCACCTCGTAGAGCGTCAGCGAGCCGGTGAACGCGCTCGGGATCGACAAGCCGAGGCTGCAGAAGCCGAACAGGATAACGTCGAGCTCGCGCGAGGGACACACGAGCTTGGTACTGCCGTCCACGGTCAAGATCCAGCGCCCCTCGTGGAGACCCGTTCCGGCCGTGTTCATGAGCGCCGCCCGGAGCAGCGCGTAGCTGCGAGCGCGCAGGCCGGCGACGCCCGAGCCGCCGGAGGGAACGGCCCCGTGCGTCCGGCGGTAGGCGTGCAGGAGCAGTGCCGCCGTCCCGGCCGCCGCCGGCGACGCCATCGACGTGCCGGTGGCCGTGGCGTAGAGCGGGTCGCCACGGGAGCCCTTGTTCAGGTCGTTCTGGGCGAGCGCGACCCCTGTGGATGCCTGTGGCGCGACGATGTTGTAACCCGGTGCAGCGACGTCCGGGCGCAGCCACAGATCACCCGAGGGCCCGCGCGAGGAAAACGACGCGATCGAAGCCGGCTGCGTGCCGACGCCCGCCGAGCAGTCGTTGCGCGCGGACTCCGGGTGCAGGTAGCCGGCGCATGTGTCGCCCGAGAGCGTGTCGTCGTGGTTCAGGTCGTAGTTCTTCGCGGTCGCGCCGACGCTCAGCACCTGAGCGGCTGATCCGGGGGTTTCGAGCGCGCTGCCGATGAACGGCCCGCTGTTGCCGACCGCCGCCACGATCGTGGTCCCGTACTGCACGGCGAGCCGGTTGGCCACGTAGCTGACGAAGTCGACGTCGCTGCCAGAGTTGAGCCGCGCTGGCCGCGAGTCGGAGCCGAGGCTGAGGTTCACGATCTGAGCGCCGACCGACGGGCAGGTGAGCGGACCGGTTCCGCTCGGCAATGCCGCCCACTCGAGCGCCGCCACGAGGTCGCTGTTGATGCCGGCGCCGGCGTCCGTCATCACCTTGCCGACCGCCAGCTCCGAGTCCGGGGCGATGCCGGCGTAGCGGCCGTCGTCGCTTGCGACGGGAGCACCCTCCGCCGTTCCGGTCGCCACTCCCGCGACGTGCGTACCGTGTCCGTGGCCGTCCTGCGTGCCGGGTGAACAGGCGCCGTTCAGGAAGCTGCGGCTGCTGACGACCTTCGTCGCGTTCGGTAGGGGGCTCGACCAGTGACGGAAGTCCAGGTCGTCCAGATCCGGGTGCCCGGGGTCGAGACCGGTGTCCAGAACAGCGATTCGCACTCCCGCGCCCGTGACGCCGAGGTTCCACCAGCCGGGCGCGCCGATGTCGCCGCTCGTCGCCCGCGCCTGGTCCGGCACCGCGTCATGCCCGAGCACGGTGACGACCTCCACGGGAGTCAGCCACCGCACCCACGGAAGCGCGGCCACTTTCAGGGCTGCCGCTCGGCTCGATGCCAGCGCGTACGCACTGGTGGATCGGTAGGTCCGCAGCACGCGGGCACCCTGCAGCGAAAGCGCCGCCGCGTGCGCGGCGTCGTTGGGCGCCGAGAGCAGGGCGAAGTAGGCGACCTCGCCGGCTTGGAGGCCCCCGAGTGAGGCGATGCGCGGGTCCTGTTTGACTGCGCCGGCGACCACGGCATCGAGCCCACCGCGTAGCTTGCCCGGGTCGGCGGCTGCCGCAGACGCGAGCCACGCGGCAAGCAGAGCTACGAAGAGCACCGCAGTGCAACCGCGAGCAGAAGCCGTCGTTTTCTTCATCACCCCCCGCAGGTCGATTGAGAGAGCGTACTGCGCCTGAGGCCGCCCGGCTAGGCGGTCTTCGCCACAGGCATGAGGAGCTCGGAGGCCTGCTCGAACGAGAGACCCTGTTCCCAGACCGTCTGGAAGGCGATCTTGAGCGTCGCAGCCAGCGACGGGTGCTCGACGACGACCATGGTCAGTTCCGCCTGACCGGCAACAGGGTCCTCCATGCCGAACATGACGATCGTCTCGTCGATGATCACGAGCTTGAGCGGCAGCCGTTCGACGAAGCGGGCTTCCTCGCCCGCCTCGATGAACCCGCGGACGCCATCGACGGTCTCAGGATCGTCGAAGATCGAGAACTCGTAGACGCTGCGCGCGGAGAATACCCGCGCCACCTCGACGCCCTTCTCCTCCTCCTGCGGCGGCGTGGCGTACGGGGGCTTGGTGAAGACGAGGATCTCGTGCTGGATCTCCTCCTGCAGCTCGCTGAAGCGCTCGTTGATCGCGCGCCGGTCGCGCAGCACCTCGATGTAGTCGAGCGGGTCGGTCTCGTCCTGGCCGGCCTGGAAGGCGGGAGCCAGCTGCTCGATCATCGCGCTCGCGTCGCGCTCGAGCTCGAGCACGGCGTTGCGACGGTCAGCGACGAGACGGGCGATCGCGTGGTCGGGCGCGGAGGCGACGTACTTGACCACGCGGCCGGGCCGGGTGGAGGCGAGTCCGCGCTCGACGAGGCTCGCGAGCACGTCGTAGATGCGCTGGCGCGGAACGCCGGCCAGGCGCGCGACCTCCGCAGCGGTCGAATGCCCACGACGGATGAGCGCCAGGTAGGCCTTCGCCTCGTACATCGTCAGGCCGAGTCGGGTCAGTCCCTCGACGTGGCCGTCGGCCTCCATGCGCTGCATCGTACGGTGCCACCCGGACGAGTGTCAACACGTGCGTCCCGCGTCATGCCCCGCTGGCGACGCGCGCCGGCGAGAGACCCGGGCATCACCACCGGGTCTCTCGCACCGTTCTCGCTCGCGCTAGGGGACAACCGTGAGCGCCCAGGCTGCGCGCGTCGACACCGTCAGATCGCCGGTGAACGCCGCCTTGTTCACCAGGACCGTGCCCACCTTCACCGTCGGTGCCACGCTCACGATTAGCTCCAGCGTTCCTGTACTCCCGTTCGGCACCGTCCCGAGGTTCCAGGTCACCGTACGCGTGGCGCGGTTGTACGTGCCGCCAAGAGAGGCCGAGACGAAGTCGAGGCCCGCAGGGAGCACGTCCGCGACCTGGGCGCGCTCGGAGTGCGCCGGCCCGGCGTTCGTGTACGTCAGCGTGTACTTGACCGTGGTTCCCCGCTTCGCGGTCAAGGGTCCGGTCTTGCTCAGGACGACAACCGGGTCGCCCGGCGGAAGCGGCGGCCGCCGCCACTGGAGAGCGTTGTTCCAAGACCTGGTAGCCCGAGTAGGTCAGGGCGTAGTTCGACAGGCCGAACGGGTGGTAGTACTGCTGCGTCGGCATGGGCAGCACCGGCCCGATGATGCGAATCACTCCGCGTCCGTACGGCAGCTCGCCGAAGCTCACACGGTTCGAGCCCGACGTGCCGACCGTGCGCCCCCCGATGGCTGGCTACCCGGGGGTGGCGTAGCCGCGCATGCCGTCGACGAGCAGGGTGTAGAAGCGGTCCGCGAGCTCGGCGGTGTCCCGGCCCGGGACGAGCCATGTATATGCCCAGTTGGCGGCGGAGAGCAGCAGCAGCGCCGCCGTCGCGTCGTCCAGATCCGTGCGCAGCCCACCCTGCTCGCGGCCCTCGCGGAAGAGCGTACGGATGCGTTCCTCGTAGCGGCGGCGCTCGGCGACGATCTCATCGCGCCCGTCACCTTCGAGGTAGCGCCATTCCTGCACGAACACGGTCGCCACGTCCAGCTGCTCGGCAACGACGCGCAGGTGCCCGCGCAGCGCAAGCCGCAGCCGCTCGGTTACCGGGGCGCCCTCCGGTAGCGCGTCCAGCGCGGCGTGGAAGGCGTCCGCGCCCTCGCGCATCGTCTCGTACAGCAGGTCCTGCTTGGACGAGATGTGCGCGTAAAGCGAGCCCTTCTGCACTCCCATCGCCTCGGCGAGGTCGCCGATCGACGTGCCGTGGAAGCCACGCTCGGCGAACAGGCGGGCGGCCTGGCGCGTGAGCTCCGAGCGGCGGGTGGGCATACTACAACGAACCCTAACGATCGTTCGTTCGCTGGAGGCGCCTAATGACGGACAACGCGACATTCTCATCATCCGAGCACAGCGAAGGACTGGCTCCCACGAGAGACGACGAATTCCTCGAGTACGTGCAGGGCGGCGGGCAGGTCGAGACGTCCGACTGGATGCCCGACGAGTACCGGGCGAAGCTGACGAAGTTCATCGAGATGCACGGCAACTCAGAGCTGATGGGCGTCCTGCCCGAG
The DNA here is from genome assembly GCA_046262315.1 of Gaiellaceae bacterium. Lineage (GTDB taxonomy): Bacteria > Actinomycetota > Thermoleophilia > Gaiellales > Gaiellaceae > JACVRM01. The sequence goes on from JBHEMZ010000057.1 coordinate 22,026, forward strand.
CGCGAGTGGATCCTGCGTGCCCCAACGCTTCAGCGCAAGCTCGCGCTGACAGCGAAGGTGCAGGACGAGGTCGGCCATGCGCAGCTGATCTACCGCGTGGTGGAAGACCTCGGCAAACCGCGCGAGCAGTGCTTCGCCGACCTCGTCTCGGGCAAGTCGAAGTTCCACAACGTCTTCCACTACCCCACGCGCACGTGGGGCGACGTCGGCGTGATCGCGTGGCTGGTGGACGCGGCGGCGATCATCTCGCAGAAGGCTCTGCTCAAGTGCTCGTACGCGCCGTACGCGCGGATCATGAAGAAGATCTGCTGGGAGGAATCGTTCCACATCCTGCACGGGCGCGACGTGGTGCTGACGATGATGAACGGCACCGACGAGCAGCGCGAGCTGGTGCAGGAGGCGCTCGACCGCTGGTGGGGGCCGCTCATGCACTTCCACGGCAACCCGATCGAGGCGGGCGACGATCCGATGGTCCTCTGGCGGATCAAGTCGCAGGCCAACGAAGAGGCGCGGCAGCAGTTCCTGGACGGCTACGTGCCGCAGATCTGGGAGCTCGGCCTGACCGTGCCGGACGCGAAGCTGCACAAGGGAGACGACGGGGTCTGGGAGTACACGGAGCCCGACTGGGAGGAGCTGCGCCAGGTTGTCACGGGCCACGGCCCGATGACCCAGGAGCGGCTCGCCTTCCGGCGGCGTTACCTCGAGGAGGAGGCCTGGGTCCGGCAGATCGTGCTGGGGGCTCGTGGTCACGAATCCCTGGCCCCGGCGGCAGGCGCGGCGTGACCGATCGCCTCGCCGGCCCCGACGGCCACGTACATACGGCGGAATGATCTACGAGGTCTTCAGGCAGGAACGGAAAGGCCAAGCGTTCCAGCACGCGGGCTCCCTCGAAGCGCCCGACCGGGCGTTCGCGGAGGACTACGCGCGCGACTTCTACGGACGCCGGAACGAGTCGGAGGCACTCTGGGTGGTGCCGCGCGACGCGATCCACGAGATCACGGACTTCGTCGACGAGCTCAATCGCAACTACCACCGCGTGGACGGCTATCCCCTCAAGGCGAAGCTCAAGGAGGCGCGTGAGCGCGCAGGCACAGTCGCAGCGCACGAGAGCTGACCTCCTGCTCGAGCTCGCCGACGACGAGCTCATACTCGGCTGGCGCAACTCGGAGTGGACCGGGATCGCGCCGCTGCTCGAGGAGGACGTCGCCTTCTCGTCGATCGCGCAGAACGAGATCGGGCACGCGCGGGCCCTCTACGAGCTGGCGGCAGCCGAGCTGGGCACGACCGCGGACGAGCTCGCCTTCGACCGCCCTCCGGAGGAATACCGCTGCGCGCCGCTCGTCGAGCTGCGTCTCATGGACGACTGGGCGAAGACGGTCGCGCGCCACTTCATGTACGAGACTGCCGACGAGCTCAGGGTGCGTCGGCTTGTCGAAGAGGCCGACGCCGCGCTCGCCGGCCTGGCCGCGAAGATCGACCGCGAAGAGGTCTACCATCGCATGCACGCAGAGCTCTGGTGGGCTCGGCTGCGGGCGAGCGACGAGAGCCGCCGGCGTCTCGAGGCCGCGGTGGAGCAGCTCTGGCCGTACGCCGTCGGCCTGCTGGACGAGGAGCTCCGGCCGCGGTGGCGCGAGCGCATGCGGGCGAGCGGAGCCACGCGGGACGCCGAACCCGTGGAGCGCGGCATGCACCTCGAAGACTGGCCGGCGTTGTGGGAGGAGATGACCATGGTGCGCCGCTCGGTGCCGGGTGCGACGTGGTAGCCATTCGCCGGGAGCGAATGGCTAGCTGGATGGGGGAGCCGTGAGTTCCCTTCGTGAGCCGGGGCCGGCGGCCGCGCTCGAGCTGGTCGAAGAAGACGTCTGGCGCGCGCTCGCAGAAATTCCTGATCCCGAGATTCCTGTCATCTCTCTGGTCGACCTCGGCGTCGTGCGGGACGTTCACGTTGAGGGCCGCAACGTGCGCGTGGCGTTCACGCCGACCTTCCTGGGCTGCCCCGCGCTCGAGGTGATGCGCGACGCCATCGCCGCACGGATCACGGAGCTCGGCGCCGAACCACAGGTGAACGTCATAAGCGACGACTCCTGGTCGACCGACCGGATCTCGCCCGCGGGCCGCGAGAAGCTACGCGCCGCGGGTTTCGCGCCACCGGCACCCCGGACGGTGGGTGGCCCGAAGCTCGTCCAGCTCCAGCGCGGCTTCCGCTGCCCGTACTGCGGGTCGATCGACACGCGGCTCGAGAACCTCTTCGGCCCCACCCCGTGCCGCTCGCTCCGCTACTGCGCGAGCTGCCGCCAGCCGTTCGAGCAGTTCAAGACCATCTAGTTACACTCGCCGCCGTGCGCGGACGACTGAGCCTTCTGGTGCTCGCCACGCTGACTCTCCTACTCGCCGCCTGCGGGGGCGGGGATGGAGGCGGAGACGAAGACGAACGGCTCTCCGCGCCGGTGCTGCGCACGCAGGTGACCCGAGTCTGTGACCGGTTTTTTTCCCGCCTCGACTCACTCCCGAGCCCCAAGACACCCCGAGGCGTCGCGCCGTATTCCCGGCGTGCCCGCGTCATCTACTCCGACACGCTGGAAGGTCTGAGGGCCTTGCGGCCACCCGAGTCGGTCGAGAACGACTATCACGATTGGCTCGGGGCGTGGGCCGCGCGACGCGACGCGTTCGACGCGATCGAGTCAGCCGCGGTGGACGACGACGTCCCCGGCCTGCAGGTAGCGATCGGGGCCGCCAAGCCGCACGACCTCCAGGTGCGGAGGCTCGCGCTGAAGCTCGGCTTCAAGCGCTGCACTGTCCGGTTCTAGCTCGCATAGCAGCGCTGCGATAAGCTACCGGGCGTGAGCGCTCGCCGGCCCGTCAGAAGCACTCGCGCGCTCGAGCGGCTACGCGAGCGAGTGGCGCACGTTGACGACGGTGGCTGGTTCTTCGGCGCGATCGCCGACCAGGTTGCAGACCACCGGATCCGGCGAGGGCTCTCCCAGAAGAACCTTGCGGCGCTCTGCGGGACGACGCAATCGGCGATCGCACGGCTCGAGGCTGGTGGGCGGCCACCTCGAATCGACACGCTGCTCCGCATCGCGAACGCGCTCGACTGCGACCTCGTCGTCGAGCTGCGCCCGCGCTCATGAGACTTCGGCTCGGCGCGGCGCTCTGCCTCGCGACCGCAGTGGCGGGCGCGTGCGGAGGCAGCGACGGCGACTCCTCGGACGGCCGCTACGCCGACCAGGCCGACGCCGTGTGTCTCGACGCGCAGGCGGAGCTCGAGCAGATCCCGCAGCCGCTGACGCTCCCAGACCTCGCTCCGTGGACGCGCCGCTTCGTGCCGGTCGCGCGCCGCCAAGTCGAGCGCCTGCGCAAGCTCGACCCGCCCGAGGGCGACGAGGCGAACGCCCGAGCCTTCGCCGACGCGCTAGACCGGAGCGTGGACGCGATCGAGCAGATGGGGCAGGCGGCCCGGAGCGGCAACGACGGGCGGCTTCAGGAACTGACGGGCGCCGCTCAGCAGGCGACGGCCGAGGCTCGGGCACTAGCCGCCGACCTCGGCCTCCAGGCCTGCGCCACCTCGGGTCCGTAGCTCCTCAACGGCCGGTGAAGCGCGGCTCGCGCTTCTCAAGGAACGCCGCCACGCCCTCACGGAAGTCGTCCGTCTGCGTCGCCGCCGCCTGAAGCTGGGCCTCTCGCTCGAGCTGCTCGTCGAGCGTCGTGGTGGCCGCTTGGTCGAGCAGGCGCTTCGTCATGCCGATGCCACGCGTTGGCATGGCGGCGAGCTCGGTCGCGAGCTCCGAGGCACGCTCCGGCAGACGGTCCGCCTCGACCACCTCGCTGACCAACCCCCACGCGTGTGCCTCGACGGCGGTGAGCCGCTTTCCCGAGGTCAGCCACTCGAACGCGCGCGCGTAGCCGAGCAGACGCGTGACAAAGAACGTCCCGCCGGAGTCGGGGACGAGCCCGATGTTGATAAAAGCCGGCACGAAGGTTGCGCCGTCGGCGGCGAGGCGCAGGTCACAGGCGCAGGCGAAAGACAGGCCGGCTCCGGCGGCCGCGCCGTTGACCGCGGCGATGACCGGCTTCTCGAGCGCCCGGATCGCGAGCACGTTGGGGTGGTACGTCCCGCGGAGTCGCTCGCCGATGTCGCCCGCGGCCTCCCGAAACTCCGCCAGGTCCTGGCCCACACAGAAGCCGCGACCTGCGCCCGTCAGCACGACAGCCCGCACATCGTCCGCTCGCGCCTTCTTGAGGGCGGCGGACAGTCCTTCGTGCATCGCGCGGTTGAAGGCGTTCAGCACATCCGGACGGTTCAACGTGATCGTCAGCACGCCGCCGTCGCGGCTGGTCTCGACCTCACCCACGGCGCGGCTCCCACGGAAGCCCCGCGTGATCGAGCCGCTCCGGCTCGAACGCGGGGAACCCACTGTACGCCTCGGGTGGGGAGGTAGTCTCGTGCGCGACGCTCGCACCGTGGCGCGCGGCCGCCTCGTCGACCGGGAAGAGAGCGCCGCGATCCGGCCGGCGAGCACCGATGCAGAGCACGGCGCAGCGCGAGTCGCCCGCACCGACGAAGACGTGTCTCGTACCGGCCGGGCAGTGCACGTAGTCCCAGGCACGCAGGCGCCGCTCCTCGCCCTCCACGACCAGAACGCACTCGCCGGCGAGCACGAGGAACGCCTCCTGGACGCTCTCGGCGTGGTACAGGCAATTCGGCCTGCCGGGCTCGAGCACGCCGACGTTGACGCCGAGCTCCGGCGAGCGCTCGTCGGGAAGGAACAGCGCGGAGTGCCCGAGCGCCGGGTTCCGGAACCAGCCGGCGTCCGCGAGGTTAACGACGAACCAGCCTTCGCCCTCCGGCACGAGCCCGCTGCCGACGTCGACGAGCCTGGCTTCCCCTACCGCCATCCCTCCTCCTTGCCGCGCGACGCGCGCCACCCTACCTCCCTCTGAAGTCGGGCTCGCGCTTCTCGACGAACGCGCGGAGGCCCTCGCCGGCGTCCTCCGAGGCGAACGCGAGCGCGAGCAGCCGCCGCTCGTGCTCGAGACCGGCCGAGAGCGGCGTCTCGAAGGCAAGGTCGACCGCCTCCTTGGCGAGCCGCGTGCCGACCGGGCCCTTCGCGGCGACGTCGCGGGCGATGCGCTTCGCCTCCTCGAGCCACGCCTCCTTCGCGACGACGCGGGAGACGAGCCCGGCCGCGAGCGCCTCGCGTGCCGACAGGAACCGGCCGCTGAGGACGACGTCCATCGCGACCGCCTTGCCGACGGCGCGCGCCCACCGCTGCGTCCCGCCGGCGCCCGGGATGATCCCGAGCCCCGTCTCCGGCTGGCCGAAGCGCGCGGTCTCGGACGCGACCACGATGTCGCAGAGCAGCGCGAGCTCGCAGCCGCCGCCGAGACAGAAGCCGGAGACGGCCGCCACGAGCGGCGTCCAGACCCCGCGGATCGCGTCCCACCGCTCGACGCGGCGCGCGTAGAGCAGGTCGACCGGCGTCATGTGCGACAGCTCGCCGATGTCCGCGCCGGCCGCGAACGCTCGCTCCGAGCCGCCGACGACGACGCAGCGGATCTCCTCGTCGCCGTCGAGCGCCTGCAGCGCGGCGACGAGCTCGGCCATCAAGTCGTCGGAGAGCGCGTTCAGCTGCTGGGGGCGGTTCAGCAGCACCGTGGCGATGGGCGGCTCGCGCTCGACGAGAGCGAGGCGGTCGCTCAAGCTCGTGCTCCGACGGGACAGTCCCCGGTCGGGGACAGTCCCTGCTCGGGACTCGTCATCGATCCTTCTCCAGGAAGCGCCTGATCGCGTCCTGCGCCTCCTCGTTCAGCATCGACAGCGCGAGCCAGTCGCGCGCGTGGCCGACCGTCCCGTGCCAGGAGAGGTCGCGCCAGAAGTTGAGCTGCTGCTTCGCGTAGCGCGTCGTCTCGGGAAGCTTCGTGGCCAGCTTCTCTGCGTACTCGTCGACGGCGGCGTCGAGCTGCTCGCGAGGGACGGCGCGGTTGACGAGGCCCCACTCCGCTGCCTGCGCTGCCGAGATCTCCTCGCAGAGCAGGATGATCTCTCGCGCGCGCCGTTCGCCGACCAGGACCGGCAGCCACTGGGTCGCGCCTCCGGCCGGCACGGACCCGTGCTCGAGTCCCACGTGGCGGATATACGCGTCATCGACCATGACGGCGAGGTCGCAGCCCATCTGGAGCTCGTTGCCACCCCCGACGCAGATGCCGTTGATCCGCGCCAGCGTCGGCTTGCCGATCTTGCGCAGGCGGTCGTGCATATCCTCGAAGGCGCCGAACCATTTCCAGTATTCCTTCGAGTTGCCGACGAGCTCTGCGCCCCAGGAGCGCAGGTCGGCGCCGACGCAGAACGCGCGGCCCGCGCCGGTCACGACCAGGACGCGAACCTCGTCGTCCCAGGAGGCGTCCTCGAAGGCCCGCGCGAGCTCGCGCAGCATGCGAAAGTCGAAGGCGTTCAGCACCTCGGGCCGCTCGAGAGTGACGGTCGCGCGCGGCGGCGTCTTCTCGTAGCGGATGCGCTCAAAGCCAAGCTCGGCCGGGTCAGCGGGGCGTGGCGCGTCGGTCAACTGACGTCCGCAAAGTGCACCTGGAACGGAACGCCCATTGCCATCGCGTCCTTGCCGGTGGCGACGAACTCGTCCGTGCGCGCGGCGGTCTTGAAGGCGTCCTTGTCCGCGAATTCCCACTCCGCGTAATAGCGGAAGCGCGGCTCGCCGACAGGTGCGCCGAACACCCGGCCGTGGCGGAACGTGCCGCCGGGAACCCGGCGGCAGAGCTCGGCGTGGTGCTCGAACCGCTCGGCATCCGGCTCGGCTTCGTAGACGACGAAAACGCGGACCATCGACACTCCTTTGTCGGCGACGGGCGGAGCGTATAGCTTGCGCGGTCCGTGTCAGGCGGAGCCGGTCTCGCGGTCGCACTCACCCTCACGGCGGGGCTGGCCGGCTCGGTGCAGGCCGCCGTCATGGGGGAACTCGGCGAGCGTGTGGGCATCGTCCCTGCGCTCGCGTTCTCGACGCTCGTCGCCGTCGCCGGCGGGCTGGTGGTGCTCTCCGTGGTCGAGCGAAACGCCGGCGGCCTGCGGGACACTTTCCGCGAGCCCGCGTGGCTTTGGACCGGCGGGCTGCTCAGCCTGCTGATCGTGCTCGCCATTACCGTGGCGACGCCGCGGATCGGGGTCACGGCAACCGTTGGTCTTGTCATTGCCGGCAACCTCGCGATGGCCGCGGTGATCGACCACTTCGGCCTTTTCGGCCAGGGCGAGGTGCCGATCGGGTGGGCGCGATTGCTCGGGCTCGCGCTGCTCGCCGCCGGGTCGGCGCTCTCCCTCTCGAGTAGCTGATGGAGCCGACGCAGGCACTCGAGAAGCTGGATCTCGTCGTCGGACGGATCCGCGAGGCCGGCCCGCACCCAGGAGCGCGCGCCCCCTCGTATCTGCTCCGCATCGACCTGGGCGGCCGCGGAACGCGCGAGGCAAGCATCGAGGCCGGTGCCTACGACGCCGCGGAGCTCGTCGGCTCGCAGGTGGTGTGCGGGGCCCGCGGCGACGAGATCCTCGTGCTCGCAGCCCGCTCGCGGGCGCACGGCATCGTGCTGCTCCGTCCCGACCGCGAGGTCGAGAACGGTACGGCAATCGGCTAGGAGAGCCGGGCGCTTTCGATCGGCGAACCCCGGGGCGGCGCGACCAGGCTAGTTCCCCTGCCAACCCGGCCGCGTCACGCCCCTGTCCCACAGACGCATCCGCCGCTCGCACAGCTCGCGCGCAGGCGGGGACGTCTCGGTGAGACGAGTCGAGTTCGCTGACGACTGGCGAGTGGTTCGGACGGCTCGAGCTAGACGCCGGCGAGCTCGTCCGGGCGAACGGGCACGCGAGTCAGAGGCCGGCCCGTGGCGTCCCGCAGCGCCGAGGCGATCGCCGCCGTCGCCACCACGGTCGAGAACTCGCCCACGCCCTTGACGCCGTAGGGCGCCTCGGGCTCGGGCTGCTCGACGAACACGGAGTCCACGGGGGGCATGTCGAGCGCGGTCGGGATCAGGTAGTCGGTGAAGCTCGCGTTCGTGATCAGGCCGTCGTGCGTCTGGATCTCTTCCATGAGCGCGAGTCCGAGGCCCTGTGCCGTCCCCCCCTCGATCTGCCCCTCGACGGCGACGGGGTTGAGCGCCCGGCCGACGTCCTGGGCGACGCCGATCCAGACCACGCGCGTGAGGCCGAGCTCGACGTCGACCTCGGCCACGACGCGCATGGCCGCGCAGGCCAGCGCGACATGGGCGCGTTCACCTGTGACCTGTCCGTTCTCGGGATCGAGCGGCGCGGTCGGCGGGTGATGGTAGACGCGCTCGACGTCGATCTCCTCGCCGGCCGCGAGCCGCCCGCCCCGCCGCTCGAGCTCGTCGGCCGCCGATCGGCACGCGAGCCGGACCGCGCCTGCGACCATCCAGGTCAAGCGGGAGGCGGACGCCGAGCCGGCCGAGCCCACAGCAGCCGTGGAGTGCGCTGCAGGCACGACGGTCTCGACCGAAAGCTCGGACCGCGCGACCTGGAGCATCACGTCCGTGACTCCCTGGCCCACCTCGGCCGCGGCGCAGTGCAGCTCGGCCGCGATCCCGCCGTGCGCGTCCGCGAAGAGGCGGACCCGCGCGACTGTCGAGTCGTCGTAGCCTTCCGAGTAAGCGATGTTCTTCATGCCGACGGCGAACCCGACTCCGCGGCGCACGCCCTCACCGCGCGTCGTGTTGCCCGCACCCCCGGGCAGGCGGATCGGGTCGCGCGGCAGATCCTCCGGCTCGGGCAGCGGGAGCTCGGCCGCCCGGCGGATCACGTCGGCCACCGGCAGCGAGCCGGTCACGACCTGGCCGGTCGGCAGCCGTCCGCCGGGAGCGAGGGCGTTGCGCAGACGCAGCTCCACGGGGTCGAGCCCGAGCTCCGCGGCCAGCCGGTCCATCTGCGCCTCGGCCGCGAAGCATGCCTGCACGGCGCCGAAGCCGCGCATCGCACCGCACGGAGGATTGTTCGTGTACACACAGGTCGACTCCACGAGCGCGTTCGGCACCGCGTACGGGCCGCACGCAAACGAAGCGGCGTTGGACGTCACAGCGGTCGAGCTCGACGCGTAGGCGCCGCCGTCCAGCAGGATCCGCACGCGGACGGCGACGAGCCGGCCGTCCCGCGTGGCGCGATGCTCGGCCCAGATGCGCGCGGGGTGGCGGTGGACGTGCCCCCAGAATGACTCGTCGCGCGCGTAGACCATCTTCACGGGACGCGAGGTCACCAGCGCCAGCATCGCGCCGTGCACCTGCATCGACAGATCCTCGCGCCCGCCGAAGGCGCCTCCGACCCCGGCGAGATGGATACGCACCTGTTCCGGCTCGAGCCCGAGGCACGGCGCCACCTGGTCGCGGTCGACGTGCAGCCACTGAGTGGCCACGTAGATGTCGACGCCCCCGGCGCCGTCCGGCACCGCCAGGCCGGACTCGGGTCCGAGGAACGCCTGATCCTGGATGCCGGTCTCGTACGTGCCCGATACAGAGACGTCGCCGGCAGCGTCGGGGTCTCCGTGCCGGATGACGAGGTGGCGAACGACGTTCGGACGCGGGTCGTCGCGGTAGCCGTGCGCCATGGTCGGGCGGTCGCGGTGCAGCGGCTCCTGCTCGGTGGCGCGCTCGGGATCGACCACCGGCTCGAGCAGCTCGTACTCGACCCGGACTCGAGCTGCGGCACGCCGGGCCTGCTCGGGGTGCACGGCGGCCACCAGCGCGACCGGCTCCCCGTGGTAGCGCACACGGTCGATCGCCAGCACCGGCTGATCGGGGAACTCGAGCCCGTAGCGCTTGACCCCGGGAACGTCGTCGTGCGTGAGCACCGCATGCACTCCTGGCATCGCGAGCGCCTCCGAGACATCGATCTCGACAATACGAGCGTGCGCGTGGGGGCTGCGCACGGTGTGACCCCAGAGCATCCCGGCCGCCGAGAGGTCGCTCGAGTATGCGAACTCGCCCGTCACCTTCGGGATGCCGTCATGCCGCCCCACGGCCGGGACGAGGCGGCCGCGCTCGACCTCGCGGACCGTCGCCGTCACGACGCGGCCGCCAGGCGCACAGCGTCGAAGATCTTGGCGTAGCCCGTGCAGCGGCAGAGATTGCCGGAAAGTGCCTCGCGGATCTCGGCCTCGCTCGGGTCCGGGATGCGGTCGAGCAGGTCGGCGGTCGCCATCACCAGCCCCGGCGTGCAGAAGCCGCACTGCACGGCGCCCGCCTCGACGAACGCCTCCTGCACGCGATGCAGACCGCCGTCCCGGCGCAGGCCTTCTACGGTGACGACGTCGCGACCGTCGGCCTGGGCGGCCAGCACGAGACACGCGCAAACAAGCACGCCGTCGAGGAGTACCGAGCACGAGCCACACTCGCCCTGCTCGCAGGCGTTCTTCGACCCCGGCAGGCCCAGCCGCTCGCGCAGCGCCCAGAGCAGGCTCTCGCCTTCCCAGACCTCGGTCTGGCGCCGCTCGCCGTTGACGTGCAAAGAGATCCTCATGCGAGGCAGCGGTCGAGGGCCCGCTCGGTCAGCACCCGGAGCGCGTGACGGCGGTAGGTCGCGGTTCCGCGCACGTCGTCGATCGGGCGCGAAGCGTCCGCGACCTGCTCGGGAAACGCGTCACGCTCGGCGAGCGGCGCCGTGACGAGGGTAGGCACCGGGCCTGCAGAGCCGAAGGCCGCGCGGAGCTCGCCCCGCTCGCGATCGGCAGCGAGCGCGAGCGAGCAGACTGCGATCACCATCGCGTTGCGAGGCCCGACCTTCATGAAGGTCTGCGGCGCGCCGCTCGGACTCAGGCGCACGGCGACGATCAGCTCATCGGGCTCGAGCGCGTTGCGCTTCGGACCGACCAGGAACTGCTCGACCGGCAGGGTTCGTGTTCCGCGGACGCTCGCCAGCTCGACCTCCGCGCCCTCCACGAGGAGCGGCGGCAGCGCGTCACCGGCCGGTGACGCCGTGCCGAGGTTTCCTCCGATGGTGCCCCGGTTGCGGATCTGCGGCGAGCCGACCGTGCGCGAGGCCTGGGCGAGCGCGGGCAGGAGCTCCGCGAGCGGCTCCGCCATCGCCTCGGTGTACGTGAGCGATGCGCCCAGGCGCACCGTCCCGTTCTCCCGCGACCACCCGCGCAGCTCGTCGACGCGGTTCAGGTCGAGGAGCGAAGCCGGGCGCGCATGGTCGAAGTTCAGCAGCACCAGCACATCGGTTCCGCCCTCGATCGGCAGCGCGTCGGGGCGCTCGGCTTTCAGGCGCAGCGCCTCGTCAAGGCTCCGCGGCGTGAGAACTTCCACGCCTCAACCTTAATCCGGCGGAGGCGGGGTCTCCCCGCCGCAGCCACAACGCGGCTCCGGCACGTCTGACGTGTTGGGAAGGAGGCGCCAGGGGAAACCGGCCGTTTCCCCCGTGAAGCGACCGTTAGGGTCGCGACATGCCTGACCTCGCACGACGTCTCGCCGTGGCCCGCGGCGACGAGCCCGCAGATCTCGTCCTACGCGGAGGGCGGGTGTTCTCGGCCTTCACTCGTGAATGGCTCGAGGGCGACCTGGCAATCGCGGACGGCTACGTGGCCGGGCTCGGCTCCTACGACGGCGCGGAGGTCCTCGACGTCTCGGGTCGCTGGCTCGCGCCCGGCTTCGTCGACGCGCACATGCACCTGGAGTCCTCGAAGCTGCTCGTGGACGAGTTCGCGCGGCTGGTGCTCCCGCTCGGCACCACGGCCGTCGTCGCCGACCCGCATGAGATGGCGAACGTACTCGGCACCGACGGCGTCCACTGGCTCGCGGACCTCTGTGACGAGGTGCCGCTCGAGGTCTACTTCATGGCCTCGTCGTGCGTGCCCGCGTCCACGTTCGAGTCCCCGCGCAGGCCGCTCTCACCGGGCGACCTCGAGGGGCTGCTGCGACGGCGGCTCGTGCTCGGACTGGCGGAGATGATGAACTTCCCCGGCGTCGTCTCCGGCGACGAGCGCGAGCTCACGAAGCTGTCTCTCAGCGGCGCGACGCACGTCGACGGGCACGCGCCCGGTCTGCGGGGCAACGCGCTGAACGCGTACGCCGCCGCCGGGATCCGCTCGGATCACGAGGCGACCACGCTCGAGGAGGGGCGCGAGCGGCTGCGCGCGGGCATGTGGGTGCTGATCCGCGAGGCCTCCGGCGCGCGCAACCTCCACGCCCTGCTACCTCTCGTCCACGAGTTCGGCCCCCACCGGCTCGCTTTCTGCACGGACGACCGCGAGCCCGAGCACGTCGCGGCTGAGGGCCACGTCAACTCGATGGTGCGTGAGGCGGTCGCCGCAGGGGTGGCGGCCGAGGATGCGCTCGTCATGGCGTCGCTGAATCCGACCCTCTGGCACGGGTTGCGCCACCTGGGCGCGCTCGCGCCCGGCTACCAGGCCGACGTGCTCGTCCTGCCGGACCTCGAGCGCTTCGAGCCCGAGCTCGTGCTGAAGGCAGGCCGCCGCGTGAGCGAGATCAGGCGGCCTGACGTGCCGGACTGGGTGCGCCACACGGTCCGACTGCAGCCCGTCGGCACCGCGCACTTCCGGATTCCCTGGGAGGAAGGCGAACGCGCGCGGGTGATCGGCATCGTGCCCGACCAGATCGTCACGGAATCGCTCGTCGAGGAGCCGACCGTGGTCGACGGCCACGCGGTCGCGGACCCGGACCGCGACCTGGTCAAGATCGCGGTGCTCGAGCGGCACCTCGGCACGGGTCGCATCGGTCTCGGTTTCGTCCGCGGGTTCGGCCTGCGCGCCGGCGCCCTCGCATCGACGGTGGCACACGACGCGCACAACCTGGTGGTCGTAGGCGTGGACGACCGCGACCTGGCGCTCGCGGCGGGCCGGCTGGCCGAGATCGAGGGCGGCGTCGTCGTGGTCGAGGGCGGGCAGGTGCGCGCCGAGCTGCCGCTGCCGCTCGCCGGCCTCTTATCCGCCGCGCCGTTCGAGCAGGTCGTCGCGGCGAGCCGCGACTGCGTGGCCGCCGCGCACGCCCTGGGCTGCACGCTGCCCTCGCCGTTCCAGTCGCTCGCGTTCCTGGCCCTCTCGGTGATCCCCAGCCTCAAGATCACTGATCGCGGCCTCGTCGACGTCGACCGCTTCGAGCTGGTACCGCTCCGCGCCGACCTCCCGCTCGAAGTCCGGCACCGCTCCGCGGCGCCATGACGACTTCTTTCCGCTCGAAGTCCGGCTTCGGCTGCGCCGAAACCATGACGACTTCGAGCGGGTGTCCTATCGGCGAGCCGCAGCAGCCGTGGCGACCAAAGCCCGCCACGGCTGCGGATGCGCACTCTCCCGTGGTCAGGAGGACATCTCGCGGGAAGCTTCGCGCGGGCGGGCCTGCGCCAAGTAACAGTGTGTTACAAAGCATGGCGGGGTGGCACGACCTGCTGCCCAGGGACGCGAACCTCGGCGTGGGGCGCGCGTGATGGCGACTCTCTTCTCCGGCGCTTACGTGGTCACGATGAACGACGCCGGCGACGAGCACCCCGACGGCTGGCTGCTGGTGGAAGACGGGACGATCCGCACGGTCGGCGGTGGCGAGCCACCGGTTGCAGACGAGCGGATCGACCTGGGCGGCGCGCTCGTCACGCCCGGGTTCGTCAACACACACCACCACCTGTACCAGACGCTCACTCGCGCCCGCGCGCAGGAGGCCGACCTCTTCACCTGGCTCAAAACGCTCTATCCCATCTGGGCGCGGCTCGACGCCGAAGCCGAGTACGCGGCCGCGCGGACGGGCTTAGCCGAGCTCGCGCTCTCCGGGTGCACCACGGTCTTCGACCACCACTACGTCTTCCCGCGCGGCGAGTCGGGCCTGGTCGAAGCTGAGGTGCAGGCGGCGCGCGAGCTGGGGCTGCGGCTGGTCGCCTCGCGGGGCTCGATGGACCTCGGCGAGTCGGACGGCGGCCTGCCTCCCGACTCGCTCGTCGAGGCGCCCGACGACGTGCTCGCGGATACCGAGCGGCTGGCGGACGAGCTCCACGAGCGTCGACCCGGTGCGCGCGTCCAGATCGCCGTCGCTCCGTGCTCGCCGTTCTCGGTGACTTGCCGGTTGATGGAGGAGTCGGCCGCGCTGGCGCGCCGCCTCGGGCTGCCGCTCCATACACATCTGGCCGAAACCGTCGAGGAGGAGCGCTACTGCCTGGAGCTCTACGGCTGCCGGCCGGTCGAGTACCTGGAGCGGCTCGGCTGGCTGGCCGACGACGTCTGGTGCGCGCACTGCGTCCACGTCTCGGCAGAGGACATCGCCCGATTCGCAGCGACCGGCACCGGCGTAGCGCATTGCCCGACGTCGAACCTGCGGCTGGGCGCTGGGGTGGCCCCCGTCCGGGAGCTGGTGGACGCCGGGGTGCGCGTGGGGCTGGGCGTGGACGGCTCGGCCTCCAACGAGCGCGGCGACCTCTGTCTCGAGGTCAAGCAGGCGCTGCTCGCGGCACGGGGCCGCGGCGGACCGGCCGCCATGACCGCGCGCGAGGCGCTCCAGCTCGCCACGCGGGGCGGCGCGACGACCCTTCGGCGCGCAGACATCGGCGTACTGGAGCCCGGCCGCTGCGCCGACCTCGCAGTCTGGCGCACCGACGGGCTCGAGCTCGGCGGGGCGGACGATCCGGTTGCCGGCCTCGTGCTTTCCGCGCCGCACCGTGTCGACCGTCTTTTCGTCGGCGGCGAGGAGATCGTGCGGGACGGTCGCCTCGCGCGCGCCGACGAGCATGAGATCGCGCGCGAGCATCGCCGCCAGGCGCAAAGATTCATCACGTGACCTCTCTTTCCACCCACGTGCTCGACACCGGGCTCGGCAGGCCGGCCGCCGGCGTGCGGGTGGAGCTCTACCGGGCAGGCGAGCTGCTCGCAGGCGGCGACACGGACGCCGATGGGCGCATCCACGCGCTGGCCCGTGACCTCGACCCGGGCGTCTACGTGCTCGTCTTCCGCCCGCCGTCGCCGTTCTTCCGCCGGGTGGAGCTGGAGGTCCAGCTCGGCGACGGGCACCACCACGTCCCGCTCCTCGTCTCACCGTACTCGTGCGCGACCTACCGCGGCAGCTGACGGTCGGGGAGCTCGTCCCGCTCTTCTCCGGCCGGACGCGGCTCGTGGAGGAGCTCGCCGCGCGGCAGGATCCGCTCGCCGTCGCCGAAGAGGTGGCGCTCGGGCTGCCACCGGAGGACCAGCACGCCGCGCTCGCTGCCCACCCGCGCATCGGCGAGCGCTCGCCCGAGCAGCACGGGGACGAGCCGGAGGCGCTCGACGAGCTCGCGGAGCTGAACCGCCGCTACGAGGAGCGCTTCGGCTTTGCGTTCGTCGTCTTTGTGGGCGGCCGCTCGCGCGCGGAGCTGCTGCCCGTCCTGCGCGACCGGCTCCGGCGCACGCGGGGCCAGGAGCTCGAGACGGGGCTGCGCGAGCTGTGCGCGATCGCGAGGGCGCGGTGGACGGCGACTACCTGAGAGAGGTCGCCGACCTCGTCCTGCGGCTACTCCACGTGGTCTCGGGGATCGCGTGGATCGGCGCGTCGTTCTACTTCATCCGGCTCGACCTCGGGCTGCGCCCGCCCATCCACCGGGCCGACGCCGAAGCCGGCGTCGCGGGGGAGTACTGGGGCGTCCACGGCGGCGGCTTCTACCACTCGCAGAAGCACGCGGTCCCCCCGCGCGTCCTCCCCGACCCGCTGCACTGGTTCAAGTGGGAGGCGTACACGACCTGGCTTTCCGGGTTCGGCCTGCTCGTGCTCCTCTACTGGCTCGACGCGGACGCGCGGCTCGTCGACCCGGCCGTCGCCGACCTGTCGACGGCGGCCGCGGTGCTTGCCTCGGCCGGCTTCCTGGCGATCGGCTGGCTCGCCTACGACCTCGCCTGCCGGCTGTTGCGCGAGGACGCGGCCGTCGCCCTGTTCCTCGTGCTCCTGACGGCCGCGGCCGCCTGGCTCGCGACCGAGCTGTTCGCGCCCCGCGCGGCCGTGCTCATGGTCGGGGCGACGCTCGGGACGATCATGGCGGCGAACGTCCTCGTCACGATCATCCCCGCCCACCGCCAGCTGATCCGGGCGAAGGAGGCGGGGCGCGAGCCGGACGCCGCCCCCGGGCTGCGCGCGAAGCAACGGTCGGTGCACAACAACTACCTGACGCTGCCGGTCCTCTTCACCATGCTCGCCGGCCACTTCCCGCTCGTCTGGAGCCGCGAGCGGGCGTGGCTCGTGCTGCTCGCGGTCTTCGCGATCACCCTCCTCGTCCGGCACTTCTTCAACCTCTGGCACCGGGACCGGCCCGCCCCCGCGCTCCTCGTGGCCGCCGCCGTGGCGACCGTCGCGCTGGTGGTCGCGCTCGACCCGGACGACGCGCCGCCGCCGGCGGTCCCCGTGAGCGACGCCGGAGCGTTCGCGATCGTCGAGCGCCGCTGCGCGAGCTGCCACGTGGGCGCGTCGGCGCCGGGCGGCGTCGTCTTCGCGAAGGTCGACGACATGCGCCGCCACGCGGACGCCGTCGAGCGCCTCGTCCGGTCGGGCGCGATGCCGCCGGGGAACGCGACGGGGATGACGGAGGACGAGCGGGCCGCGCTCGTCGCCTGGGCCGCAGCCGCCGGGTAGGGTCAACGCGTGCTCGAGATCGAGGCTGCCGGGATGCGGTTCACCGCGCGCTGGGAGGAAGAGCTCGCGCCGCGGACCGTGGCGGCGTTCAGGGCGATCCTCCCCTTCGAGGACCGGATCATCCACTGCCGCTGGAGCGGCGAGTCGAACTGGATCCCGTGGGGCGACCGCGACCTCGGCATCGGCCCCGAGAACGCGACGAGCTACCCGCATCCGGGCGAGCTCGCGCTCTATCCCGGCGGCCAGAGCGAGACCGAGCTGCTCTTCCCGTACGGCTATTGCAGCTTCGCGAGCAAGGCGGGTCAGCTCTGGGCGAATCACTTCGCCACCCTCGTCGAGGGGCAGGAGCAGCAGCTGAAGGAGCTCGGCCGGCTAACGCTCTGGGAGGGCGCGCAGCCGATCCGCTTCGAGGAGCCCTAGGCGCGGGCTGTGCTCGCACGCGCCGCTGGGTGAGCTCCGCTCGCCTCGCCCTTTAGCACGCGGGTCTCTGTAGCATGATATGTGCTACAGTAGTCGCGATGCCCCGCTCGCTTCACGTTCGTCTCGACGATTCCTCGGCTGCTGCGCTCGCCGTGGTACGCGCCGGAGGCCTGACGGATTCCGAGGCGGTCCGCATCGCGCTGCGCGAGGCGGCGGCGCGTCGGCGCGTCCGGTCAGCGATCCAGGACGAAGTCCGACGCGTGGCTGGCGACGAGCGAGACCGCGAGGAGATGCGCATCATCCGGGAGCAGATGGCCGAGCTGGCGCCGTCTCCGCGGGGCTGAGATGGTGCGTGGCGAGATCTTCCGCCTCCCGGCACGCCGCGGCGCGCGGGGGCATGAGCAGCGCGGCTCGCGCTACGCGGTCATCGTCCAGGCCGACGAGTTTCTCGAACTCAGCACGACGCTTGTCACACCGACCTCCAGCGGTGCCCGGCCGGCGAGCTTCAGACCGCCGATCGCACTCGACGGGCGGGAGACACGCGTGCTCGTCGAGCAGACGACCGTCGTGGATCCGCAGCGCCTGGGCGGGTCAGCGGGACGGCTCGAGGCGAGCGAGTTGCGCGCCGTGGACGAGGCCCTCGGCTTGATCCTCGGTCTTTAAGCCGTCGCGAGCCGGCCGAGAGCGTCGGCGAGCACCTCGACCGCAAGCGCTACGTCATCGGGACTCGATTCCTCGGCCGGCGAGTGGCTCGCGCCGCCGGCCAGGCTCCGGACGAAGAGCATCCCGCTGGGCACACCCGCGGCCGCGAGCACTCCCGCGTCGTGCCCCGCCCACGAGGGCAACTCGACCGAGGAGGCACCTCGACGCTCGAGAGCGTCTTTCAGGACGGTGCGAACGTCGCCGGACATCGGGACCGGATCGTTGCGACCTGACGCGTCCGCGCCGAGCTCCGCGGCGAGCCGGGCCAGCGTCTCGGCGTCGCCTGCCCTCGCGTCGAGCGAAAGCGTCACCCGCCCTGGGATCACGTTGACGGCGCCGGGCTCCACTTCGACTTCGCCTACCGTCGCCACGGCATCCTCAGAGAGAGCGGCTGCGCGGGCGCGGAGGATGAACTCCGCCGCGCTGACGAGCGCGTCGTCGCGTGCCGCCATCGGGGTCGTCCCAGCATGGCCGGCGACACCCTGGAACACGACCTTGGTTCGCAGCTGGCCCGCGATCGCAGTGACGACGCCGAGCGGAGCCCCCAGCGCGTCGAGTCGCGGCCCCTGCTCGACGTGGAGCTCCACGAACGTGCCGGGCAGTAGCTGCGGGACTCCGCGGGGCAGCGCGAGCCGCGTAACGGCGTCTCGGGCGGAGACTCCACCGACGCCGAGCGTGTCGAGCTCCTCGTCGCCCAGGCGGCCGCAGAGGGCGCGGCTACCGAGGCACCCGCCGAAGCGAACGCCTTCCTCGGCGCGGAAGACGGCCGTCGCGATCGTCCGTCCCTTGCGACCGGTGCGCTCGACCGCCTCGAGCCCTGCAACAACGCCGAGCGACCCGTCGAACTTGCCTCCACTTGGCACCGAGTCGAGATGTGATCCTGTCCAGACCTCCGGGAGCTCGGGCCTGGTCCCATGCAGCCGGCCAACGAGGTTCCCGAACGGATCCCACTCGACCTCGAGGCCAGCCTCCTCCATCCACGACGCCACAAGGTCGCACCCCTCCTGCTCCTCGGGCGAGTAGCCGGGCCGATTCGCGCCCTCGCCGCCGCCGATGCGGTAGAGGCGCTCGAGGCGCTCGAGCACGCGATCGGCGCCCGACCGGTTTAGCATCGCGCGGCCGCGTCACTCGCCAGAAGGAGCCCCACCATGGAGCAGTTGGCACGCTGGTTCCGCTTCGACGAGAACGAGACGACGCTCGCGCGCGACACGATCGCCGGCGTCACCACGTTCATCGTCATGTCCTACATCATCTTCGTGAACCCGGCGATCCTCGGGTTCGCGGGCGTCGAAGGACTCGAGGAGCAGGGCTTGCCGTTCGACGCCGTCCTCACCTCCACCTGTCTCGTCGCCGGCGTGATGACGATCGCGATGGGCCTGTTCACGAACCGCGCCTACGCGATCGCGCCCGGCCTCGGTCTCAACGCGTTCGTCGCCTTCACGCTCGTCGCGGGCGAAGGGCTCGGCTTCCCCGAGGCGATGGGACTGGTCGTGATCGAGGGTCTCGCAATCACGATCCTGGTGCTGGTCGGGCTGCGCGAGATGATCATGCGCGCGATCCCCCTCGAGCTGAAGAAGGCGATCGCAGTCGGGATCGGGCTCTTCATCGGCTTCATCGGCCTCACGAACGCGGGGCTCGTCGTCCGCGGGGAGGGCACACCCGTCGATCTGGCCGAGTTCGTCACCTGGCCGGTGGTGATCGCACTCATCGGGTTGGCGATCACGATCGTCCTGCGGGCGCGAGGCATCCCGGGCGACCTGCTCATCGGGATCGTCCTGACGACGATCATCGCGACGCTCGTCAACTGGGCGAACGACTACGACGTCTACCCGCAGGAGCTGGGCTACGCGCGTTGGCCGGACGACATCTTCGACGCCCCGGACTTCGGCCTGGTGGGCGACATCAGCTTCGACGCCTTCTCGACGCTGCCGTTCGTGGCCGCGATCGCGTTCGTGTTCACGCTGATGATCAGCGACTTCTTCGACACGATGGGAACGCTCGTCGGCGTCGGCAAGCAGGCCGGCTATCTCGACGAGCGTGGCGAGCTGCCTGAGATCCAGAAGCCGCTGCTCGTCGACTCGCTCGCCGCGAGCGTCGGCGGCTTCGCGTCGGCCTCGTCGGCGACGACGTACATCGAGTCGGCGGCCGGCGTGGGCGTCGGCGGACGTACCGGCTGGGTGAGCGTCGTGACCGGCGCCCTCTTCTTCCCCTTCATGTTCGTCGCGCCGCTGATCGGTATGGTGCCGCCCCAGGCCACCGCCGCCGCGCTGATCGTCGTCGCGTACCTGATGATCACCGTACTGTCGGAGGCCGAAGAGGAGGCAGACGTCGAGGAAGGCACGCTGGTCGGACAGGATGCCCCGACGCGCGGCCGCTTGGACGAGCCGCTGACGTCGCCGCGACGCGACGCCGTCACGCCAGGCGGCCGGGTCCTTGCCGGGATCAACTTCCAGGATCTCGCGCTCGGCCTCGGAGCTGCGCTGACGATCATGATGATGCCGTTCACGTTCTCGATCGCCGACGGGATCGCCTTCGGCTTCATCGCCTACGTCGTCGTCCGGGCGGCACAGGGGCTGGCTCGTCAGGTCCACCCGTTGATGTGGGTCGCGAGCGCGGCGTTCGCGCTCTACTTCCTCGTCCCGATCTTGCAGCAAGAGCTCAGCTGGATTTGACGCTCGCGCCGCCGCTGCGCGGCGGCTAGCTCGCTCGCACGGGGGGAACAGCCGGTTCCCCCCGTGTGCCCCCCTCCCAACGAGCAGACGCGCCGGAGCCGCGCTGTGGCTGCGGCGGGGGGACCCCGCCTCCGCCGGTGAGCTGAGGTACAACTGCGAGAGGATGGACGACTGTCTGCTCTGTCTCGCGGCCCGTCGAGCGGAGGTCAGCATCGTCTACGAGGACGAGCGCGCGGTGGCGTTCATGGACATACAGCCGGTTTTGCCCGGTCACATGCTCGTCGTGCCTCGCACGCACGCCGTGTTTCTCACAAACCTGGCCGAGGAAGAGGGCGGGCACTTATTCGTGGTTGGTCAGCGCGCTGCAGCAGCGCTACGGGCTTCGTCAATCCGCTGCGAAGGCGTCAACTTCTTACTCGCAGACGGTGAAGCCGCCGGACAAGCAGATTTTCCACGTCCACCTGCATGTCTTCCCTCGCTATGCCGGGGACGGCTTCGGGCTGCGTTTCCCGCCCGACTACTCGGTCAGAGCTCGGCCCGAGCTCGAAGAGGCCGCCGCCGCGCTCCGGCGGGCATGGCCGGAGGGAGCATCCTAGACCCTCCCAACGCCGGAGCCGCGGTGCGGCTGCGGCGGGGAGACCCCCGCCTTCGCCGATAGGAACTGCGTCGTGCGTGGTGGGGCGTTGGCGACCTGGGCGGCGAGACGGCTTCCGCGGCTGATCGTGGCCCCCCTTCGGAGCCGGCGTTCCCTTCCGGCCAAAACGCTTACTGGCTCTCGATGACCGACGTGGGCCGGCCGGGGACCGCGAGCGGGGAGCGCTCTAGGAGGGCGAACGAGACTTCGATGATCGGGCCGATCAGGAGGGCGAAGGCGATCGTGCCCACGCCGAAGGTGCCGCCGAGCGCGATGCCGGCGAGCAGGACGCTCACCTCGAGCAGGCCGCGAACGAGGCCAATTCGCGCGCCGGTCCGGCGGGAGAGTACGAGCATGAGCGAGTCACGCGGGCCGGCGCCGAGCCCAGCCCCGATGTAGAAGGCCGTGCCGATGCCGAACAGCGCGAGGCCCACCGGCAGCAGGACGATCCTCACCGCGAGCGCACTCCCGGCCAACTCGGCCACAGCGGGGACGAGGAGCAGCAGGTCGACGAACACCCCGATCAGCACCGCGTTCGCGACCGTCCCGATTCCCGGCCTGGAACCGAGCGCCCAGGCGACGAAGAGAACGACGAGCCCGACCACGATGTTCGCGATGCCAAACGAAAGCGGCGTCTGCCGCTGGAGGCCCTGGTTCAGCACGTCCCACGGCGAGAGCCCGAGCTCCGACTCGAGCAGCGCGACGATGCCGGCCGCGAACAGGAACAGACCGCCGACGAGGCTCACCGACCGCGCGACGAGCCCGCCTCGCACCCGGGGCGACTCGTGCGGGGAGCGCGCCGCTACAGCTGAAAAGGATTGAACGGCTTCGGCGAGGTCGAGTGGATGACGCTCTTCGTCTCGAGGTAGAGGTCGAGCGTCTCGATGCCGAGCTCGCGGCCGAACCCCGACTGCTTGTAGCCGCCGAACGGGATGCCGGGGAAGGCGGTGTACGGCATGTTGATTCCGACCGTTCCTGCCTGGAGCCGGCGCGCGAGGCGGTGGCCCCGTGCCGGGTCGCGCGTCCAGACCGACGCGAACAGCCCGTACTTCACGTCGTTCGCGAGACGCGCGGCGTCACGCTCGTCCTCGAACGGGATCACCGTCACGACCGGCCCGAAGATCTCCTCCTGCGCCACAGCCATACCGTTGTCAACCTTGCCCAGCACGGTCGGCGGGTAGAACGCGCCTACGCCGTCGGGCTGCTCGCCGCCGGCTAGGACCTCGGCGCCCTCCTCCTGGCCGAGCTCGACGAAGCGGTGCACCTTGTCGCGGTGGTCGAGGGAGATCAGCGAGCCCATCTGGGTATCGGCGTCGAGCGGATCGCCGACCTTCACGCGGCCCGCGGCGTCGGCGAACTGCGCCACAAAGTCGTCGTACAGGCTCGACTCGACAAGCACACGCGACCGCGCCTCGCAGCTCTGCCCAGCTGCGTAGTAGATCGACCACACCGCGCTCGGGATGGCGTCCGCCAAGTCGGCGTCTGCGAAGACGATGTTCGGGCTCTTGCCGCCGAGCTCGAGCGTGAGCCGCTTGATCGGATCGGAGCACAGACGCATGATCTCGCCGCCCGTTTGGGTCGAGCCGGTGAAGGCCACCTTGTCGACGCCGGGATGGCGTACCAGGTACGCGCCCGTCGTAGGCCCGTCACCCGGCACGACGTTGACGGAACCCGCGGGGAAGCCCACTTCCCCGGCGAGCTGCGCGAGCCGCAGCGCGGTTAGCGGCGTGGCCGGATCGGGTTTCAGCACCACGGCGCAGCCCGCGGCGAGTGCCGGCGCCAGCTTCCAGGTCGCCATCATCAGCGGGTAGTTCCAGGGCACGATCTGGCCGGCCACCCCGACGGGCTCCTTCAGCGAGTAAAAGTGCAGCGAGCCCCCGATCGGGTTGGAGCGGCCGGCGATCGAGGCGACCGCCGAGGCGTAGAAGCGGAAGTTCTCGACCGCCTGAAAGAGCTCGGCCTTGACCGAGGAGATCGCTTTGCCGACGTTGCGCGCCTCGAGCTCCGCGAGCTCCTTGCGGTTCGCAGCGAGTGCGTCGGCGAGCGCGTGCAGCAGCCGCGAGCGCTCCGTCGGCGGCGTCTTGCCCCAGTCTCCGGCCAGAGCACCGCGCGCCGCCTCGACGGCCCGGTCGACGTCCTGCTCGCCCGCCAGGGCTGCGCGACACAGCACGTCGCCCGTCGCAGGCTCCGTCAGCTCCCGCGCTTCGCCGCCGGCCGACTCCACCGTCTCGCCGCCAATGAACAGGCCGTACTCGCTCGTCGCAACCGCCATGGCGCGCCGGACGATAGCGGCGTTTCGGTGCCGCGGTACTCGGGAACCACACGAGGGTGAGCGACGCCTTGCACGTCGAGCTACCGCGCTTCGAGGAGCGAGACCAGCTCGTGGCCGTGCTGGCGGAGCGTGGTTACGACGCGCGGGCCGTTGACGGAGACTCGCCAGCGATCGAGATACCTTGCGGGAGCGACTCGCGGGCCGCGTGCGACGACCTCGTCGCGGAGCTCGAGTCGATCGTGGGCGAGCTGGACGTGCCCCTCATCCTCGCGCGGGACGACGGCGTCGTGTTCCTCCGACCTCCCGCGGCCTAGCTCGTCGCAATCAGGTCTGCCGGCGCCAGCTGCTCGGTGAGCAGGCGTCGGAAACGCGCGGGCTCGCCTCGCACGAACTCGCTGCAGACCCGGTAGCCGTCGGTGTAGGTGGCGATGTACGAGCGCCAGACGGGATGGCTCACGAAGCGCACCGTCTGCTCGGCGCGTGCCTCGGACGCGAGCCCCCATCGGCGCACGTACGCCAGCGCATCGTCGCGCGTCGCGCCGTCGCTGTGGAGCATCAGTGCGGCGTTCCCCGGCACGAGCTCGATGGGCCGGCGCGCCCGCTTCACCGCGGCGGCAAGCTCAGGGTTGTAATCGAGGCCAGCCGCACCGAGCTGCTCGGCGGCGAGCCGCTCGAGCTCCTCGCCGAGCAGCAACTCGGGGCCGAGCATTGCGATGCCCTCGGAGACGAGCGACTCCGGCGTGCCGATCATCAGGATCGACGCCTCCAGCTGGCCGGCCCGGGCGAGGAGCAGATGCTCCTTCCACGCGTGCTCCGTGTGGTGACCGGGATAGGTCTCGTGCGCCACGAGGTCGGTGACGAAGTTCTTCGCCGTCGGCAGGTCGGTATTGACGGCGATTCGGCTGCGGAGCTTGCCGAGGTAGTAGTTGTAGGCCGACCACGGCTCGGCGGCGACGTAGTCGAACGTGGCCTCCTCGCCGTCCGGCAGGCCAAAGGTGCGCGCCGTGCGCACACGCAGCTCCGCGGCGACCCGTTCCACCACCGTCGGTAGAAGGTCCGCGGGGATGCTGTCACCTTCGCGCCAGGCCTGGTAGCGCTCGGGGAGCGAGCCGTCTCCAGGCAGCAGCTCTTCGAGCTCGGCGTGCGCCGCGTCGAAGTCCGCCTCGGATACATGCCGCGGACGAACGCCGTAGCAGCGCTCGACCTCGTCCTCGTAGGGAAGCTCGACACCCGCCAGGCGCTCCGCAACCGTCTGGAGGCCGATGACCTGCGCGTGGAGCCAACGCCGCCGCGTGCCCGCGAGGTCGACCGGGTCTTCGGCGAGCGCATCCGCCAGCAGTCGAGCGTCGGCGGCGAGAGCCCCGGGGTCGCGGAGCGGCTCGGCGGCGACGCGCTCGCCGAGCTCGGGAGGCCCGTAGTAGGCGTCGACGAGCCCGTCGACGTGGCGTCCGAGGCGCAGGCCGAGCTCGACGTAGCCGGTGACGGCGTCCACCGGCGCGGAGATTAGGGCAGCGCGAGCGTGCGGATGCGGCCGCGACCTTTGACGTTCTCGGCCCAGGCGAGGCGACCGCCCTCGAGCGAGAACCCGATCGGCGTCGCCGCGGCGCGTGCGAGCTCACCCCCGCCGAGCAGGCGGATGGATCGGCCAACACGGAAGACGATGCGCGTGCCGGCGAGCGAGAGCCCGGTCGCGCGCGCAGAGACGGCGACGGTGGTCTGTCGACCGCCGGCGACCGAGTGCAGCTCGATCGCTCCCGCGGTCAGCAAGGCGACGTGGTCGCCGTCGATCGCCAGCCCGCGCACGGAGCCTGCAGACTCGAGCGCGCGCACGAGCCGTCCGGTGGCCGCCTCTCGCACCTCGACCCGGCGCAGAGGAGCCGACGGCTTCGTCCGCTCGCCGACCGCGCCGCGCACGAGCAGCACGAGATGCGTGCCGTCCGTAGCGACGAGCGCGGTCGGCGGAACGGCCGGCACCGGGGCGGGTTTGCCCGCCACGATGCGCGTCACGCCACCTTTCTGGATCGTGTATGAGCACCCGCCTGCGAGGCACTCGCCGTTTCCCGAGTGCGACCACCCGTAGCCGAGGAACGAGCTGTCACCGGCGAGCGAGACGCGTAAGTCGTCATGCACCAGCTCGGCGACGGGGCCGAGGTCGCGCTCCCGCGGCTCGCTGAAGGAGGCGCTGGACAGCCAGTGGTACGCGAAGTTCCCGGTCTCGAAGCGCTTCCAAAGGACGCTGGCGCCTCGCGGACCCGCGGCGACGGCGAGCTCGTTCACGCGCGCGACCGACCGGCAGGTGGGGCGGTCGGCCTGGGTGAGGACGCGCTCACGCCCGCGCGCGACGTCACGCAGACGCACCATTCTGGCGCAGCGCCGACCGCGCTCCTCTGTCGCCCAGGCGAGGAAGCGGCCGTCCTGCGCGAACGCGGTGATCGGGCCACGCGCCGTGATGATCGTGCGAGGCGCAGCAGGCCGCGCCTGCCCTGCCGCACCGGCGACGGTGAGAGTGATCGCGGCAACGGCGAGCGCGCGCATCCCTCAAAGGATGCACCCGCGCGATCAGGGAGCGGTAACGAACCGGTTAGGAAAGCGACGGGCGCTCGAAGAGAGCGGCCTGGCCCTGGCCGACGCCAACGCACAGCGTGGCGAGGCCGTAGCGCCCCCCGCGGCGTCGCAGTTCGTGCAGCAACGTGACCACAAGTCGCGCGCCGCTCATCCCGAGCGGGTGGCCGATGGCGATCGCGCCGCCGTTCACGTTGACACGTTCGGGCTCCAGGCCCAGCTCGCGCATCACCGCGAGGCTCTGCGACGCGAAGGCCTCGTTCAGCTCGATGAGATCGACGTCCCCTGCCTCGATGCCGGCGCGGGCGAGCACTTTCTGCACCGCCGGAATCGGCCCGACGCCCATCACCCGGGGATCGACTCCCGCGACGGCACCGGCCACGAAGCGGCCAAGCGGAGCGGCGCCAAGCTCGCGTGCGCGCTCCTCGCTCGCGATCACGAGCGCCGCGGCGCCGTCGTTCAATCCGCTCGAATTGCCCGCGGTCACGGTCCCGCCCGCGCGAAAAGCCGGCTGGAGGGCCGCTAGCTTCGCTGCGTCGGTCGCAGGCCGCGGATGTTCGTCGCGCTCGAGCCCCGCGACCGGGACCAGTTCGTCGTCGAAGCGTCCCCCCTTCGCAGCTGACGCCCAGCGCCGCTGCGACTCGAGCGCGAACGCATCCTGATCCTCCCGCGACACCCCCCAGCGCTCGGCGACGTTCTCACCAGTCTCGCCCATCGATTCGAGTGGAAACAGGGCCTCCAGCCGCGGGTTGGGGAAGCGCCACCCAAGCGTCGTGTCGTAGGCCGTCTGGTTGCCACGGGGGAACGGCTGCTCGGGCTTCGCCATGGCGAGCGGTGCGCGGCTCATCGACTCGACGCCGCCCGCGACGAAGAGGTCGCCATCGCCGGCGGCGATCGCGTGGCAGGCGGCCACGACTGCGGACAGACCTGACGCGCACAGCCGGTTCACGGTGACCCCGGCAACCGAGTCCGGCAGGCCCGCGAGCAGCGCTGCCATGCGTGCACGTTCCGGTTGTCCTCTCCGGCCTGGTTGGCGCAGCCGAGGTAGACGTCCTCGACCTCCGCGGGCGCGACCCCGGCCCGCTCGACAGCCGACGCGACCGCCGCCGCCGCCAGATCGTCCGCGCGCGTGCCCGCCAGAGCGCCACCGTAGCGCCCGACGGGCGTGCGCACGGCAGACAGGACGACCGCGCGGACCATCCAGCCAGTCTAGAGTCGTTTTTTCGTCAACGAACGTTGCCGCAGAGGGTTAGGCGGCGTGCGCAAGTGGGTATTCCGTCGGGTGTCCCCCGGTCAAAGGAGCCGCCATGTCCCCCCTGTTGATCCTCCTGATCGTGCTGCTGGTCCTCGCCGCCGTGGGCGGCGGGATCTGGGTCAGCAACCTGCTGTGGTTGCTGCTGGTCGTCGTGCTCGTCGTGCTCGTTGTAGGGGCGCTGACCGGACGCTCGCCCGCGTAACTACACCACGAACTCGAGGCGGACCGGCTCGCCGAACGCGCCGGCCGCCTCGGCGCGGCGCAGCAGCTCACGGACTGCCTCGCGTCCCTCGTCCCCGTAGTCGCACGTGAGCTCGTTCACGTACATGCCGACGAAGCGGTCGGTCAGCTCCTCCGAGAGGCCGCGGCCCCAGCGGCGAGCGAAGACGAGCGCCTCGGCACGGTTGTCCAGCCCGGCGCGAATCGATGCGGCCAGAACACGGGAGAGCCGGCGCAGCGCGTCCTCGCCGAGGTCGCGCCGCGCGACGTTGACGCCGAGCGGAAGCGGAAGGCCCGTCTCCAGCAGCCACCACTCGCCGAGATCGACCACCTTGTTCAGCCCGAGCGAGGCGTACGTGAGCTGGCCCTCGTGGATGAGCAGTCCCGCATTCGCACGACCCGACTGCACCTCGTCGATGATGAGGTCGAACGGAACCTCGCGGTAGCGGAAATCGCCGAGGAAGAGGCGGAGGAGCAGGAAGGCTGTCGTCATGCGACCGGGAACGGCGATCTCCACGGCGGCCACCTCATCGCGCGTCATGCCCTGGCGCGACACGACCACCGGTCCGTAACCCTCGCCCATGCTCGCGCCGTGGGGCAGCAGGACGTAGTGATCTTGCACGAACGGGTACGCGTGCAGCGACAGGGCGGTGACCTCGAGCCGGCCTTCGAGCGCCCATTCGTTGAGCGACTGGATGTCGGCGAGGACGTGTTCGAACTCGAAGCCCTCCGTGTCCACGACGCCGGACGCGAGCCCCCAGAACATGAACGCGTCGTCGGGATCCGGACTGTGACCGAGCCGAATCAGCATTGCGCCGGACGCTATCCGAATTTCAGGCGCGCACCCCCCACCCCTGGGTGGGGAGTGTGGGGAGTGCGCTCCACCCTCCGCTCCAGGGCGGACGCTATCGCTGAACGACACGCACAACGGTCCCGATTGTGTGCCCATTCGGCGCGCCTGCGCAGAGAGCTCGGGCCGCTGGATTTGCACAAAACCGGAACTGCTCTAGCGCTTGCCTGGCGCGACGCTGCGGGTGCGATGGCCGGAGAGGACAGTGCGCGAGCACGGACTCGAGAGCGGCGTGCCCGCAGCGTCGCGAGGCGGGGGCCTTGCGGAGGCCGGCTCCGCCGGCCGCAGCGGGGCCGCCGCCCAGGGAAGCGCTAGCGGCCGAAGAACCAGCGTTCGAGAGGCTTCAGAAGCTCCTCGCGCGCAAAGGGATCCACGTTCTGGTCGCGGCCGTCGGCCGCCGACACGCGCAGGTCGTCGCCCAGAACGCCGTTCGCCTGCTCGAGCGCGTCCTCGAGCTCGAACCCCTCGAACACATAGTCCGACGCTTTACCCTCCCGGGGCCGACGCTCGGGATTCACCGCGCGTCCGACCGCCCACACCGCGCCCGGCCGACGCTCGATCCAGATCACGATCCGCTCGGGCGCGCCGGCGTCGTCGAGCCCTTGAACGACCCGCTCCGCGAAGACGCCGGACGTGTTGCGGCGCATCGGAACGGATCATAGAACGAGTCGCGCCGAGTCCAACTACGATCTCGACCGATGGGCCGCCTGACCGCCTTCCTGCGCAACCCGTTCGCCTCGCTGCTCGACCGCGGCGGCGGGCAGCGCGACCGGCTCGCCACGTACGTGATCCGCGAGCACGAGCGCGGCCGGCCGCTGGCAGAGATCCTCGATGATCCGTACCTGCGTAACCGCACGACGCCGGAACAGCGCGAGCGCCTGCTCGACAATCCGGACGTCGTCCGCGCGCTCGGTGAGGACAAGATCGCCGGCGCTCGCCAGGAGCGCCCCTAGAACTACAGCTCCAGGCCCGCTCCGCGCTCCCGCGCGCGTTCATACGCCGCCGCGGCCACGGCCACGTCCCACGCCGCGATCCCGTTCGACTTGAAGACGACCACATCGTCGTCGGACGCGCGTCCACGCACCTCGCCGGCCACCACCTCCTGGAGCTCATGCACCTCGAGCCAGTCGAGTACTCCCCCGTCCACCGGCTCGCGAAGATCCGCCGACTCCTCGCGCGCCTGCTGGAGTGAGTCGCAGCAGACGAAGGTCGCCCGCTCGAGCACCACGTTGTCGAGCTCCCGCGACCCGCCGTCGTTCGCGCCGGCCGCGCAGACGAGCGCCCCCGAACGTAGCCACTCGCCGCGCAGCACGGGATCAGGGGACGTCGTGATCGTGACGACGACGTCCTGCGCTGCGGGTTCGCGATGGCTCTCGCCCGGCTCGACCCCCATCTCGGCGCAGAAGGCTGCAAGCCGCTCTGCGCTCCGGCAATACGCCACAACCCGATCGATGCCGGGAAGCGCTGCGCGAATGGCCGCCACCTGTCCGCGTGCCTGCCAGCCGCACCCGATCACCCCGAGGGTCGCAGCCCCCTCGCGCGCGAGGTAGCGAGCAGCAACTGCACTCGCCGCCCCCGTCCGCAGGCGGCCGAGCAGGTCGGCCTCGACCACAGCCCGCAGCTCCGGCTCCTCCGAGTCGAAGAGCAGCACGCAGAAGCGCGCACCCGCGCGGAACGCAGAGTAGGCCTTGACGCCCGCGTAGCCGAGCTCGAGGTCGGCGGCGGCCATGACCGCCATCCGCCCGCCCTCGAGTCCCAGCCGATAGCGGGGCCGGTTCTCGACCGCACCGGCGGCGAGGCGGCGGAACGACGCCTCGACTGCCTCGACGGCGTCGGCCGGCGTGACTAATGCCTCGACGTCTGACTCGGTCAGGTACAGCGGCACGGGTGGACAAGCCTATTTCTCGATGAAGCTGAGCCGGACGCTGGTCTCCAGCACGGCCCAGCGGACGCGATCCAGCGACGGGATCCCCTCGATACGGGCAGCCGCCTGCAACTCGTCCACCGTGATGCGGTTCCGTGCGAGGTTACCCTCGATCGGGCGTCCGTCCTGGACGACGATCACCGGCTCGCCGTCGATCAGCGGCCGCAGCCGCGGAAGCGGAAGCTTCCGTAGGAGACCGCCACGGTCAGCAGCGCGATCGTTCCCCCGACGAGCAGCATGCCGGTGACCGAGAAGTCGTTCTGCGTGATGCCCTGCTGGACGAGCTCGCCGATCATGACCAGCAGGATCAGGTCGAAGGGCTGAAGCGAGGAGAGCTCGCGCCGCCCGACGACGCGCGTCAGCACCAGGATGAAGATGAAGCCGACGGCTGCGCGAACGACGAGATCCATCAGGGGAAGACGGTCACCGTGCGGTCGAGGCGCAGGAGGGGTGTCTCGCCGTCGTGCAGCTCGACGTCGGCTGGATGTCGACCGACGTTCGTTGGGTTGACCTGGAAGTGCAGGAAGAGCACGTGCTTCGTCCCGGCGCGGACACGACCGACCTCGAGCGCAATCTTGCCTTCACGGTTGGCCTCGCCGATGGGGGGCCGGCTCGATGGTGTTCAGCGTCATGCCCTCGAGCCAACCAGGGTCCAGGACGAGGGTCGCATTCTCGATCTCGCGGCGAGCGCCGATCGTGAAGCGCGACTCGTAGAAGAGTCCGCTGCGTAGACGTGCGGGCGAGTAGACCTCGAGGCTCGCGCCGCCACCCTCCGCCACCTCGGTCTGGGGCCGTTGTCCGAATGCCTTGCCGAGGCCGAGCAGGCAGACCACCCCGATCAGGCCGAGCAGAATCCAGCGCGCCAGCGGCCGGCGCTCGCGACCTTCGAGCGCTAGGTGCCGCTTCAGCGTCAACCCGTCCGGAACGTCTGCCATGCACCCCGATTTCGCCCCGGAGATGCCGGTTCCCTGCGGGATCTACACCGGCGCGAAGTAAGCGGCCCGTGAGGTGGATCCGACGACGCGGACGATGGAGCGTGCAGGGAAGCGCCTACGAGCCCCCGCCGCCGGGTCGGGCTTGCCCGATGCGGTCACGAAGCGGCGACCTAAGTGCTCCCGGCCGTAAGTTCGCTCACCGTCACGCGGCCAGCTGGAGCTGAGGCTTGTGCGCTGCGATGCGCGCGAGCAGGGCGGCGAGGTCGTCGCGGGTGAAGCGCCAGTCGAACGGCTCGGCGATCTCGTTCCA
>JBHEMZ010000058.1:0-5860 GCA_046262315.1 Gaiellaceae bacterium
TGGAACGAGATCGCCGAGCCGTTCGACTGGCGCTTCACCCGCGACGACCTCGCCGCCCTGCTCGCGCGCATCGCAGCGCACAAGCCTCAGCTCCAGCTGGCCGCGTGACGGTGAGCGAACTTACGGCCGGGAGCACTTAGGGATGGTCGTTGTCGCGGGCGGCATGGAAGGCCGCGTGTTGCACGAGCGCGCGGCGGGCGAGGGTCGGTCCCCGAGCGGAGACTGACTCGTCCGAGCGCAACCTCCGCCGCGCATCCGAGCAATTGTGCGCCGGGCCCGCCGTGACGGGACAGTCCCCGGCCCGGGACAGTCCCTGCACCATCCTCGGCGGAGGCGAGCTTGCCTCGCCGCAGCCACACCGCGCGAAGGCGCGTCTGACTTCCCCCCATCCGCCGCAAGTCGTCATGGCGCGCGCAGCGCGCCGCACTTGCGGCGGGGCGGACTAGAGTCGGGCCGTGGAGCCGCTCGACTTCCTGTGGATCATCCTGATCCTGCTCGCGCTCCAGCCGTCTGTGCAGCGGCTGCTGACCGTCTCGCGGCGGCGGCGGGCGCTGGGGCGGCTGGCGGCGAAGCGTGGCGCGACCGTCGTCACCCTCATCCACCGGCAGGAGACGATCTCGCTCCTCGGCGTGCCGCTGATGCGCCACATCGACGTGGACGACGCGGAATCGGTACTCCAGGCGATCCGCGAGACGCCTTCCGGCCGGCCGATCGAGCTGATCCTCCACACCCCGGGCGGCCTCGTCGTAGCGGCGAGCCAGATCGCACAGGCGCTGACCGACCACGACGGCCGAGTGACCGTCGTCGTTCCGCACTTCGCCATGTCGGGAGGAACGCTCGTGGCGCTCGCAGCCGACGAGATCGTGCTCGACGCGCACGCGGCACTCGGCCCGATCGACCCGCAGCTCGGCGCGTTCCCGGCTGCCTCCATCCTCGCCGCCGTCGACCGGCCCGGCCCGCACGCGGACGAGATGCTGATCCTCGCGGACATCTCCCGCAAATCGATCCACCAGGTGCGGGCTCTGGCCACGCGGCTGCTCGAGCGCCACCTGCCGGCCGAGCGGGCGCGCGACGTCGCCCAGATCCTGTCGGACGGCCGCTGGACGCACGACCATCCGCTGCTCGCTCGCGAGCTGGAACCGCTCGGGCTGCCGATCCGCGTCGGCGTCCCGCCCGAGGAGCGCGAGCTCTTGCGCCTCTACCCGCAGCCGCGCGGACGCCAGTCGGCGGTCGACTACTTCCCGGGCCGCCCCGCTCCGCCCGGCATGCCGCCGCGCCGAGAGCTGCCGCGCCCGCGCCGCGAGCTGCCGAAACGCTCCTCAAAATGACGAAGCGGCGGGTTGCCCCGCCGCTCCGCTCCCAGCCGTGGCTGTTTGCCGTCAGTCCCACAGCGCAGGAGTCCCGTCACCCCTATCGGCGACCACCTCCCACGACTTGAGGGATCGGCACTCGCCCCGAATGTGCCAAGCGGGGCCCGCCCCAGGCCCCGCTTCAGCTCTTCGACATTCCAAGTCTCTCCGGGCGGCCCCCGCCGCATCGGGGCCACCCGCCTTGTCTTTCGCCCTGCCCCCGCCGCATCGGGGCAGTGCTTACATGTCCGATCATCACCGGCGAGGGTCACTTGACCAATCCCCCTTCTGGGGTTGACCCCGCTACTTCACCGAATCCCCCCGATCGAGGGAGTGCAAAGAGTCAGAGATGCCCCGCTTTGAGTGCCCCTAGCCTCGCTTGCCTTCCACCGCTGGAAGCGGGGAGGATCGCCTGAAGGGGCACTAGAGTGACTGCGTGAGCGAGCGCTTCCTCACGCGACTTCGCGAAGGCCCCGTGATTGTGGCCGACGGGGGCATGGGCGCCCTCGTCTCGAGCGCGGTTTCGCGCCTCCGCTGCCCGGAGGAGGCGAACCTGCGCGCGCCCGACGCGGTCGTCTCGCTGCACGTCAGCTTCATCAACGCGGGCGCAGAGCTGATCGAGACGAATACGTTCGGGGCCAACCGTCGCAAGCTCGCCGGGCACTTCCTCGAGGACGATCTCGAGCGCATCAACTCGACGGCTGTGAAGCTAGCCCGCGACGCACGCGAGGTGACGGGCCGCGACGTGTTCATCGCGGGCTCGATCGGGCCGCTCGGAGAGCAGGCGAGCTCGCGCGTCCGCCGTGAGCTGTTCGCCGAGCAGGCCGGCGTGCTCGAGGGCCGCGGCGCCGACCTGTTCATGCTCGAGACGTTCTACGACCTCGAGGAGCTCGTGGATGCGGTCGAGGCCGTGCGCGGCCATTCGAGCCTGCCGATCGTCGCACTCCTGACCTTCGACGAACGCGCCGAGACGCTGGCCGGCGTGACGGCGCACGAGGCGGCCGCGCGACTGGCCGACCTCGATGTCGCCGCTGTCGGCGCCAATCACGGAGCCGGGCTGCTGGCGGCGCTGGCTGCGCTCGAGGAGATGCGCTCCGACGGAAGACCCCTCGCCGCGCTGCCGAACATCGGCCTCGCGAGCCTGGCCGGCGGCCGCGTCATCTATCCCCACGCCAATCCGGAGTACTTCGCGGAGTTCGCCGCCCACGCACGCGATCTCGGCGCTCGCATCATCGGCGGCTGTTGCGGGACGACGCCGGCGGAGATCTCCGCCATCCGGGCCGCCGTCGCCGAGGAGCGCAAGCCGCGCGCACCGCTCGTGTTCGACGAGCGCGAGCTCATCGTCTCGCTCGGCGCCGTAGAGCGAGAAACGGAGCTCGCCCGTGCCCTGCGCGCCGGCGAGTGGGTGGTCTCGGCCCAGCTCGACCCTCCGCTCGGCGCCAACCTGGCGGGTCTGCTCGACACGTCGCAGGCTCTGAAGGACTCGGGCCTCGTCGACTTCGTGGATCTGAACGACAACGCGGGGGCGCGAGCCGGGATGAGCGCAGTGATCGCGTCGGCAGCGATTCAGCGCACGTGCGGCATCGAGACGATCCCGCACCTCACGACCCGCGACGCGACCATCATGGGGCTCGAGTCGGCGCTCTTCGGCTCGCACGCCGAGGACGTCCGTAACGTGCTCGCCGTCACCGGCGACCCTCCGGAGGTGGGCGACTACCCCGGCTCGAACGGCGTGTACGAGATCGATTCGATCGGGCTCACGGAGCTGATGGCGCGGCTGAACCGCGGCGAGGACTACAACGGGCGGCCGATCGATGCGCCCACGTCCTTCTACATCGGCGTGGCCGTCAACCCGTCGGCCGACGACCTGGAACTGGAGCTCGAGCGGTTCGAGCGCAAGGTGGAGGCGGGCGCGCAGTTCGCGATGACACAGCTCGTGTTCGACCTCGCGTACCTCGACCGCTTCCTCGAGCGGATCGGCGGCAAGTCGCCGATCCCGCTGCTGCTAGGCGTCTGCCCCCTCTGGAGCTACCGGCTGGCGCTCCGCTTCCACAACGAGCTTCCGGGGATCGTGGTGCCGGACGAGCTTCAGGACGCGCTGCGAGACGCCGGCGCAGGGGCGGCCGACGTCGGCATGGCGCATGCGAAACAGGTGCTGGCGGAAGCACGAGATCGAGTGGACGGGGTGTATGTGGTCGTCCCGTTCCGGCAACCGCTGCGCGTGCTCGAGCTCTTGACCTAGGAAGAGTCCTTCATCGGCGGAGGCGGGGGTTCCCCGCCGCAGCCACACCGCGCGAAGGCGCGTCTGACTTCCCGCCACCCGTCGCAAGTCGTCATGGCCTGCGGCAGCAGGCCGGACTTGCGGCGGCTCTATGGCGCGCACTCCCCGGTCGATACCTCCCCGCGGGCGCGGTCGAGCGCTCGGCGAACGATGTCTGTCGGGACGCCGCAGCCCGCCTCGCCGCCGAGGCGTGACGCGAAGACCGTTGTCTCCACCGCGCCGCGAGCGTTGACGGCCGGGCCTCCCGAGTTCCCATGCTGGATGCTGGCGCGGAATGCCGTGACCGAGCGCAGCACGGGGCCGTCGCCGTACGCGTCTTCGCCGAGGATCGCAACGGTCCGGCCGATCCGGCCAGGGCGGGCATCGAACGGGCCGTTGTCCGGATAGCCGAGCACCGCAACGGCGTCCCCGATCTTGCCGCGGGCGAGCGGCAGGGGACGTGCCGCGAGCCCTTCGACGCGCAGGATCGCGACGTCGTTCCGCACGTCGAAGGAGACGGCGTGCGCGTCGAGCTCGAACGCGGGGTCGAGGGTGACCACCGTCGTGTCGTCCTGCCCGGCGACGACGTGCGCCGCCGTCACGACCAGTCCAGGACCCGCCACCCAGCCGCTGCCCGCAACCCCGAGCCCGCAGGCCGTGCCGAGCACTCGTACCACGCTCGGGGCCGCCTCGCGGACGCCCGCGCGGCGGAGCACCCGCGGGTCAGGCGGCTCGACGAGCACGGCGGGACCGGTCAACGCGGGAGATGGGTCGACGCGACGGAGCGGGCGCAGGACCCTGCGCGGCGGCACGAGCTCGTTGAGGCGCTGGAGCACGATCGATCGCTGAGCCGCCTGGCGCCAGCTCGTCTGACCGGGAACCTGGAGCGCCACCGCTCCGAGCACCCAGACGAGCGCGAGTCCCGTGGCCGCACCCAGCAGCAGTCCGCCGGCGGAATCCAGCGTGCGCAGGGCGCGTGCCGGCAGCGCCCCGCGTAGCGCGCCGCCCGTCAGCGCGCCGACTCCCTCGAGCAGGAACGCGAGCGTTACGGCGCCGGCCAACGCGATCAGCGGCGTGTAAGGCGACGCATCCGCGGCCGGGAGCAGGTGCGGCGCGAGGCGACCCCCGAGCAGCGCGCCGAGCGCGACACCGGCGAGCGACAGGCCGCTGACGAGCAGCCCGCGCCGCAGGCCAACGAGGCCTGCGCCCGCGGCGAACGCCACAGCCGTCCAGTCGAGCGCCGTCACGACCCCACTATGCAGGCACTCTCTCCCCGAACAGGAGCTGTCCCACCAGCAGCGCTATGCGATCATCGTCACGTGGCGACGTACCACGAGGGCAACCGGAGGCTCCAGGACGCATTCGACACCAGGCTCCTTGCCAACCGCATCGACGAGCGGCTCATGCGGCCGACGATCGACGCCGATGACCGCGCGTTCATCGAGCGTTGCGACATGTTCTTCCTGGCGACGGCCGACGACGCGGGCCGCCCGAACTGCTCCTACAAGGGTGGCGAGCCCGGGTTCGTTCGAGTGCTCGACGACCGCACGATCGCGTTCCCGAGCTACGACGGCAACGGCATGTACCTCTCAGTGGGCAACACGCTCGTGAATCCCCACGTGGGCCTGCTTTTCATCGACTTCTCCGAGCGGAAGCGCCTGCGGCTGAACGGCGTCGCCTCGATCGACCCGCACGACCCGCTGACGGCGGAGTACCCGGAGGCGCAGCTCGTCGTGCGCGTACGCGCCGAGCAGGTGTTCCCGAACTGCCCGCGCTACATCCACGAGTACCGTCTCGTCCGCCGCTCGCGCTTCGTGCCGAAGGCGCAGTGCGAGACCCCGGTGCCCCAGTGGAAGCGCCAGGACTGGTCGCGCGACGTCCTGCCGGCGGACGATCCCGCGCGCGATGCCGCGCGCGAGACGCTGCACCGCGGCTGAGCGGCTCTCCAATGAGCGACAGCCCCTAGGACTCGGCGGAGGCGGGCTTGTCCCGCCGCAGCCACGACGCGCGAAGTCGCGTCTGACTTTCCCGGCAACCCGCCGCAAGTCGTCATGGCGCGCGTCAGCGCGCCGGACTTGCGGCGGGAGAGCGCGCCGGACTTGCGGCGGGTACTAGTGCTCCGTCTCAGAAGTCGTGGTGGGTTTAGAGGCTTTGGCGAGCACATCGCCGGCTGGCTTCGTCCAGACGAAGGGTTGGGCGCGGTCGTTGTAGCCGGCGACGAAGCGTTCGATCGAGGCGATCAGCTCGGCGA
>JBHEMZ010000059.1:0-24688 GCA_046262315.1 Gaiellaceae bacterium
ACAGGTGGCGCTCGAGTCGATCACCAACTTCGACCTGCCACTCACCCAGGGCATCGTCGTCTTCGGCACGGTCGCGATCCTCGTCTTCAACCTCCTCGTCGACATGCTCTACGCCGTCATCGACCCACGCATCAGGCTGGCTTGACGATGACTCCTTCCGGGAAGGAGCGTTAAATGGCGCTGCTCGAAGTCCGCGACCTGAGCACATACTTCCGCACCGACGACGGCATCGTCCGTGCCGTGGACGGCGTGAGCTTCGAGGTCGAGAAGGGCAAGACGCTCGGCATCGTCGGCGAGTCGGGCAGCGGCAAAAGCGTCACGTGCCTGACGATCATGGGCCTGAACCCCAGCCGCAACACGATCACGAGCGGCGAGGCCCTCTTCAACGGCGAGGACCTGCTGAAGGCAAGCCCGCGCCGCCTGCGCGAGATTCGCGGCGACGACATCGCCATGATCTTCCAGGACCCGATGACGTCGATGAATCCCGTGCACACGATCGGAAAGCAGCTCATCGAGGCCATCCAACTCCACAACGACGTCTCGAAGAAGCAGGCGCGGGCGCGTTCGCTCGAACTGCTCAAGGCCGTCGGGATCCCGCGCGCCGAGCGGCGTATCGACGACTACCCACACCAGTTCTCGGGCGGAATGCGCCAGCGTGCGATGATCGCCATGTCGCTGATCAACAACCCTGACCTACTCATCGCCGACGAGCCGACCACAGCGCTCGACGTGACCACCCAGGCGCAGATCCTCCAGCTAATGGTCCGTCTCCAGGAAGACTTCGGGAGCGCGATCATCATGATCACGCACGACCTGGGCGTCGTCGCCGAAACCGCCGACGACGTGGTCGTCATGTACGCGGCCAAGGTAGCGGAGCGCGCATCGGTGGACCGGATCTTCACCCGCCCCCACCATCCGTACGCCTGGGGGCTCTTGGGATCGCTGCCGCGCCTCGACGCCGACCTCGACCGCCTGGTGCAGATCCCGGGCCAACCGCCGTCGCTGCTGCGCCCGCCGCGGGGCTGCCGCTTCCATCCGCGCTGCCCGTACGTGATGGATGTCTGCAAGGAGAAGGAGCCGGAGCTGCGGCCGGTGAGCGACGATCCCGAGCACCTGCAGGCTTGCCATCTGGACGAGGCCACGAAGGATCGCGAGGCACGGAAGCTCCTCGCCGGGACCATGGCGAAAGCGAGTTAGACATGGCCGAACACCTACTCGTCGTCGACGACCTCAAGAAGCACTTCCCGGTAACACGCGGCATCGTCTTCCAGAAGGAGGTTGCGACGGTCCGTGCCGTCGACGGCGTCTCCTTCAGCGTCAAGGCCGGGGAGACGCTCGGCGTCGTCGGCGAGTCGGGGTGCGGAAAGTCGACGATGGCGCGTTGCATCATGCGGCTGCTGGAGCCGACCGCCGGCAGCATCATCTTCGACGGCCGCGACATCTCACGCCTCTCGCGCAACGAGCTGCGCCCGATCCGGCGCGAGATGATGATGATCTTCCAGGACCCGTACGCGTCGCTGAACCCCCGCAAGCGCGTCGGCTTCATCGTCGCGGAGGCGCTCGAGGTGCACAAGCTCGGCACCGACGCCGAGATCAAGCGCCGCGTGCAGGAGCTGCTCGAGGTCGTCGGACTCAACCCGGAGCATTACAACCGCTTCCCGCACGAGTTCTCGGGCGGCCAACGCCAGCGCATCGGCGTCGCCCGCGCCCTCGCTATAAACCCGAAACTGATCGTTTGTGACGAGCCGGTCTCGGCGCTGGACGTGTCCGTGCAGGCGCAGATCCTCAACTTGCTGACGGATCTTCAGCGCGACTTCGGACTGACGTACATCTTCATCGCGCACGACCTCAACGTCGTCCGCCACATCTCGGACCGCGTGCTCGTCATGTACCTCGGCAAGGAGGCCGAGCTCGCCACGCGCGACAAGCTCTACTCAGAACCCAAGCACCCATACACGGGCGCGCTCATGTCGGCCGTGCCGATCCCGAACCCGGAGCTCGGGCGCCAGCGGAAGCCGATCGTGCTCGAGGGCGACGTGCCGAGCCCGATCAACCCACCGAGCGCGTGCCGCTTCCATCCGCGCTGCCCGCGGTTCCAGGAGGGACACTGCGACGTCGACGAGCCGCCGCTCTACCAGTTCGGAGAGGGCCACGTGGCCGCATGCCATTACCCGCTCGAGCGCTGGCCGCTCAGCGAGGACGAGATGCGGCGCCCTGGGCAGCGCGTGCAGGCACCATCCGAGTCGCAGCCGGTCACGTCCCCGTAAGCGGGTCCGGCGATGACGGCAGCACTCCGCCGCTTCGGCGAGCTCCTCGTCGGCATCTCGCTTCTCGTGGGGGCGTCCTCCGTGGCACTCGGGTTCGCGCTCGGCTCCTCGCTCGGGCGCGCCGTCTCCGTCGGCTTCTACATCGCGGGCGTGGTGGTGCTGCTCGGTGGCTTCTTCGTGGGCAGCCGTGGCCCGCTGCGCGCGCGCGGTGGCGATGGATCGCTACTCCTCCGCCCGCGCGCAGTGCGCCGCGCTACTCCTGCGGAGCAGGAGGAGGCGATCAACATGTCTGCCGTCCTCGTCGTACTCGGGCTAGTACTGATCGTGATCGGCATCCTGGCCGATCCGCGCCAATCGCTCTTTTAGGCATACCGCCTTTCCTGGGGAACATGCGGTTCTGCTTGCCCGCGCCCCGGCGGCGGTTGCGCCGGCCGGTCAGAGGCGTATTGTCCTAACTAAGACGGCTGTCGCGCGTCTGAATCTCCGTGAGGGACATGACGGTCATGAGCAAGCGCTGTATCAGGGCCCGTGAGCACGTATCGCTCTTCTCCGACGGCGAGCTGTCGGAGTTCGAGCGCGCGCTGCTGACGGCGCACCTGGCCCGCTGCGAGTCGTGCCGGCGCTTTCAGGCAGACGTCTCGGCCATGACTGAGCGTCTGCGTGCCGCGCCGCTCGAGCCGCTCACGCAGCCGATCACGCTGCCGCGCCGGCGCCCGGCTGTTGCGGCCAGGGCCCTGCAGGCAGTCGCCGCAGCGGCCGCCGTGGTTGCGGTCGGCTTCGGCGCCGTGACGGGCCTCGTGGATTCGGCTGGTCCGCGGACCGTCGGTATCAAGCAGATCGGCTCCGGGCTCGAGCCGGGCGGCAACGACAGGCTGATCCGCGCTGTGCGCGTCCGCGACATGCTCCCGCCGCCCGTGCCGCCCCGCCAGGGCTTCCGCATTGGTCCCGCCGCGTAACGAACGCGCACTTTTGCGAGTCTAGACTTCAGACAGATGCTCGCTTCGCGCGTCACTTCGTACGTCTGAGAGCTCGACCACGCCGCCCGTGTGGCGGCCGCGCTCGAGAGCCAGCGTTACGGGCGCCAACCGCAGGGCGCGCGGCGTCGCTTGGGTAGACTCCTGCTGCTCGCCGGGCGCCTCGCGCCGCGGCGGCGGACCTCCATAATCGTCGCACCAGGAGACCCATGTCCGAGAACGAGTCCCGTCAGAACGTCGGCAAGGTAGTCGAGATCAAGGGCGTCGTCATCGACGCCGTGTTCCCCGAGACCCTGCCCGAGATCTACACCGCGGTGCGCATCGTCGTGCCCGGCCAGGACGGCCAGGACTCCACCAACCTGATCGCCGAGGTTCAGCAGCATCTCGGCGACGACCGCGTGCGTGCGGTCGCGATGGACTCGACGGACGGCCTCGCACGCGGCCTCGACGTCGTCGACACGGGCGGGCCGATCTCCGTGCCGGTCGGCGAGGTGACGCTCGGGCGCCTCTGGAATGTGCTCGGCGAGCCGATCGACCGCAAGGAAGCGCCCACGGGCGGCGAGCGCTGGTCGATCCACCGTGATCCGCCGGCGTTCCGCGACCTGTCTCCGACGATCGAGATCTTCGAAACCGGGATCAAGGTCATCGATCTGATCGCGCCGTACGTCAAGGGCGGCAAGATCGGCCTCTTCGGTGGGGCCGGGGTGGGCAAGACGGTGCTCATCCAGGAGTTGATCCATAACGTCGCCATGCAGCACGGCGGCGTGTCCGTCTTCTCGGGTGTCGGCGAGCGCACGCGCGAGGGCAACGACCTCTGGCTCGAGATGCAGGAGTCGGGAGTGCTCGACAAGGTGGCGCTCGTCTACGGGCAGATGAACGAGCCGCCGGGCGCACGCCTGCGCGTTGGCCTGTCCGGCCTGACGATGGCGGAGTACTTCCGTGATCAGGGCCAGGACGTGCTCCTCTTCATCGACAATATCTTCCGCTTCGTGCAGGCGGGCTCCGAGGTTTCGGCGCTCCTCGGCCGCATGCCGAGCGCGGTGGGGTACCAGCCGACGCTCGCGACCGAGATGGGGCAGCTCCAGGAGCGCATCACCTCCACGCGCACCGGCTCGGTCACGTCCGTGCAGGCCATCTACGTGCCGGCGGACGACCTGACTGACCCGGCGCCCGCGAACACCTTCGCCCACCTGGATGCGACGACGGTTCTCGACCGCGCGATCGTGGAGCAGGGCATCTACCCGGCCGTCCACCCGCTCGAGTCGGTCTCCCGAGCGCTCCAACCGGGGATCGTGTCGGAGGAGCACTACCGCACCGCGACGCAGGTGCAGGAGGTGCTCCAGCGCTACAAGGACCTCCAGGACATCATCGCGATCCTGGGCATGGACGAGCTCTCCGACGAGGACAAGCTCACGGTGCAGCGCGCGCGCAAGATTCAGCGCTTCCTGTCGCAGCCGAACTTCGTCGCCGAGCAGTTCACGGGCACGCCCGGCAAGTACGTCAAGCTCGAGGACACGATCAAGGGCTTCCGCGAGATCCTCGAGGGTAAGCACGACGAACTGCTGGAGCAGGCGTTCTACATGGTTGGCACGATCGAGGACGCGGTCGAGAAGGGCCGCGGCGAGGGCGAGGCGCCGGCCCCGGAGCAGGTGGAAGCCGACGCCGAGCCCGAGGCGGAGCGTGAGCCCGCCGGCGCCGCGGCGTAGCCGGTCAGTTGTCCACGGATCGCCGCACCTTCTCCGTCTCGCTCGTCACGCCGGAGGGCTCGGCGTACGAGGGCGAGGCCGAAATGCTGATCGTGCCCGGAGCGGCCGGTGAGATCGGCGTCCTCGCACGTCACGCGCCACTTGTGGCGATGCTGAAGGCGGGCTCGACCCGAGTCCACGTGCGCCGCGGCGGGGAGGTGCGTGAGTTCGCGACAGGCCCGGGGTTCTTCAAGGTGGAGGCCGATCGCGCCCTGGCGCTCGTGGACGACGCGGTGGACGCGAACGAGATCGATCCGGAGCGCGCGCAGCAGCAACTCGACGAGGCACAAGCCGAGCTCGAGCGCGTCGACGCGAGCGATACCGAAGCCGACCGCTGGCAGCTCGAGCAGCGCATTCGCCACGCCGAGAACCAGCTCGGCGTCTTGGGCCGCGGCTAGCGCCGCGGCCCTTCCGCTCAAAGTCCGCCTTCGGCTGGCGCCGAAGGCATGACGACTTTGAGCGGAGCAGCCTCACTCGCCGGGCCCCGTGAGCGAGGCCGGGGATTCCGGAATCCCCGCCGATTTCGAAACCGGTACGCTCGGCGCATGACGCTCCGCGGTAGCTGCCTGTGCGGCGGGGTGCGGTTCGAGGTCGACAAGCCG
Source organism: Gaiellaceae bacterium (assembly GCA_046262315.1). Lineage (GTDB taxonomy): Bacteria > Actinomycetota > Thermoleophilia > Gaiellales > Gaiellaceae > JACVRM01. The sequence continues at coordinate 5,589 of JBHEMZ010000059.1, forward strand.
TTCGAGCGGACGACGATGTGCCACTGCACGAGCTGTAAGCGCATCTCCGGGGGTATCGGGACGGCGAACGGCCGCGCCGCCACGGAGGACATCACCGTCGTTCAGGGGCGGGAGCTGCTCACGACCTATCAGCCGGAGGAGGGAAGCGCGAAGACGTTCTGCTCGGCCTGCGGCTCGAACCTCTTCGGAGGCGGCTGGCCGGACTCGCCGAGCTCGAGCGTCCGGCTGAGTGCCCTCGACGACCCCTTCGACCGCACGCCCGAGGCTCACACGTTCGTCCGCTCCGTGGCCGCGTGGGAGACCCTTCCGGACGACGGCATGCCTCGCTACGAGACTCGGTCGACGTGAAGGCCACGGTCTCTGAGAAGCGAGAGGTCGCGGAGGGCACGCTGATGGTCGTGTTCGACCTCGGCGGCGAGCACGTCGACTTCCGTCCCGGGCAGTACTTTTGGGTGGAGCTGCCGTCACGCGGCTACGAGGACGAGAAGGGTCTGCGGCGGCACATCTCCGTCGTTACGTCCCCCACGGAGCGCGGCGTGCTCGGGCTCGCGACTCGCCTCCGCGACAGCGCCTTCAAGCGCACGCTTGCCGAGCTCGAGTCGGGCGACGAGGTGGACGTCGAGGAGCCCAAGGGCAAGTTCCTCCTGCCGGAGGACTCGAATCGCCGCTACGTGTTCGTGGCCGGCGGCATCGGCATCACGGTCTTCCGCTCCATGCTTCGTTACGTCGCCGACCAGGGTCTGCCCCACCGGATCACACTCGTCTACTCGAACCGCAACCGCGCTTCGGCGGCGTTCCTCGACGAGCTTTCCGAGCTGGAGCAGCAGATCGAGGGCCTCACGGTCGTCCTGACCATGACGGACGAGCCGGAATGGGGTGGCGAGACGCGCCACATCGACGAACGCCTTCTGCGCGACCACCTCGGCGAGGACCTGGAGGCGTACACGTACCTCGTGGCCGGCCCGCCCGGCATGGCCGAGTCGGTCGGCGACATGCTCAAGGCGGTCGTGCCGGAGGAGCAGGTGACCGTCGACAAGTTCTCCGGCTACTGATATGGAGGTGCGGTCTGTCAAGGGGCAGGCCGCTTCGCCGGCCTTTGGTCGGGTGGTTTGGGGCGGTGAGGGAGGCGCCGGGGCGCTCGACGGCTTCGCCAGTCTGATATGCGGGGGTGGCTACCCCAGGGCGCTTCTGCGTCGCCGGCCTGCGCGTGTCTAGGAACGGGCGTGGCCTGAGGGCGGCCCATAGTAGCGTCGCGCGTGCCGGCAGCTTCGGCCCCGGCGCCTTCCTCACGGCGGCGGGATGTCGCTGGGGCTACGGGCTACGGCTGCCGCCCAGAGGAAGCAGGCCAGCTCGCGGGCGACGGCGACGGCGGCGAGCGACCCGGCGAGCAAAAGCCGCACCAACAGCTCGGCGTCCTTGCGGTCAGTCTTGATCCGATCGGCTGCTGCACGCGGCGTCTTCGACGGCGCGACGACGTCGACGCGCAACCCTGCCGCTTCGGCGGCACGGTAGAGCGCATAGCCCGTCGGTCCCGCCTCGTAGCAGGCGTGCACCGGCTGCGGCAACTCCCGCAGCCACTCCACCACCGGATCGGCACCAGCGCCGAAACGGGCGCGGGTCAGCTCACCGCTGTCGCGATCGATCGCGGCGGCGTGGGTCGAACGGGCGTGGACGTCAAGCCCCACCCATGTCATCGTTACGGTCACGGCCGGACCCTCCTTCCTCATTGCATGGGGTCAACCGGAGCCAGTCTCCGGCCAGACAAACCCCCGATCTGCACCAGAGGATCCGGCCTTCACCTCGCCCGCGGCTACTCAGCCGCCATAGCGTCTCGCGCGCGCCCTGGCGCGCGCTAGGTGAGACGGTAGCCCTCGAGCTCGAGCAGCCGGCGCTTGTACCTGACGCCCAGCGAGCCGTAGCCGCCGATCCCTGCCGCACCGACCACCCGGTGGCATGGGATCAAGACCGGCGCGCGATTGCGCGCGCAGAACGTTCCCGCGGCGCGGGCCGCCCCTGGCCGGCCGGCGAGCGCCGCGAGCTCCCCGTAGGTGACGACTTCGCCCCGAGGCACGCTCCTCAGCGTGCCCGCCAGTGCGCGCCCGAACTCGGACTCGCCCTCGAGCCCGACCTCCACGTCGTCGAACGAGACCGCCTCGCCGCCGAAGTAGGCGACGAGGCGCTCCGCGAGTGGATGATCGGCGCGTTTGCGAGCCGAGCCGCCTGACGGCAGCCCGTGCCAGACGAGCGTCTCACCCTCCAGCCAGAGCTCGCCGATTCCCCACCCGGCGGCCCCGTACAGCACGCGAGCCGGCGCCACGGGCGACACGGTACCGCCGCCCCGGCACGCAGGCCCTCCACCTAGCCTTCTCGCTCCAGCTAGTCTGAGTGAGAAGGCCCGGAGAGCTTTGACAGGCAGCTTGGCGACCGGGTTACCAAACGCCTAAAGAGCCAGCCGGCGCGCTACCGCCGACCCTCTTTAGGCTCGTGAGGCGATGCTCTCGGTACGCGACAGACTCAGCGAGATCCTCGAGCGGCGGATCGCCGTGCTCGACGGGTCGTGGGGCGTCCTCATCCAGAGCCGCCTGCGCGGCGAGGAGGCCTACCGCGGCGACCGCTTCCGGGAGCACCCGCGGGACGTGGCCGGCGATCCCGATCTGCTCAACCTGACGCGTCCGGAGATCGTGCGCGAGATCCACCACTCGTACTTCGAGGCCAGGGCCGACATCGCTACCACGAACACGTTCACGGCCACCTCGATCGGCCAGGCTGACTACGCCCTCGAGGGCGCTGCCCACGAGATGAACCTCGAGGGAGCGCGGCTCGCGCGCGCGGCAGCCGACGAATGGAGCGAGCGCACGCCTGACCGGCCCCGCTTCGTCGCGGGCTCGATCGGCCCGCTCAACGTGGCGCTCTCGCTGTCGCCTCGCGTGGACAGCCCCGCATACCGCACGCACACGTTCGACCAAGTGCGCGACACCTACGCCGAACAAATCCGCGGCCTCGTCGAGGGCGGCGTCGACCTGCTGCTGATCGAAACCGTCTTCGACACGCTCAACGCGAAGGCGGCGCTCGTCGCCGCGCAGGAGGTGGCGCCCGACGTGCCGCTCTGGCTCTCGTTCACGGCAGTCGACCGCAGCGGCCGCAACCTCTCGGGCCAGACGGTCGAGGCATTCTGGACGTCCGTCGAGCACGCCGATCCGTTCATCGTCGGCGTCAACTGCTCACTGGGGGCGACGCAGATGCGGCCGTTCGTGGAGGACCTGGCCCGCACCGCCACGACGTATACGTCCTGCTATCCGAACGCGGGCCTGCCGAACGCCTTCGGGACGCACGACGAGCAGCCGTCCGACACGAGCCGCTTCCTGGGTGAGTTCGCGCGCGACGGGCTGGTCAACGTAGTCGGGGGCTGCTGCGGCACGACGCCCGAGCACGTCAGGCAGATCGCGGCGACGGTGCGGGACCAGGTCCCGAGACGTGTCCCCGCGAGACAGGGACGGCCGCGCTTCGCCGGCCTCGAGCCGTTCGAGATCGGCCCTGACACGGGTTTCGTGATGATCGGAGAGCGCACGAACGTGACCGGCTCCGCGCGCTTCCGCAAGCTCATCGAGGCGGACGACTACGCCGGCGCCGTCGAGGTGGCGCTCGAGCAGGTGCGCGGCGGTGCCAACCTGCTCGACGTGAACATGGACGCCGACCTGCTCGAATCGGAGCAGGCGATGACGACGTTCCTGAACGTCGTCGCGACCGAGCCCGAGGTCGCCCGGCTGGCGATCATGGTCGACAGCTCGCGGTTCTCGGCGCTCGAGGCTGGTCTCAAGTGCCTTCAAGGCAAGGGCGTCGCCAACTCGATCAGCCTGAAGGAGGGGGAGGGGCCTTTCCTCAAGCAGGCGCGCACGATCCGCCGCTACGGTGCCGCAGCAATCGTCATGGCCTTCGACGAGCAGGGGCAGGCCGACACGGTCGAGCGCAAGGTTGCGATCTGCGAGCGGGCCTACGGGCTGCTGACGGAACAGGCCGGCTTCGTGCCCGAAAACATCGTGTTCGACCCGAACGTGCTCGCGGTCGCGACCGGCATCGAGGAGCACGCCGAGTTCGCGAACGCGTTCATCGAAGCGATCCCCCTCATCAAGGAGCGCTGCCCGGGGGTGCGCATCAGCGGCGGCATCTCCAACCTCTCCTTCTCGTTCCGTGGCAACGACGTCGTCCGCGAAGCAATGCACTCGGCGTTCCTCTACCACGCGATTGCAGCCGGCCTCGACATGGGAATCGTCAACGCGGGCCAACTCGTCGTCTACGAGGACATCGAGCCCGAGCTGCGCGAGCGGGTCGAGGACGTGATCTTCAACCGGCGTGTCGACGCGACCGATCGCCTGGTCGAGTACGCGGAACGGGTGCGCGGCGAGGGCACGAAGCGCGAGCGGGACCTGTCCTGGCGTGAGGCACCCGTCGAGAAGCGGCTCGAGCACGCGCTCGTGCACGGGATCGTCGATTTCATCGAGGAGGACACGGAGGAAGCGCGGCAGAAGCTCGAGCGGCCGCTCGACGTGATCGAGGGCCCGCTGATGGCAGGCATGCAGGTGGTCGGCGACCTCTTCGGCGCGGGGAAGATGTTCCTGCCGCAGGTGGTGAAGAGCGCCCGCGCGATGAAGCGCGCCGTCGCCCACCTCGAGCCCTTCATGGAGTTGGAGCGGAAAGGCTCGTCCGGCGATCGGGGAAAGATCGTGCTCGCCACCGTCAAGGGCGACGTGCACGACATCGGCAAGAACATCGTCGGAGTCGTGCTCGCCTCGAACTCGTACGAGGTGCTGGACCTCGGCGTGATGGTGCCGGCCGACCGCATCCTGGAGACAGCCGTCGAGGAAGGCTGCGACGTGGTCGGGCTGTCCGGCCTGATCACCCCGTCACTCGACGAGATGGTCAACGTCGCCCGCGAGATGGAGCGGCGCGGGCTCGAGCTCCCCTTGCTGATCGGCGGGGCGACCACCTCGCGCCAGCACACGGCTGTCAGGATCGCGCCCGAGTACGGCCACGAGACCGTGCACGTGCTGGACGCCTCGCGAGTCGTTCGGGTCGTGTCCGACCTGCTCGACGCCACCCGCCGCGCCGCGCTCGACACGAGCAACCGTGAGGACCAGGAACGTCTGCGCGAGCAGTACGCCGACCGCAGCCGTAAGCCGCTCCTACCCCTTGAGGCGGCACGTGAGAACCCAGAGCGCGTCTCGTTCGAGGAGCTCGCCGTGCCGGAATTCGTCGGCCGGCGCGAGGTCGAACCCGAGCTGGCCACGCTCCGGGAGTACGTCGACTGGCAGTTCTTCTTCCATGCCTGGGAGCTGAAGGGCAAGTTCCCGGCCATCCTCGAGCGACCCGAGGCGCGCGAGCTCTGGGACGACGCGCAGGAGCTGCTCGACGAGATCGTGCGCGACGGCTCGCTGCGTGCGCGCGGCCTCTACGGCTTCTGGCCTGCGCGCCGCGACGGCGACGACGTGGTGCTGGAGAACGGCACGCGGTTCTGCTTCCTGCGACAGCAGTCGGACTACGGGGACTCGCGGCCGAACCGCTCGCTCGCCGACTACGTCGCTCCCGCCGACGACCACGTCGGGGCCTTCGCCGTGGGGATCGTCGGCGCGGATGAGCTCGCGGCGCGCTTCGAAGCCGACCACGACGACTATCGCGCGATCATGGCGAAGGCGCTCGCCGACCGGTTCGCGGAGGCGTTCGCGGAATGGCTGCACGAGCAGGCTCGCCGCGCCTGGTACGAGACGGGACCGCCGCTCCCGAGCGAGGAGCTGATCGCCGAGCGCTACCGGGGGATCCGCCCCGCCTTCGGCTACCCCGCCTGCCCCGACCACAGCGAGAAGCGCAAGCTCTTCGACCTGCTCGGCGCCGAGCAGGCCGCCTTTTCGCTGACGGAGAGTTTCGCCACGCTGCCCGCCGCCAGCGTGAGCGGCATCTACCTCGGTCATCCGGCTTCGCGCTATTTCGCGGTCGGCCGCGTCGGCCGCGACCAAGTCTCAGACTACGCCCGCCGCAAGCGCGTGAGCTTGCAAGAGGCGGAGCGGTGGTTGAGGCCGAATCTCGCTTACGAGCCCGACGAGGCGCTTTCTCCGGTGCCGTGAGCGGCTAAAGGGTTTCGGCGCCGCAAACGCTCTCTCTGATGGTGGATGAGCGTGCACGGGCCCTCCAGGACGTCTACGAGCGCCGCTACGTCGGCTTCCGAAACGCGCTCGTGACGGTCACCGGCAGCTTCGACACCGCACACGACGCGGTCCAGGAGGGTTTCGCGCGGCCCTTCGCGAGCGCTCCCGCTGGCGCGGTGGGTCACTCGAAGCGTGGGTGTGGCGGATCGCGCTGCGTGCCGCCTTCGAGCTGCGGGCCGAGCCGAGGCTCGCGCCTGCGGGGGAGCTGCCCGAGGCCGAGCTTCTCCAGTCCGAGCACGACCCCGAGCTGGCCGCAGCGATCGGGCACCTGCCGCCGCGGCGCTGGCTCGTCGTCTTCCTGCGGTACTTCGCGGACCTCTCGTACCCGGAGATCGCAGAGCTCTGCGGGATCCGCGAGGGCACCGTGGCCGCGACGCTCGCGCAGGCACATCACGCGCTGCTGGAGGAGTTACGAGTGAGGGAGGCAGACAGTGGCCGAGCACCCTGACGATCTGCTGGCCGAGCGCTTCGCCGCGCTCCCGACTTCGGCGGGGCGGGCTGACTGGCTCGACGTCCGACGGCGCGCGCGCCGGCCGGGGCGCCGTTGGGCGACTGCGGTCGTCGTGGCGGCGCTCGTCTTGGCGGCCCCCGCTTTTGCGCTCGAGAGGCTGGTGGTCGATTTCTTCTCGGCGGAGCGGGCGCCCGAGCGGATCCAGCTCGAGTATGCGCGCATGGAGGTCATCGCACCGCGCGCCGCAGGGCTCACGCCGATCGCCGGCGAGGCCCGCAAGGTGCTGGAGACAAGGTTTCGTGGACGTCGCACCGTAATGTGGGTCGCACCGACCCGGGCGGGCGGGTTCTGCTGGCGGTGGGTTTTCGGCAGCTGCTTCGACCCGTCCCGGGCGCGCGTCCATGGTCCGGCGGCGGACCAGTTCCGCTTCAACGTCGTCTGGGAGGGGAACGAGACGATGACTGCAGCGGGGGGCGCCGTCGTCTTCCCTGAGCTCGAGCGTCTCGAGATCCGGTACGCGGACGGGGAGGGAGAGGAGATCCCGTTCACGTGGGTCTCGGAGCCCATCGGCGCAGGGTTCTTCGTCTTCGACGTGCCCGACGAGCACCGCGGGGTCGGCCGCCGGGTCATCGAACTGGTCGCGCTCGACGGGGAGGGCGACGTGATCGCACAGGAGCCGGCGCCCAGTCCCGGACCGAGCTGGGAGTTCGACCCGAAGACCAACGCACCGGACGTTGCGATCCTCGCCGAGAAACGCGCGCTGATCGAGCTGACGACCGAGCGTGGGCGCCGCCTCGTCGCGTGGACGGCGCCGGCACGCTACGGCTGGAGGTGCGTCTGGCTCACGGTCGACGGCGAGCCGGGGCCGACGGGGCGCTGCGGCGGCGAAGTGCGCAACGAGCCGGTACTCAGCGCGGGCCTGTCGACCGGCGCCGGCCCGGTGCTCCTAGCCGGCGAGGCGAGAGAGGACGTCGCGGTCGTCGAGCTGCGCTACGAGGACGGTGACCTCGAGCGCACCAAGCCGGTCGAGGGCTACGTGCTACACGAGATCCGCTCGCCGCACTATCCGCGCGGGCACCGGCTCGAGCTGATGGTTGCTCTCGACGCCTCGGGTCGCGAGCTCGAGCGCCGGCCGTTTCCGACCGATCAGCACTCGGTCTACCCGTGCGAGCGCAAGGTCGACGTCGGCCTCGGCGTGATCACCTGCCCGTAGGGCCCTGCGCGAGCGCGCAGGAAACCGGGCGGAAGCCCGAATAACGCGGCCATGAGGCCGTTCCGGCGACTCCCCGGCTCGGCTATGCTCGCTCGGTTCGGCCGCCGGAATGGCGTTCGCGCCCTCTAGGAACGCATGCGCACGACTCTGAAGCGAGGAGTAGGAAGGTCAGCTGCCGCCAACGGCAACGGCCGCGCGCTGCTCCCGCCGGGGGTGCTCAGCCCCGTCGTCCAGTACAGCCAGCCGCCACCGCCACCGCGCCGGAAGCTGCGCGTCGCCGGCAAAGTCCTCTTCGTTCTCCTCGCGCTCGGTCTCATGGCGGCGTCCGCGCTCGCCGCCGGCTCGTGGCTGTACGGCGAGGGCCGCGTCGACACGCTCCAGGCGCGCGGCAAGAAGGCCGCGAGGGTCGCGAAGCGCCTCGACATCCCGCTACCCGGAAAGCCGGCCATCGCGCTTTTCCTCGGCTACGACCGGCGACACGGTGAGGGCCCAGGCATTCCCGCGCGCTCGGACACGCTGATGCTCGTACGCGTCGATCCGACCGAGGACGCGGAGTCGATCACGCTCTTCTCCTTCCCGCGCGACCTCGAGGCGGAGATCCACTGCCCCGGCCGGCCGCCGCTCGGCACCGACCGCATCAATGCGGCGTACGCGACGTGCGGCGAGGAGGGGGCCGTCGAGACGGTCAAGGCCCTCACCGGCCTGCCGATCAACTACCTGGTCACGATCGACTTCCGCGGCTTCACGCAAGTGGTCGACAAGCTCGGCGGCGTCTGGATCGACGTCGACCGCCGCTACTACAACCCCGAAGGTACCGGGTTCGCGACCATCGACCTTCAGCCCGGATACCAGAAGCTGTTCGGCGGCGACACGCTCGCGTTTGTCCGCTACCGGCACACCGACAACGACCTGTACCGCAACGCGCGCCAGCAGATCTTCGTGCGCGCGCTCAAGGAGCGTTTGAGCCACTCGTTCGATCCCGAGAACGTGCTCGAGGTGACCCGCGCGCTCAGCAACAACATCAAGGTGACCGTCGGCGGCGGCAAGCGGCTCTCGCTCAAGAACGTCGCCAGCTACGCCCTGCTCGGCTACAGCATCCCGTCGGGCAACGTCATCCGAGTGAAGCTCGATCCCAACAGTGTCGCGGGCACGGGCATCTGGGGGGATCTGCTCCGCGTCTCTCCGGAGACGATCGACGACGCGGTCGACCAGTTCCTCAACCCGGACGTCGACGCGCCCGAGAAGGCGGCCGCGCGGGCGCTCGGCCAGAAGGTGCGGCTGAAGAGCGGGCTACCGCCGAACCAGGTCTCCATTGTGTCGCTCAACGGCAACAACGTGGACGGCGCGGCAGCGAACGCAAGCGCCCAGCTCGCGGAGCGCGGGTACGAAACGGTGCTCCCGCCGGCAGGCATGGACGCGAACGCCCCGACCTTCGACTACTTCCGCACGACGGTCTACTACCGTGCGGATCGCAAGGACGCCGAACTGGCGGCCCAGCAGGTCGCAAACCTCTTCGGTTCGGCGGACATCGAGCCGCTCGTCCGAGGCAGGCTACTGCGGCTCGCGAACGGCGCCACCCTCGTCGCGGTGGTCGGCCAGACCTTCCGCGGTACTCTTGCGCCCGCGCCGAAGGACCGCACGCCCGAGCGCAAGCCCCCGGCGGTCGTCACCAACCCTGACGTGTCGCGCCCAGCCGTGCTCCGGGCACAGCGGAGCACCCCCTTCCCGCTCTACCTGCCGACGGTGCTCGAGCGCACGTCGGTGATCGACGAGGAGCGGCCCGCGCGTGTCTACCGGATCAACGCGGCGCACAAGGCCGTCCGTTTGACGTTTCGCACGGGCACGAGCGAATACTGGGGCATTGAGCAGACGGACTGGGACGACGCGCCGGTCTTCGAGGGCCGTAACACCACCCGGAAGATCAAGGGCCGCGAGTACGACCTCTACTTCTCGGGAAACCGCCTGCACATGGTCGTCCTGCGGGACGGCGAGCGGTCCTACTGGGTCGTCAACACATTGCTCGACTCGCTGTCGAATGAGACCATGATTGCCGTCGCAAGGGGCCTACAGCCTCTCCGCAAGGGGTAGTTTGTGAACGTGGCCGACAGGCGAATCGCAGTTTTCGGAGCCGGGTACGCGGGGCTCGTCACGGGCGCCTGCTTTGCGGATCTCGGGCACCGCGTCGTCGTTCGCGACGTCGTGCCGGAGAAGGTTGACACCCTGCGCTCCGGCTGCGTGCCCTTTCACGAGCCCGGGCTCGAGGAGGTGATCGCGCGGGCCGGGGAGCGCCTGAGCTTTGCGCTCGACGCGGCCGAAGCGGTTGCGGGCGCCCAGTTCGTGTTCGTCTGCGTGGGCACTCCGGCCACCTACTCCGGCGACGCCGACCTCTCCGCCGTCTGGACCGTGCTCGACGAGCTGCACGAGCTCGACCCAGGTTCGACCGTCATCATGAAGAGCACCGTCCCGGTCGGGACAGGCGAGAAGGTTCGCGCCGCCCTCGACGCGCGCGGCCTCCAGCACGTCGGCTATGCGTCCAATCCCGAGTTCCTCGCCGAAGGCACGGCAGTCCGAGACTTCCTCGAGCCGGACCGCATCGTGGTCGGTGCCTTCGACGACGCCGACGGCGACCGGGTCGAAGCGCTGCACGGGGAAATCGAGGCTACGGTCGTTCGCACCGACGTTCCCTCCGCCGAGATGATCAAGCTGGCCGCGAACGCCTTCCTGGGCACGCGCATCAGCTTCATCAACGAGATCGCCAACGTCTGCGAGCTCGTCGGCGCCGACATCGACCAGGTGGCCCACGGAATGGGTCTCGACAGCCGAATCGGGACGCAGTACCTGCAGCCGGGGGTGGGCTTCGGTGGCAGCTGCTTCCCCAAGGACATCTCGTTCCTCAAGCTGCTCGCCGGCAACTCGGGCTACCACTTCCAGCTACTCAACGCCGTCATCGAGGTCAACGAGCTCCAGAAACGCCGAGTGGTCGCGAAGCTCCAGAAGCATCTTGGCTCGTTGCGCGGCGCGACCATCGCGCTCCTCGGCCTCGCGTTCAAGCCGAACACCGACGACATGCGCGAGGCGCCCTCCCTCGTGCTCGCCTCCCGTCTGCTCGCGGAGGGGGCGGACGTGCGCGTCTGGGATCCCGTGGCGGATGCCCGCCCTGTGCTCGGCGGCGTGACGTTTTCCAACAGCGTGCTCGAAGCCGTCCGGGCTGCGGACGCGGCCGTGATCGTAACCGGCTGGGACGAGCTGCGCTCGCTCGCCCGCCCAGAGGTGCGCGACACTATGCGGAGCCCGCTGATCATCGACGGCCGCAACCTGCTGGATCCCGAGGAGGCGCGCCGTAACGGGTTCACGTACGAAGGCATCGGGCGCGTGGCGTCGCCGCTCGCCGGGCTGCCGGAGACAGAAGAGCCGGGCCTCTCGCAGCTGACTGACAGCTAGCCCCGGTTGTCCGCCCCTGCGCTCTGGTTGCCCTCCGCCGCGACGGGTGACATAGTCGCGAGCGCGTCGAGGACACGGCCGCCCGCCCCCGGCGGCCGGTCCTCGTTACGCCTCAGCTGGCCAGCCTGGGTTGGCGCGCAGGAACTCGTCGGCGCGCTCGAGGTCCTTCGGCGTGTTGACGGTCAGCCAGGGGCCGTCGTAGCGGAATGCGTGCAGCCGGCCCTCCCCGGCGAGCTCCGGGAAGGTCGTCGTCTCGTGGTCGCCGCGCCCGGGCAGGCGCTCCAGCGCGTCCTTGTCCAGGACGTAGACGCCTACGTTCACCCAGTGCGGCAGGCGCGGAGCCTCGCGGAAGCCGGTCACCGTGTCGTCGTCCGCGATCTCCACGATGCCGAAGGGCGAGGTGAGCGGGGCGACGACGATCGTGGCCGCGGCCCGACGTTCGCGGTGGCGCGCTAGCAGCGCGGCGAAGTCGGGGGCGAGCACTTCGTCGCCGTTCAGCGCGAACACGGGGCCCTGCTCCCGCCGCAGGCGCGCCGCGAACCTGAGCCCGCCGCCGCGCCCCAACCGCTCGGGCTCCTCGGCGACGGCGACCTCGGCGCCAAATCCGGCCAGCTGCCGCTCGAACACCGCCCCTTGTCCGGCAGCGCAGCTGACGATCACCCGGTCGACCCCGGCCCTAGTAAGCAGCCGCAGCGTGTAGGACGCTAGGGGTGCGCCTCCGACGAGCACGAGCGATTTCGGGAGGCCGCCGGCAGCGTCGCCGAGCCGCTTCCCCTGTCCGCCCGCGAGCAGGATCGCCTCCACGGCCCGATGCTTACCATGCGGCTCCGGCGCGGCGGGGCATACACTCGCCGCGTGCCGGTGGAGCGAGCGTCGTCCCCGAACCTCGGCGGCCTCGAGGAGTTCGCTTTCGAGCCGCACAGGGTCGAGAAGCCCTGGGGCCACGAGCTGGTCTGGGCGACTGGAGAAGACTACTGCGGCAAGCTGCTCTTCGTGCGGGCGGGCGAGTCGCTCTCGCTTCAGTTCCATCGCGTCAAGCACGAGTCCTGGTACGTGCAGCTCGGCCGCGCGGAACTCGAGCTGGGCGGGACGGGCGATGCCGTGCTCAGCCGCGAGGTCGTCGGCCCCGGCGCGGCGTTCCGGCTCCCCCCGGGCACGGTGCACCGCGTGCGCGCGCTCGAAGACACGACCATCCTCGAGGTATCGACCCCGCACCTCGATGACGTGGTCCGTCTGGAGGACGCCTACGGCCGCAAGGGCACGACCGCACCGTAAGCTTGTAACAGTGTGTCACTTGAATTGACACATTTGTGTTAAGGTTCCGGCCATGGAGGGCTTTACGATCGGCGAGGCGGCGGAACGCACCGGCTGGTCGGCCCGCATGCTGCGCTACATCGAGCGTGGCGGGCTCGTCGTCCCGGCCCGCACCGAAGGCGGCTATCGGGTGTACGGCCTGCGCGAGCTGAACCAGCTGCGCTCGTTGAGCGAGCTGAAGCAGCGCTTCGGGGTCGAGATCGGCGACGTCACCTTCGTCGCGCGCCTTCGCACCGAGCCCGAGCTGCGCGGGGCGGTCGAGACCTGGCTCGCGGGACAGCCCGCAGCGCCGGGCGCGCCCGCACCTGCCTGGGTCGAATGGGAGCAGCGCAAGCAGGAACGCCTGCTCGCTGCCTGAGCTGACTAGAGAAGAGGAACATGGCAACCACAAAACGATTCGACGTAAAGGACCTGGGGCTCGCCGCGGAAGGCGTGCGCCGCATCCAGTGGGCTGACCGGCAGATGCCCGTCCTGGCGGCGATCCGCGACCGCTTCGAGCGCGAGCAACCGCTGACGGGGCATCGCATCGCCGCGTGCCTGCACGTGACAACCGAAACCGCAAATCTCGTCCGCACGCTCCAGGCGGGCGGCGCCGACGTCGTACTCTGCGCGTCCAATCCGCTTTCCACCCAGGACGACGCGGCGGCGGCGCTCGTGGACGCCCACGACGCTGCCGTCTTCGCCATCAAGGGCGAGGACAACGACACCTACTACCAGCACATCGAGGCCGCTGTCGACCACAAGCCGCACATCACGATGGACGACGGCGCAGACGTCATCGGCGTCCTGCACGCGCACCGGCGCGAGCAGCTCGGCGACGTGATCGCGGGCACCGAAGAGACGACCACAGGCGTCATCCGCCTGCGCGCGCTCGAGCGCGACGGCGCGCTCGGCTTCCCGATCATCGCCGTCAACGAGGCGAAGACGAAGCACCTTTTCGACAACCGCTACGGCACGGGCCAGTCGACGATCGACGGAATCATCCGTGCAACCAATGTCCTGCTTGCGGGGAGCACCTTCGTCGTGGCCGGCTACGGCTGGTGCGGCCGCGGCGTCGCCATGCGGGCCAAGGGCCACGGCGCGCACGTCGTCGTCACCGAGGTCGACCCGCTCAAGGCGATCGAAGCGGCGCTCGACGGCTACCAGGTGCTGCCGATGGAGCAGGCGGCCGAGGTCGGCGACATCTTCGTCACGGCTACGGGCGATAAGTCCGTCATCACCGGCGCGCACATCGAGCGCATGAAGGACGGAGCGATCGTCGCCAACACCGGCCACTTCAACGTGGAGATCGATATCCCGGCGCTGCGCTCGCTGGCCACCGAGACCCGCGAGGCGCGGGCGTTCGTCGAGGAGTTCACGCTTGCCGACGGCCGGCGGATCTACCTGCTCGCAGACGGCCGGCTCGTGAACCTGTCCGCGGCAGAGGGACATCCTGCCCAGGTCATGGACATGTCCTTCGCGAACCAGGCGTTGTCGGTCGAGTACGCGATCCAGCACGCCGGCGAGCTCGAGCGCAAGGTGTACGGGGTGCCCGAGGACATCGACCGCGAGATCGCCCGCCTCAAGCTCGAGACGATGGGCATTCGCATCGACACGCTCACTGACGAGCAGGCCCGCTACCTGGCGAGCTGGGACGAAGGAACTTGATGCGCACAGGGCCCAGGTCCGCGGCCGCAAACCTAGGCGGCCCGCGCTTTCCAGCGTGAGGGACTCGTGAAGGCGATCGTTCTCGCAGCCGGGTACGCCACCCGGCTGCGGCCGCTGACCGACCGGGTCGCGAAGCCGCTCCTCCCGCTGGCCGGACGGCCGATGCTGGAATACCTCGTCGAGGCGATCCGCGCTGCCGGCGTCGACGAGATCCACGTCGTCACGAACGACCGCTTCGCGGCGGACTTCGAGCGCTGGGCGGCGGGCCGGCCGAACCTCGTCGTCCACGACGACGGCACGAGCACGGACCAGGATCGACTAGGGGCGATCGGCGATCTGCGCTTCACGATCGAGCGCGGGGAGCTCGAGGGGGATAGCGTTCTGGTCGTCGCGGGCGACAATCTCTTCGATTTTCCGCTCGCAGAGCTCGTCGAGTTCTGGCGTGAGAAGGGAGACGGCAGCGCCATCGCCGTCCGTGAGGTCGCCGACCCGCAGCTCCTTCGTCAGTACAGCGTCCTCGAGGTGGACGCAGACGATCGCGTCACATCCTTCGTCGAGAAGCCTGATGACCCCCGCGGCACGCTTGCCGGCGTGGCCATCTACGTGCTCCACAGCGACCATCTGCCGCTCGTCCGCCGCTACCTCGACGAGGGCAACGTCCCGGACCAACCGGGCCGCCTCTTCGCGTGGCTCTCCGAGCGCGCGCCCCTGTACGCATACCGCTTCGCGGGCGACTGGCTCGACATAGGCGACCGCGATCAGCTCCTGGAGGCGGACAACCGCATGCGCCGCCGCGCCGGCCTCGATCCTCGCGCCGAGTACACGCTGTGAAGGAGTTGGTGGCTCAAAGCCGCTAACTCCGCGGCCGGGTTTCGCCGCAGCTCTCGTCCCCGGATCAGTCGACCGGCGGGGCAGGGCGAGTTGGCTCTGAGCAACTTGCTCGACAGGCGGCGCGGTTCCGGCACGGAATGGTGACCTCCGTGCTCCTACGCTGGGCGGATGGCGCTGCTCGATCTCCTGCTGCCGCGGCGCTGTGCGGGTTGTGGCGATCTCGGCAGCGAGCTTTGCGAAGGCTGCCGCGGGGCGCTTCCGCGCCTGCCACCGCCGTTCTGCGAGCGTTGCGGCGCGCCGACTGCCTGGCCCATCCGACGCTGCGGCGAGTGCGCCGGCCGCAGGCTCGCCTTTGCGACGGCGCGCGCGGCCGTCATCTACGACGAGCGGGTGCGCGCGCTCGTCGCGGATTGGAAGGAGCGCGGCCACCGGCGCCTCGCTCTACGCGCGGCCGAGCTCGTGGCCGAGTGCGTCCGGCGCCCGGACGTCGCCGCGCTCGCCTATGTGCCCGGCGACCTGGACCGCGCGCTGCGGCGCGGCCACCATCCCGCCGAGCGGCTCGCCCGGGCGCTCGGCGCGCGCTGGGAGTTGCCGGTGCTCAACGTGCTCGCCCGCGAGGAGGGCCGTCAGCGCCAGCGAGGCCTTCGCCTCGCCGAGCGCCGGCGCAACCTCCGCGGCGCCTTCCGGGCGACGAGGGGAGTTCCGGGGCGAGTCTCGCTCGTGGACGACGTCTACACGACGGGCGCCACGGCCGCCGAGGCGGCGTCCGCGCTCCGCAAGGCGGGCGCGCGCCGCGTCGAGGTCGTGACGTTCGCGCGGGCCGTCCGCTAGATTCAGTCGACGCCGCACTCGCGACTGGGAGGGCCGATGCAGCTGCACGTGAAGGGCAAGAACCTCGAGGTCGGCGAGTCCATCCGACGCTACGGCGAGGACAAGCTGCGCAAGTTGGAGCGCATCCTCGACGACGGCGCCGAGATCGAGCTCGAGCTGGCCGAGGAGCGGAATCCGTCGATAGCAGCGAGCCACGTCGCCGAGGCGACCGTGCGCACGCGCCGCGCCGTCGTGCGCGCGCGTGAGTCGTCGCCGGACATGAAGTCGTCGATCGACCAGCTCGTGGACAAGCTCGAACGGCAGATCAAGAAGGAGCGGGAGAAGCGGCGCCGTCGCCCGCAGCGCGTCAACGGCCAGCCCACCGAGCCGGAGGCGCAGAGCGAAGGCGAGCCGCCCATCGTGCGGACGAAGCAGTTCGCGCTGAAGCCGATGACTCCGGAGGAGGCCGTGCTCCAGCTCGAGCTCGTCGGCCACGACTTCTTTGTCTTCACGAACGCCGAGTCCGGCGACGTCAACGTCGTCTACCGCCGCAAAGACCGAGGCTACGGGCTCATCGAGCCCCAGGTCTAACCGAGAGGGCCCATGGTCTTCAGGCGACGGGAGCCGCTACACGAGCGTCTCGCGCGCGAAGGCGGACTGGGCCCGCCGCCGGAGCATCCCGGCCCGCACTGGGGCGAGGTCGGGATTCACGGCGTGGCGCGTCTGCGCGAGTGGGATGCGGTCGTGACGGCGGAGGCGCCTGGCCTGCACGGCGACGGGGTCGCGTTCGTCGCGCTTCCGGACGGCTCGCTCGTCGTCGAGGAGGCGGACGAGCGGGACGACGTGTCCGTCCTCGCCGACGCCGTCGACCGGGCGCTCGCGCCTCCCTACCGTGCAGAGGCTGTACGCCGTGGGGCCGGGACCTGGGCGATCGGCGCCCGCTCGATCAAGGTCGTGCAGGTGGACGAAGAGGTGCCGGGCGACGAGATCACCCTCACCGTGCACGACGGCCACCGGGAGGTACTGGTCGACGGCGAGCGCTCGTTCGGCTCGTTCCGCTCGCTCGAGCGGCAAGCCGAGGGGCGTTTCGCCTCGTACTCGCTTGCCGCGACGCGCCTGGACGAGGCCCTCTGGGAGGTCAAGCTGGCTCCCCTGTAACCGATACCCTTGATCGGATGCCACAACTCGGCGCCATGGAGAAGGTTTTTCGCCTCGGCGAGGGCCGCCGCCTCCGGCGACTGGCTGATCAGGCCGCTTACATCGCCTCGCTCGAGCCCGACTTCGAGCGGCTCTCGGAGGCCGAGCTGAAGGGCAAGACGGCCGAGTTCCGACAGCGGCTCCAGAACGGCGAAGCGCTCGAGGACCTCCTCTTCGAGGCGTACGCGGCCGTGCGCGAAGCAGCGAAGCGCGCGCTCGGCCAGCGCCACTTCGACGTGCAGGCGATGGGCGCGATCGCCCTCCACGAGGGCGACATCGCCGAGATGAAGACCGGCGAGGGCAAGACGCTCGTCTCCACCATGCCGCTCTACCTGAACGCGCTACCCGGCACGGGCGTCCACCTCGTCACCGTGAACGACTACCTCGTGAAGCGCGACGCCGAGTGGATGGGCCCGGTGTACGAGCAGCTCGGCGTGCGAGCGGGCTACATCCAGAACCTGATGCCCTTCGCCGAGCGGCGCGTCGCCTACGGGGCGGACATCACCTACGGTACGAACTCGGAGTTCGGCTTCGACTACCTGCGGGACAACATGGCCGTCTCGAAGGAGGGCCTCGTCCAGCGCAGCCATTCCTACGCGATCGTGGACGAGGTCGACTCGATCCTGATCGACGAGGCGCGAACGCCGCTGATCATCTCGGGGGAACCCGAGGTGGCGGCTCAGATCTACTACGACTTCGCGCGGATCGTGCGTCAGCTCGAGGGCGTACCCGGGGCGGACGTGCCCAAGGGAGAGGAATCGGGCGCCGACTACGAGTTCGACGAGAAGCGTAAGACCGTCTCCCCGAGCCACGGCGCGATCGAGAAGGTCGAGCAGGCGCTCAAGGTCGACAACCTCTACGACCCTCGCAACGCGCAGCTCGTCAACCACCTGATCCAGGCGCTGAAGGCACAGTCGCTCTACCACCGCGACGTCGACTACGTGGTCCAGGACGGCGAGGTGAAGATCGTCGACGAGTTCACGGGTCGGATCATGGAAGGGCGCCGCTGGTCGGAGGGGCTGCACCAGGCGGTGGAGGCGAAGGAGGGCGTGCAGATCCAGGAGGAGCACGTCACGCTGGCCACGATCACGCTGCAGAACTACTTCCGCCTCTACGACAAGCTCGCCGGCATGACGGGCACGGCCAAGACCGAGGAGAAGGAGTTCGTGGAGATCTACGGCATGCACGTCGTCGAGATCCCGACGAACGTGCCCGTCATCCGGGCGGACGAGAACGACTTCATCTTCAAGACCAAGGAGGCGAAGTTTGCCGCCGTCCTCAACGACATCAAGGCGCGGCACGAGAAGGGCCAGCCGGTGCTCGTCGGCACGATCGCGGTCGAGACGTCGGAGCACCTCGCGCAGCTGCTGACGCGCGCCGGGATCAAGCACAACGTCCTCAACGCGAAGCAGCACGAGCGGGAGGCGCAGATCATTCAGGACGCGGGCGAGCTCGGAGCGGTGACGATCGCCACCAACATGGCCGGCCGGGGCGTCGACATCAAGCTCGCCGAGGGCGTCCGCGAGCTCGGCGGCCTCTACGTGCTGGCGACGGAGCGGCACGAGGCCCGCCGGATCGACAACCAGCTGCGCGGCCGCTCCGGCCGCCAGGGTGATCCCGGGGAGTCCCGCTTCTACCTCTCCGGGCAGGACGACCTCGTCCGCCTGTTCGCGGGCGACCGGATCTTCAACATCATGGATCGCTTCAAGCTCCCCGAGGATCAGCCAATGGAGGCAAAGATCCTCTCGAACCAGATCGAAGGCGCCCAGAAGAAGGTCGAGGAGCAGAACTTCGTTGCGCGCAAGAACGTCCTCAAGTACGACGACGTGATGAACGTGCAGCGCATGGTCATCTACGAGCAGCGCCGCCGCGTCCTCGAGGGCGAGGACCTCTCCGACGACGTGGGCAACTGGATCGACGAGGTGATCGAGCGCACAGTGCCGCAGTTCACCGAAGGTGAGTACGCCGAGGAATGGGATCTCGACACGCTCTGCAAGGC
>JBHEMZ010000060.1:0-62578 GCA_046262315.1 Gaiellaceae bacterium
AGTGAGGCTTCTCGATCGGCCGGAGCTGCTGAATTCCGGTGGAAACATCGTGCACATCTCGGGGCTGGCGTGGGCCGGTCACTTCGGTGAGCCGGCCGATAGGCTGACCGAGCTGCGCGACGTGCCATACGCCAGCGGCGCCGCCATGGCGATTCGAGCAGCGCTCTTCAGAGAGCTGGGCGGCTTCGCTGAGGAGCTGTTCCTTTATGACGAGGATCTCGAGCTCTCCTGGCGGGTGCGCCTACGCGGCTTGCGGATTGTGCTGACTCCGCGCGCGGACGTGCTGCACGATTACGAGTTCGCGCGCAACCCGCAGAAGCGCTACTTGCTCGAGCGCAACCGCCTCATCTTCCTCCTGTCCGCCTTCTCGGGTCGCTTGCTGCTGCTTGTCTCGCCAGTCCTCGTCACCACCGAGCTCGGCATGGTCGCACTCGCCGCGCGGGAGGGGTGGCTGCGCGAGAAGACCGCCGGCTGGCGCTGGTGCGCGCGCAACGTCGGCTCTATCCGGCGGCGGCGGCGCGCGACGCAGGCGCTGCGGCGCGTGCCGGACCGTGAGCTGGCTCGCCACCTCACGCCCGTCGTCGACCCGGGGATGATCGACGTCCCCGCGCTCGCACGGATCGCAAACCCCCTTCTGAGCCTCTACTGGTCGCTTGTCCGGCGAGCGCTGTGAATAACTCCGGCGGTTGCGGGTCGCAGCGCACGGTCGACCTCACGCACGGAGGTGCGACGGCGCGCCTGCACCTCGCGCCGCTTCCTCACCACGCGCGGGAGGGCTCGCGCGACCGCCGCGTACGCGCGTAGCACGACGCGCACCTTCCTCTCCCGCAGCGCCTGGCGCCACCAGTAGGCCTCGCCGAACGCGATCCGGTGAAGGTGCCGCGCGAAGAGCGGCGCCGGCGTGTTCTTCAGGATCATGAACCAGCGGTTCTTGACCGGGTGGAAGAACGTGAATTCGCTGCGTCCGGCCGACCACGCGCCGCGGGCGTGCAGCGCTACCGATTTCGGTGCGTACCAGCACTCGTAGCCGAGCAGCCTCGCGCGAAAGGCGAGGTCGACGTCCTCGTAGTAGCTGAAGAAGTCCTCGTCGAAGAGGCCGATGTCGCGGAGCGCCGCTGCTCGCCAGGCGCACGCGGCGCCGGCTGCGCTGAATGTCTGAAGCTCCTCGTCGAAGTGCTCGCCGTCGCGTTCTCCGTGTCCGCGTGGATGCGGCAGGAAGGTCCAGTCCATCACGTCGCCGGCGCCGTCGACGCGACTTTCGTCACACATCAGCAGAGTCTTCGACCCGGCCGCCGCCGCCGCCGGCCGGCGTTCGAGGCAGGCGAGCAGCTCCTCGAGCCAGTCCGACGCGACCCGCGTGTCGTTGTTGAGCAGCACCACGAACTCGCCGCCGGCCGCCTCGATGCCGTGATTGATCGCTTTCGCGAACCCCATGTTCTCGCCCAGCTCGATGACGCGCACCTCGGGAAACTCCTCACGAACGAGCGCGAGCGAGCCGTCCGTCGAGCCGTTGTCGACGAGAATCACGCAGTAGTCCGACATGGATTGAACCCGAAGCGCCTCGAGGCAGCCGTGCAGGTAGCGCTCCCCGTCGATGTTTGGAATGATGACCGTGCAGCGTTCACCCTTCATCGCGCGCGTAGGTGGTGGAGGACCAGGCTGGGGTTCTGCACCGCGACCTGTGCCTGGATTCGCATGTAGCGGCGCATGAGCGCCGCCGCGGCGCGCGATCCCGCGTACGAAGGCGAGTCGGCCGCGAGCAAGCGAACGAGCGGCTCGGCGACGTTGCTCCAAGCGAAGGCTGCGCGTATCGGCTCGATGTTCGCCTTTACCCGCCCGTACTCGTCGTCGTCGTCCAGCAGCGACTCGATCGCAGTCACCCACGAATCGACGTCTTCGAACCCCGTCGTGCGGCCCAGCGTGTGCCGCTCGACGACCTCTGCAAGCGCGTCACCGCGAGTGACAACCGAAGGTAACCGCGCCCAGAAATGGTCTAGAAGCCGCGTGCGGAACGCGAAGCGTGTCTCGAGCGAATCGAAGTGCGCGGAAACGCCGATGTCGGCCTCGAGCAAGAAGTTGGCGCGCTCCTCATAGGGCACCCAATCGAAGTTGAAGAACACGAAACGGCCCTCGAGTTGCAATTCCCGAGCAAGAGCCACGGCCCGCTGCGCCATCTCCATCTCGGCCACGAGCGGGCTCGGGTGGCGCAGGCCGAGGAAGTAGAGCTTGACGTCGTCGCGCCGGCGGGCGAGCTGTTCGACGGCACGGATGAGGGTGAGCGGATCAAACCAGTTCCAGACGCCGCCGCTCCAAAGCAGCACACGATCACGTTCAGCGATACCGGGCACAACGCCTTTCAGAACGCGGCGTGTCTGACGAGGTGTGCGCTCATCGAGCCCGACCGGCACGACCTCGACGAGGCTGCGAAGGGACGGGTCTCGTCGGGAGTGCTCCACGTCAACCCGCTCTAGGAGCGTCGCACGCCCGAGCCAGAGGTCGCGCTGCCGCTCGCTCGCGCAGATGAAGGCGTCGCCGGTGGCGAGGGCGATCGACTGGAGGAGGTCGGATGCACGGTACGAGAGCCGGTGAAACGGCGATTGCCCCTGAGCGGCGTGGTAGGCGAGGTTCTCGCTGACGAACGGGACGTACAGGTCGTAGATGACCCGGAGCGGCGCACGAGCGAGATGGCGCATCGTGCGCACGCCGAAGTGCTGCGCGACCACAGCGTCGTGGCGGGCGGCGAGCTCCTTGACCGTGGCGAAGCTCGCCCGCCCTGTGACGATCCGAGCCCCGTCCGCCTCCGCGATATCAGCGCTCGGCGCCAGCAGCGTCACCTGGAAGCTCTTGGCGAGCTCTCGCGCCAGGTGGTAGTAGCGGATGCCCACCCCGGCCATCCGACTGCCGACCGGCTCGCCCGAGACGAGCAGGACGCGGCGGACGCTCACCGTCGCAGGGCGGCCACGACGGCCGCGAGGTCGAGCGCGTCGTGCACACGCAGGACGTAAAGCCCGACCAGGTAGAGGCCGAATGCGACGAGGATCGCTGGCACGACGTGGATTGGCAGGAGCAGCGCTGCAACGAACATAACCGCGCCGGCAGCGAGAGCGCGCAACGGCACCCTCATCGACGCAACGAACCCGGCGTGGCGGTACGCGAGCACCAGCGAGCCGGCCAGCAGCAGCGCCTCGGAGGTCGTCGCGACCGCCGCGGCCGCGACGTAGCCGTAGGGTGGGATGAGCACGAGGTTGAGAGCGACGTTGAACGCAAGCGTCGCCGCACTGAGTGTCAGGATGGCGCGCTGCCGGTTGATCGCGACGAGCAGGTAGGCGAAGTAGGTTGTGACGAACGCCAGGCCGGCGCCGACGATAACGATGGTGAGCGGCGTTCCGGCGTCGACGAACTCGCTCCCGCCCACGAGCTCGGCGATATCGCCTGCCCGCGCCGTCACGGCGGCCACCAGCGCGATCGCGGCAACGGCCAGCACGTCAAACGACCGCTGCGTGAGATCGCGAACGAGAGACGCGTCTCCAGCCGCCGCCGCCGCCGACAGCGGCGGGAAGACCGACGCGACGAAGAAATAGCCAAACGGTGTCGCCATCTCCAGGAAGCGGTACGCGAGCCCGTAGATGCCGACCTCCTCGGACTCTTTGAGCAGCGACAGGAGCAGCGCGTCGATGCGGAAGTAGATTGTGTTCAGCACGAGTGCGAGTCCGAGGGGCAGCGACGTCACGAGCAATCGCCGCCAGAACGGCCAGTCGACCTGGAGGCGAATGCCGCCCTCGCGAAGCAGAAAGGCGAGTAGCACGGCTGCGTTGACGGCGGCCGCCGCCACGAAGGCGACGATGATCGACTCGAAGGACGCGTCCGCGGCGACTAGCAGCACGATCGTCCCCACCAGGAACGCCTGCGAGATCACTTCGCTGGCGGCGGGACGATCCATGCGGAGGCGCGCCTGGAACGGGGCGGCAAAGGTCGTCCCGACCGCGCTGAAGACGATGAAGAACAGGCCGATGAAGATTCCGGCCCGCAGCCGCTCGTCGCCGGCGCTGCCGTAGAGGAGCGGGGCGAGCCCGGCGGCGACGCCGGCCACGACGAGTGCGAGCAAGAAGCGCAGGCCAAGCGCCTTCCCGACGAGCTCGCTCGGCGAGCCCAGGCCCTGTGACAGTTCGCGCACGAGCACCGTGTACGTGCCGAGGTCGAAGAAAACGACGAAGAGCGTGACGTAGACGAGCACCGCCGTGTAGTCGCCGTAGCCGTCGACGCCGAGGTGCCGCGTCAAGAGCACCGTCGCCAGGAACGCGAAACCGAGCGTGGTTATACGTGCGGCAGTCTGGGCAGCAGTGTTCCACGCCACCCGCCGGGCGAGCGCAGGACGACTCTGCTGGTCGTCCGCGTTCACCGCTCGCCCACGCGCGCGGCCCACCGCCGTTCGGTTTGCAGATTCAATGCCAGGTCTCCCACGCGCGGCGGAGGGGTGCGACGTACGCCTCGAGGCCCTTGCCCATCAACCGGCGGAGTTCGCCCGCCCCGACAACGCGATCCGCCTGGAGCTGCCTTCGTTCACGAAGTACCGAGCCTAGAGATCGGAGCGCTGCTCGCTTTGACCGCAAGACGACACGGCCCTGCCCCCTGAGCGCGTAGCCGAGCACGGCTGCGGCGTTCACGAGCAGGTGTTGCGGCAGGTAGAGCCAGACGAACGGCGACGGCATGTTCTTCGCGTACGTCCAGATTAGGTTGCGCTGCGAGTGAAAGATCGTGAAGTCGCTCGTGCGCCCCGCGATCGCCGACCCGACGTGGTGGACGACCGCGTCGGCGACGAACAGGCAGCGCTCGCCGGCGAGGCGCAGCCGGAAGGCGAGATCGACGTCTTCCAGGTATGCGAAGTACGTCTCGTCGAAACCGCCCGCGGCGCGGAACGCGTCCGCTCGGAACATCGCGGCGGCTCCGGAGGGTGCGAATACCTCGGCAGTCGGTCGCCGAACGCGTGCGATCATCCGACCATGATCGCGCCGGAACGCAAGACCGCTGACGTGGTAGACGTCGCCGGTGCCGTCGTAGCGGAGCGGGTCGTCGGCGAGCAGCAGGCAACTGCCGAACGCGGAGTAGTCCGGGTGCTCGAGTGCAGCGGCCGAGAGGCGTTCGAGCCAGTCCGGCTCCGGGAAGGCGTCCGGATTGAGCAGCGCGAGCCAGTCGCAATCTGCGGCTGTGGCGGCGCCGACGTTGTTGGCTCGCGCAAACCCGGCGTTCTCGTTGAGACGCACGACCTGGGCTCCCGGGTAGTGCGACTCGAGATCGTCCGCGGAGCCGTCCGTGCTCGCGTTATCGACCACGATCACGCGCTGCGGCCGGAGCGTCTGCCCGTCCACCGCGGCGAGGGCGCGGGCGAGTAGCTCACCGCCGTTCCAGTTGACGATGACGACGGCGATCGTTGCGGCGTCGGCCGAGGGGCCGCCGTCGGCTCGCGTTGCCGCCATCGCGGCGCGAGACTACACGAGCTTCCGTCGCCGAGCAGGACAGAGAAGTACCGCACACCTCGTCGCCCCGCGACGGGAATGTTGGTCGGCGCAGTCACGACCTCTCCTATCATCGGCACGTCCGATGAATGTGCGCAAGAGCATTGGTATCGACGAGCCCACGCTACGGGCCGCACAAGCTTCGGTCACGACGCCCGCTTCTACGCCGCGCAAGATCGCGATCGTGCCCGCCTTCAACGAGGCGCATTCGGTCTCGCGGGTGGTGGCGGAGCTCCGCGAGGCTGATCCGGGGCTGGACGTGGTCGTCATCGATGACGGATCGCACGACGCGACCGCGCACGTTGCGAGCGAGGCGGGCGCTCACGTCGTGCGCTTGCCGTTCAACGTCGGCATCGGCGGCGCTGTGCAGACCGGGCATCAGTTCGCGCGGGACCACGGCTTCGACATCGCCGTCCAGGTAGACGGCGACGGCCAGCACGACCCGCGGGAGATCCCCAGGCTCCTTGCGCCGATCCTGGTCGGCGAAGCCGACATGGTGGTGGGCACCCGATTCGCCGGCGGGGACGGCTACCGCTCGTCGCTGGCGCGCCGGATCGGCATCCGCATCTTGGCCCGCATCGTCTCCTTAATCGTGCGCCAGCGTGTCACCGATCCGACCTCGGGCTTTCGCGCGGTCAACCGCCGCACGCTCGAGTTGTTCGCGGGTGACTATCCGCACGACTACCCCGAGGCCGAGGGCACGGTGCTGGTACACCGCCACCGGCTGCGCATCGTCGAGGTGCCCGTGAGCATGCGCGCGCGGGCGGAAGGCCGCTCATCGATCGGGGGCGTCTACTCGTTCGTCTACATGGGCAAGGTGCTCGTCGCGCTCTTCGTCGGGCTCTTCCGCCGCTACCCCCGGGAGGAACCGTGACCCCTCTTCGCGTCTCGCTCGTCGCGGCTGCCGCCGCGCTGCTGCTCCTGCTCGTCATCTTCGAGCTGATCCGCCGGCGCCGCCTCCAGGAGCGCTACGCCCTGCTCTGGATTGCCACGGGCGTCGTCATCCTCGTGCTCGCGCTTTGGCGCGGTGCGCTCTCTCAGCTGGCAGAGCTGGTGGGAATCGCCTACCCGCCCTCGGCTCTCTTCGTGCTGGCGGCGATGTTCATCCTCGTCGTGCTGCTGCACTACTCGACGGTTATCTCGAAGCTGGCCGACCAGAACCGCATCCTGGCGCAGCGGCTTGCTTTGCTCGAGCACGAGCTGGCGAGCCATCACCCGGCTGCTCCCCGCCGCGAAACCTAGGATTCCGTCATGGAGCCGCTGCCCGTCGACGACGCCGAGATCGCGGCGTTGCTCGATCGCCTGCGGGCGGAGGTCGAGGAGACGCAGAATGGCGGCAGCATTGCCGCGCCCAGCTGGGAGCGGGCGCGGGTCGAGGCGGGCCGGCTCGCGCCGGTCAGCGGTGACCGGCCTTTTTTCCGCCGCAGCGGCGTTCTCGGGCGGGCGCGCATGGCCGTGATCGCCCCGGTGAAGATTCTGATCCGCAAGCTTGTCCGCTGGTACGTCGAGCCGATCGCGGCTGAGCAGCGGGCCTTCAACGGCGCGGTGCTGCAGCTCATTGACGACGTTGCGACGTGGACGGCTGCGGGTACGGACGCGCTGCGGCACGAGCAGAATGCGCTTTCGGAGCGCGTCGACGCGACGAGCGCGGCGCTCGCGACGCGGATCGACAGCGCAGAGCGCATCTTAGAGCGCGTCTCAGACCGCCTCGACGCGGCGAACGCCGCACTCGCCGGCCGCATGGACGACGCTGAGCGAAGTGCCACGGGCCTGGAGGACAGGCTGCTGCGCGTCGAGCGGCGCCCGGCGGCGCCGGCACCTCGTACTGCCCCTTCGGAGGCCGCGCCCTCCGCGCCCACCGAAGCCGCCTTCGACTACTTCGCCTTCGAGACCCGTATGCGCGCCGACCGCGACGAGATTCGGCGCCGGCAGAGGCAGTACGTGGAAGACTTTCGCGAGCGGCGGCCCGTGCTCGACGTCGGCTGCGGTCGCGGCGAGTTCCTCGCCCTGCTGCGTGAGGCCGGTGTGGACGCGCGCGGCGTCGACTCCGACGCGGACATGGTCGCGTTTTGCCGCGGCGATGGACTCGAGGTCGACCACGAGGACGCGCTCGCGTACCTGAAGAAGCTCAGCGACGGGGAGCTCGGCGGTCTCTTCGCGGCGCACTTCGTCGAGCACCTTGAGCCGCATACGCTGGTCGCCTTCCTGGCGCTAGCGGCCGCGAAGGTGCGACCGGGCGGACGGCTCGTGCTCGAAACGCCGAACCCTGTCTCGCTGGTTGCCCTCAAGCACTACTTTGCGGACCTCACGCACGCGCAGCCGCTCGTGCCCGAGACGCTCGCCTTCCTCGTCCGCGAGGCGGGTTTCCACGATCTCGAGCTCCGCTATCTCAACGAGCCTGCAGCCGAGGAGCGCATGCGGCCGGTCGAGTTGCCGCGCGAGCCCGCGCTCGCCGGGGCGCAGGAGGCGCTCGACGCGAACGTGCTCCGCCTGAACGAGGTGATATTCGGGCCCCAGGACTACGCCGTAGTCGCCCTCCGATGAACATTGCCGTGTGCCTGCCACAGGTCCCGTTCGTGACCGGCGGTGCCGAGATTCTCTCCGCGCAGCTCGTGCAGGAGCTCGACGAGCGCGGTCACGAGGCCGAGCTCGTCACGGTACCGTTCAAGTGGTACCCGAACGAGCGCGTACTCACTGAGGCACTTGTCTGGCGGCTGCTTGACCTCGAGGAGGCGAACGGGCGCCCCGTCGACCTCGTCATCGCGACCAAGTTCCCGTCGTACGCGATCAAGCACCCGAATAAGGTGGTGTGGCTCATTCACCAGTTCCGCCAGGCATACGAGCTCGACGGGACGGATCTCGGCCAGTTCGGTCCTGACCCAGTCGATCGGGCCACGCGGCGCGCGGTGCACAAGCTCGACACCCGAACGCTCGGCGAGGCACGCCGCCTATTCGCAATCTCGCAAAACGTAGCGAACCGGCTGCGAGCCTCGACCGGCCTCGAGGCCGAGGTGCTGCTGCCGCCGCCCCAGTTGTTGCCGTACCGCTGCGAGTCCTATGGCGACTTCCTACTGTCCGTCGGCCGCCTCGACGCGGCCAAGCGGGTGGAACTGCTGCTCGAGGCCGCGGCGACGGCGGAGCAGGTCCGCGTGGTGGTCGTGGGCGACGGTCCGGAGCGGCCCCGGCTCGAGCGGCTCGCGCAGCGGCTCGGCCTCGATGGGCGCGTCAGCTTTGAAGGCCGTGTGTCTGCGGAGGCGCTGGCGCAGCTTTACGCAACCTGTCTCGCGGTCTACTACGCGCCCGTGG
The DNA here is from genome assembly GCA_046262315.1 of Gaiellaceae bacterium. Lineage (GTDB taxonomy): Bacteria > Actinomycetota > Thermoleophilia > Gaiellales > Gaiellaceae > JACVRM01. The sequence continues at coordinate 8,820 of JBHEMZ010000060.1, forward strand.
ACGAGGATTTCGGCCTCGTCCCGTACGAGGCTTTCCTCTCGGAGAAGCCGGTGGTGACGACGCGCGACGCCGGCGGCCCGCTTGAGGTCGTCACCGATCGCGAGACTGGCTTCGTCTGCGAGCCGACCCCGCGGGCGGTCGGCGAGGCAATGACGTGGCTCGCCGGCCACCACGACGAGGCTCGTGCCTGGGGCCGGCGCGGGAAGGGGCTCGCGGAGCAGCTCACCTGGAACCGCGTGGTCGACCGGCTACTCGCGTCGTGAGGGTTGGCTATCACTCGCCGCTGCCGCCCGAGCGGACGGGGGTCGCGGACTACAGCGCGCTGCTTCTGCCCGCGCTCGAGCGCCACATCGAGGTCGTCGTGGTGGAGCCGTCGTGGCGACTCCGGCGCCGCCCGTCGTTCGACCTTGCCCTGTACCACGTGGGCAACAGCCCGAAGGCCCATGGCTGGATTCTCGAAGCGCTGTGGGCGCGGCCTGGGCTCGTCGTGCTCCACGACTTCGTTCTCCACCACCTCGTCGCCGGTGTGACGCTGGCCCGCGGCGACGGTCCCGGCTATCTCGACGCGATGCAACGTGAGGCCGGCGTGGTCGGGCGGCTGCTCGCCCACGGCGTCATCGACGGGCTCGTGCCGCCGCTCTGGGAGCGCCGGCCTCAGGACTTCCCTCTCGCGCGGGAGGCGCTCGCGTACGCAGATGCCCTCATCGTCCACTCCTGCTACGTGGAGGAGCGGGCGCGTGAGGCGGGCTACGGCGGGCGAATCTTTCGCATCCCGCACCCGGCGTGGCCGGTGCCCGAGATTCCTCCGGCTGCCCTGCCCCGCCCCGGCCGTCCCGTGATCGGCTGCCTCGGCAACCTCACCCCGTCCAAGCGGGTGCCTCAGCTCTTCGAGGCCTTCGCGCGCCTGCGCGCCGGCTTTCCCGAGGCTCAGCTCGTGGTGGCCGGCGGCGTTTCCGGCGTCGGGCTCGACCGCGAGCTCGAGCGCTTCGGGGTGGCGGCCGCCGTCTCGGTGCTGGGCTACGTCGAGGAGGAGGAGCTCTGGTCGCTGCTGGCCGCGTCCGACGTGTGCGTCAGCTTGCGCTGGCCGACGATGGGCGAGACGTCCGGGATCGCGATCCGCGCGCTCGCCGCGGGACGCCCGCTCGTCGTTTCGGACGTGGGCTGGTTCGCAGAGCTGCCCGACGACGCGGTCGCCAAGATCCCGGTGGGAGACGGCGAAGTTGACGCGCTGGTCGCGGCGCTGCTCCGCCTCGCCGGCGACCCTGCCGAGCGCGCCCGGCTCGGCCGGGCTGCGCGTGAGCTGATGCGCAGCGAGCACGACGTCGACACCGTTGCCGAGGCGTACGCGGCCGCGTGCGAGGAGGCAGCGGGGCTGCCGCAGGTCGAAAGCGGCGTGCTCAGGCAGATCGCCGTAGCCGGAGCCGAGGTCGGCATGCCACCGGATTCGCCGGCTGTGCGCGACATCGGCGCGACCGCGCGGGAGCTGCTCCGGCGTGGCGACTGAGCGCGCCGCAGTGGTCGCCCGTCCGGAACCCCGTGTAGCCGGCATGGCTCTGGTCGCCGGCGGCGCATTGCTGCTCGCGGTCGCCTTCCGCATCTGGGTGGCGCTGCAGATCCCGACGCCCTGGATCCTCGTCGACGAGATCGTCTACTCGGAGTTCGCCAAGAGCTTCGCGGAGGGGGGCGTCTTCCTCGTCCGCGAGAGGTCGCCCGCGATCCCGAGCGTGCTCTATCCGATCCTGATCGCGCCCGCGTGGCTCGCCGACCCGGTCTCGACCGCGTACGGGGCGGCCAAGACGATCAACGTGCTGCTGATGACCGCGACCGTAGTCCCGACGTACCTGTGGGCGCGGCGGCTCGTTTCGCCGGCCTGGGCGCTCGTGGCCGCCGTGCTCGTCCTGCTGATGCCGTCCTTTCTCTACACCGGCGTGCTGATGAGCGAGAACGCGTTCTTCCCGCTGTTCGTGGCGGCGGGCTACGCGACGGCAGCCGCGCTCGAACGTCCGACCGCCGGTCGCCAGGCGCTCGCCGTCGCGGCTGCCCTGGTGGGCGTGACGATTCGCGTCCAGGGACTCGTGCTGCTGGCGATTCTGCCCGCGGCGATCGCGCTGAAGCTCCTGCTCGACCTCCGCGCGTCCTCGGACGAGCCGCGGAGTCGCCGCGCCTGGCTCGGGCTCCGGCCCTTCTGGCCGACATTCGCCGCGCTCGCCGTCGGCGCCTTCGCCTACACGGCCTACAAGGTCTCGCGAGGCCAGTCGCTCGCATCCGCCCTCGGCTCGTACCAGACCGTGACCGATGCGAACTACTCCCTGGGCGACGGCCTGCACTGGGTCGTGCTGCACTTCGCCGAGCTCGGCTTCTCGGTCGGCGTGGTGCCCGCCTGCGCGCTGCTTCTGCTGCTCGGTCTGGCGGTCTCCGACCCCCGCACGACGACCCCCGCTGAGCGCGCGTTTCTGGCGGTCGCCACGGCCTCGGTCGCGCTCGTGGTCGTCCAGGTCGCGCTCTTCGCCTCGCGCTTCTCGCTCAGGATCGAGGAGCGCTACATGTTCCCGCTGGCGCCGCTCTGCTTCGTCGCGCTCGTCGTCTGGCTCGCGCGCGGGCTGCCGCGCCCCCCGCTCCTGGCCGTGCCGGCGGCTCTGATCCCGGTCCTCTTGCTGCTCAAAGTCGACCTCGAAGGCCTGCTCGGCATCCAAATCCTCTCCGACACGTTCGGGCTGATTCCCATCTGGCGCGCGGTGCAGCTTCTGGACGGCGGCGCCGGCACCGCGCAGTTGCTGCTCTGGCTTGGTGCGGGGGTCGCCGCCGCGGCTTTCCTCTTGCTGCCGCGGCGCCTGGCCCCACTGCTCCCGCTCGGCGTCGCCGCCTTCCTCGCCCTGAGCTCCTACCCGGTCTACGGGGCGGTCCGGGACTACTCCCGCTCGCTGGAGGCATACGCAGGCGCGACCAATCTCGACTGGCTCGACGACCGGGTGGCCTCCGGCGCTGAGGTGCCCTTCCTCTACGACGCCGCCAGGGATCCCGCCTTCGACGCGATGATCGTGTGGCAGAGCGAGTTCTGGAACCGCAGCTTCGGCTCCGTCATCCGTCTCGGCCCCGCGACGCGGGATCCGCTTCCCGAGCAGGCAGCCTCCGCCGACCCGGCAACCGGTCGCATCTCGGGCGTCGAAGCGACTCGCTGGGCGGTCGCGGCCCGCGGCCTGGAGCTCGCCGGCACACCCGTCGAGCGACGGCCGCTCATGACCCTCTACCGCGTCCGGGGGCCGCTACGCCTCGCGGGGGCCGTGGAGGGCGTGTACGCGGACGGCTGGATGGGCACGCACGCTGCGTGGACGCGCTACGCGGGCCGGGCTGAACGCGTCCGCGTGGTGCTCTCACGCGAGGCGTGGGGCGGGCCTGACGTGCCCGGCCGCGCCACCGTGCGCGTCGGCACCCTCGGCCTCGTGGCCGGCGTGCCTCAGATCGTGCGCCAGACGGCAAGTCGCACCGTCGTGCTCCACACCCGCCGGCGACAGGTGCTGACGCTGTCGGCGCCGCGGCCGCCGTTCCGCGTCGACGTGGACATCGAGCCGACGTTCTCGCCCTCCGAATTCGGTGCCGAGGATACGCGCCAACTCGGCGCCCAGGTGACATTCTCCTACCGTGACTGACGACGTCGCCGACCGCGGAGTCGAGCTCGAGCGCGAGCTGCTCGTTGCGCACGAGCAGCTCCTCGAGCGCGACGGCGCCTTCACCGCGTGGTACGAGGAGCTCCGTTATCGAGACCAGGAGCTCGAGGCGCTGCGGGAAGAGTCTCGCAAGCTCGCCGCCGTTAGCCGCGAGCTCGAGCGGACTAGTGCGGCGCTCCGCGAGGCGAATGAGACGATCTCGTGGATGCGTGCGACGCGGGTCTGGAGGCTAGGCGAGCGCTACTGGCGCGCCCGTGACCGCCTGCGCAGGAGACCGTCGTGAGCAGCGTGTCCGTGGTCATGCCCGTCCGCGACCGCCCCTCGCTGACCGCAGGCTCGCTCGACAGGTTCCTCGCCGAGTACGGCGATGAAGACGGTGTCGAGGTCGTCGTGGTCGACGACGGATCGGAAGGCGAGGCGCGCCGCCTGCTGGAGCGCTACGCCGATCGAGTGACCGTCGTGGGCCATGCGCGGCCGCGCGGGTTCGCCGCCGCGTCGAACGAGGGCGCCGCGGCCGCAGACGGCGAGTACGTCATCTTCCTGAACAACGACACGATGAGCACACCGGGATGGCTCCATGCGCTCGTGGAGTTCGCCGAGCGTGTCCCGCACGCGGTCGCCGTGGGCGCAAAGCTGCTCTACACGAACGACACGGTTCAGCACGCGGGCATCGTGATCTGCCACGACGGCCTGCCACGACACGTGTACCGCGGCTTCTCAGGCGACCACCCGCTGGTGAGCGTTCCACGCCGCTTCCACGCCGTGACGGCCGCGTGCATGCTCGTCCGGCGCGACTCGTTCGAGGCCGTCGGCGGCTTCGATACCGCGTTCGTGAACGGATTCGAGGATGTCGACCTCTGCCTGCGGTTCGCCGAGCACGGAGAGGTCCACTACTGCCCGGACAGCGTGCTCTATCACCTCGAGGCGGCGACGCGCGGCGATCTCCCCGAATCGCCCGGCGAGTTCGCGGCGAACGCCGCCCTCTACCGCGAGCGCTGGGGGCACGTGACGCCGGACGATCTGTCCGTCTACGTCGCCGACGGGCTGCTCGACGTCACGTACGGCGACCTCTACCCCATGCCGTTCCGCGTCTCGCCGGAGGTCGGCGAGCTCTCCGCCGAACCCACGCCGACCGAGGCGTACCGGCTGCTGAACGTGCGCGCTCGCCAGGTCTTCGAGCTCCTGCGCGAGAACGCCATGCTGCGCGTCCGTCTGGGCGAGCTCGAGCGGCGTGCGTTGCGCGAAGCGGTTGCGCCGGAGCGGCCGGTCGACGTCCCCGTCTCGCCCGCGTAGCCCTATTCGAGCGGGCGGCCGCGCAGGCGCGCGCGCAGCTGCCAGAAGCGCTCCCCGGCCCGCCAGACACGCGTCCCGTGGACCAGCTCGAGCTGCTCACGGTGCTCCTCGACCGCCCGTTCGAGCTCGGGAATGCGGGCGACGAGCTGCTCTGCTTCACGCAGGCGCTCGAGCGCCTCGGCACGCTCGTCGAGGAGCGTCTGGACGTTCACGAGCTCCTGCTCTAGCTGCTCGAGGGCCGCGCGCTGCTCGTCGTAGAGCTCCATCCAGCGGCGCGCCTCGAAGGCGCGCGTGAAGACGGCCAGCGGCGGCGGCCCCTCGAGCGGCCGGTCGCCCGCCAGGGCGATCGTGTAGAGCTCCTCTCCGGGCTCGGAGGCGACGGCGGTGCGCGCCGCCAGGTCGGCGACGGGACCCTCGCTCTCGAACGTCTCGTCGTCGACGACCGCCGACGCGATCCAGTCGTGCTGCCGGAAGAGGTGCACGTGCGCGAACCGCTCGCCGAGCACCGCACGCAGCTCCTCCGGGAGGAACTCGTGGCGGTGGTGGGGGTTCCCGGGGACGTAGACGGCCCGGTTGGGCGAGGACACCGCGAGCACGCCCGCGCGGCGGAGCACCCGCGCCAGCTCCGCGATCGCGCGTTCCGGGTCGTCGAGGTGCTCGAGCACCTCGAAGCAGACCGCCGCGTCGAAGGAGTCGTCCTCGAACGGCAGTGAGCGCACGTCGCCCACGCGCAGCCGGACCGTGTCGGGCACGTGCGCGTGCGCCGCCTCGACGACCGCCTCGGCGACGTCGACGCCGACCACGTCGATCGCTCCGGCGTCCGCCATGATCGCCGAGCCGTACCCGAGTCCGCAGCCGGCGTCCAGCACGCGCTTGTCCTCTACGAGCCCGGCGGCCCACCAGTAGCGCGCCAGGTGCTCGGCCTCGACCAGCTCGCCGCGCATCGCTTCCGGGACGTACCGCTCTGGGGTCCCCTCTGCGTAGCTCGCGAGCTCTCTGTCCACGGCGGCACTGTATCGCCGCCCTGCCGCCTCTACGATCCCTCCGTGGCCGAGCTCGCCTTCGTCGTCTCGCCGCGGCAGAACCGCTTCTTCACCGACCTCGTCGCGGCGCTGCGCTTCGAGCTCGACGCGCTCGGGGTGCCCACAGTGGTGTGCGACGAGGGGTTCGGCGAGCCGCGCGACGACCGCGTCTACATCCTCCTGCCGCCGCACGAGTACCGCAAGCTCGAGCCCCAGCGCTGGCCCGGGCCGGGGGCACTTCGCCGCACGATCTTCGTCTGCGCCGAGCAGCCCGGCACCCCGTTCTTCGAGGACGACGTGGCTCTCGCCCCCCAGGCCGGGGCCGTGTTCGACATCAGCCGTACTGCGGTGCGCGAGCTCGAGCGCCGCGGTGTCGCAGCACGCCACCTTCAGCTCGGCTACTCGGCGGCCTGGGACCGATCGCAGCCGGGCGGCACGCGTGACGTGGACGTCCTCTTCCTCGGCTCGCACAGCCCCAGGCGCGTGGAGCTCCTCGCCGGATACGCGCGCAGCCTGTCCCGGTGGCGCTCGGCGCTCATCCTGTCGGACAACTCCGGCCCGAACGACCGGACGAGCGAGAGCTTCCTCGCGGGGGAAGCGAAATGGTCGCTGCTCGGCCGCTCCCGGACGCTCCTGAACGTCCACCAGGGCGAGCCGCGCTACCTCGAGTGGCTGCGGCTCGTCGAGGCGATCTCGAACGGCTGTGCCGTGGTGAGCGAGGAATCGGTGGACGTCGAGCCGCTCGCGCCGGGCGTGCACTTCGTGACCGGCCGTGCCGAGACGCTCGCGCTCCTGGCCGTGGCGCTGCTGGAGCAGCCCGAGCGCCGCGAGGCGATGGCCTCCGAGGCGCGCGGCTTTCTGAGGGACGAGCTGCCGCTGCGCAGCGCCGCCGAAGGCCTCGCTGAGACCGCCGAGCAGCTCGGGCGGCGGCCGATCTCAGCTGAGACGCACCCGACCCCGCCGCCGGCCGAGCCGCCGTTCCGGCGGGCGCCGTTCCAGCCGATTCCCGACACTGCCGATCCCGACATGGCGGCCATCCGCGCTGCGGTCAAGGAACTCACGCTGGACGCTCGCGACCTGCGGCGTCGGTTCACACGCGCCGAGGTCGGGCCGCGCCCAGGTGTCGAGGTGAGCCGGATGTCCGCAGGCTTCAAGGTCGCCGGGCCACGAGTCTCCGTGCTGACGGCCCTTTACGACCAGGAGGCGCACATCGCCGGCGCGCTCGGCTCCCTCCTTGGCGGCACGTTCACGGAGCTCGAGCTGATCGTGGTCGACGACGGCTCGACCGACGGCGGCGGCGGCCGGGTCGCCGAGTGGATCGCCGCCCACGAGCACGTGCCCGCGATGCTCGTCACGCACCCCGTCAACCGCGGCTTGCCGCAGGCGCGGAACACGGCCCTCGGCTTTGCCCGCGGCGACTACGCGCTGGTGCTCGACGCCGACAACGAGCTGCTGCCCCACGGCCTCCAGCGGCTCGTCGACGCCTGCGACGCCAACCCCGACGCAGTCTTCGCCTACGGCATGCTCGAGCGGTTCGGAACGGGCGCTCCGCTCGGGTTGACGAGCGAATTTCCCTGGCAGCCCGAGCGGCTCCGCGGCGGTAACTACATCGACGCATTCGCCCTCGTCCGCACGCCGTTCCTGCGCAGCCGCGGCGGCTTCACGACCGACCGGCGGCTGCACGGCTGGGAGGACTACGACCTCTGGTGCGACGTCGCCGAGCGGGGAGAGCGGGGCGCGTTCGTGCCGGAGATCGTCGGCCGCTACCGCGTCTCGCCTCTCTCGATGCTGTCACTCACGAACCTCTCGACGACCGTCGCCTTCTCGGTGCTCGCCGAGCGTTATACGCGGCTCTTTGCGGGAAGGGAACAACGGTCGGCAATGTCAATGGAAGGGGTCAGTTGACGTATCTGGTCACGGGCGGGGGAGGCTTCATCGGCTCCCACCTTGTCGAGGCGCTGGTCGACAGAGGCGATGACGCCGTCGTCCTCGACGACTTCAGCACAGGACAGCGAGACAATCTCGCGCGGGCCGCGGAATCAGCCCTGCTGGACCTCGTCGAAGGGTCGATGCTGGACCTCCCGCTCGTCGCGAGCCTGATGGAACGGGCCGACGTCTGCATCCACCTCGCTTCCGCCGTCGGCGTCAAGATGATCGTCCAGCGCCCCGTGGAGACGCTGCTGACGAACGTGCGCGGAAACGACGCCGTCATCTCCACGGCGGCGGAGCACGGAGTCCGGCTGATCTTCATCTCGACGTCGGAGGTCTACGGCAAGAACAGCGCCGATTCGCTCCGCGAGGACGCCGACCGGCTGCTCGGCTCGCCGTTCAAGTCGCGCTGGGCGTACGCGACGGCCAAGGCGTTCGGCGAGGCGCTGGCGAACAGCTACTGGGTCGACCGGGCGGCACGGATGACGGTCGTGAGGCTGTTCAACACCGTGGGGCCGCGACAGAGCTCGGCGTACGGCATGGTGCTGCCGAGATTCGTGCAGCAGGCGCTCCGCGGCGAGGACGTCACGGTCTTCGGCGACGGCACCCAGTCGCGGTGCTTCATTCACGTTGCCGACACGGTGGCGGGCATTCTGAGTCTCGTCGAGCCGACGAGCTCGTTCGGCCGCGCCTTCAACGTCGGCTCGGACGAGCAGATTACGATCAGCGAGCTTGCAGCGAAGGTCATCGAGCGGGTCGGGTCGGCCTCGCAGATTCGGTTCGTGCCCTACGAGGATGCGTACGGAGCCGGATTCGAGGAGCTCGGTCGCCGGCGACCGGACACGGGCGCGATCGAGTCGCTCACGGGGTGGCGCCGGATGCGAAGCCTCGAGGAGACGCTGGACGACGTCATCGCCTTCGAGCGGGCGCGTCAAGCCGGCGACGCCCTCGCGCCCTCGGCTAGTCCGGCCGCGTCCCGAACGGGTTGACGAACCGATCGGGCGGCACCCGCAGCGAGAACGCGCGCGCCTTCTCGCCCGTCGCCACGAGGCGCGCACGCACGTAGCCCGTGGGGTAGCCCCGGAGCCGCCGCTGGAAGATGCCGTAGCGATCCGCTCGGATGGTCGCGAGCCGCCGCCAGCGCCGGCCGATCGTCTGCTCGATCACGACCCGCCCGGGCTTGCTCGAGGGCGTGCGGCCCCAGACGAGGATGCGGCCGCTCCGCTCCTTGAAGGCGACGAACGGAAAGCGGAACGCCTGGAGCGCCGGCTTGGGTCGCCAGTCGTTGAAGTAGAGGCCGCTCTGCTCGTAGCTGACGGACATCGGCGTATCGCGTAGCTGGAGCCAGGTGACGAGGCTGACGCCGGCGCTCCACATGCGGTAGAGAGCCTCGGAGACCCAGCGAGCGTGAAGCTGGAGCGGCACGCCCTTGGGGTCGGGCGGGCTCGTATCCCAGCTGAACTCGGTCACCCAGAAGCGAGGCAGCCGCGGCGACTTGATGTGGCCGGCGCGGTACGCGGCGACGAGCAGCCTGCGCATCTCGGGCAGGTCGCCGAGCGAGACGTCGTCGGGGAAGTAGGCGCTGTGCGTGGGCCCCCCGGACGTGTAGGGGTGGTGAGCCCAGACGTCGAACTGCGATTTCGTCTTGCAGGTCGGCTTGAGCTGCTTGGACATGCAGAGCATGACGCGCATGAAATGGAGCGGTCCGAGCCCCCAGAGCCGCTTGGCGCCGGTGGTGGACGTGAACGGCGCGAGCCCGCCGGTGATGACCAGGTTGTCGCGGTGCACCGACTTGATGGCCGGCGCGAAGGCGTTGAGCATCTTGCGGTACCAGATGGGCGCGAAGGCGCGGTTGCCGATGCGCTGGGGGTTGAGGTGGAAGAAGAGGTTCTGCTCGGCCCAAAGCTGCCAGTAGCGGACGCGGGGGAGCCTTTCAAAACGGCCGCTGTAGCGCTCGGCGGCGGCCTTGGCGAACCTCGCCAGCTGCGTTGGATCCGGTCGCACGGTCCCCGCCGGGCCATCGCCCTTCTGCTCCGCCCATGCCGGCGCCCCGTACACCGAGAGGAGCGGTGCCAGCCCGTGCTCGCGCGCCCTCTTGATCGCCCCGTCTAGCCCCTCCCAGCGGTACGCCGCGTCCTCTGGGTCGTCGGCGACGAAGCCGGGCGGGCGGGTAGCCGGCGCAACCTCACTCCAGCGCAGCTGAATGTACGTCGTGGTGGCTCCTGCTCCGGCGACACGGGCGGGAGCGTTGTCGGAATCCCAAATCGCCGTTTCGAGTGGCCCGGAGGCGGGCGCTGCGATGGGCAACGCGAGCGCGACCGCCAGAGCTACCGCAGCGCCGAGAGAACCCTGCACGCGGGGAACCTAGCCCACGCCGGCATTGCGGTACGCTCCGCGCTTCGCGGCTGCGCCTACCGAGGAGACATGAGGGGTAATGAAGATCGTTCACGTCGTCGGCGCACGCCCCAACTTCATGAAGGTCGCGCCGACGATGGGTGCCCTGTCAGACGAGCACGGCGTCGAGCAGCGCCTGGTTCACACCGGTCAGCACTACGACAGGACGCTTTCGGAAGCATTCTTCGAGGACCTGGATATGCCGTATCCCGATGCCTTCCTGGGCGTGGGCTCCGGGAGTCATGCCCAGCAAACGGCTCTCGTCATGACGCGCCTCGAAAGCCTGATCGTCGAGGAAGCGCCTGATGCGGTCCTCGTCGCGGGAGACACCAACTCGACGATGGCCGCCGCGCTCTGCGCGGCGAAGCTCAACACGCCCGTCGTTCATCTCGAGGCCGGCCTTCGCAGCGGCGACCGGACGATGCCCGAAGAGGTCAACCGGATCGTTGCCGACCACGTCGCCGAAGTCCTTCTGACGCCGAGCCGCGATGCCGACGCCAATCTGCTCGGTGAAGGCATCTCCGGCGACAGCATCGCGTTCGTGGGCAACACGATGATCGATTCTCTGCGTCGCTATGAAGAGCAGGCTCGGGACCTCGAGGTCGGGCGTCGCGACTACGGCTGCGAGGGCTACGTGCTCGTCACCCTCCACCGGCCCGCGCTCGTCGACGATGCGAATTGCCTCGTCGAGGTCATGGATCACCTCGAGGACGTCGCCGCCGAGCGAGCGGTGCTGTTTCCGCTTCACCCGCGCACTCGCTCGGTCCTACGCGCCGCCGGGTGGCGCCCCAGCCGAGTGCGACTCCTCGAGCCGCAGAGCTACATCCGCTTCCTCTCGCTCCAGATCGGTGCGTTTGCCGTCTTGACCGACTCGGGCGGCGTCCAGGAGGAGACGACGGTTCTCGGGATCCCGTGCTTCACGCTGCGGACGACGACGGAGCGGCCGGTCACGGTCACCGAGGGCACGAATCGAGTGCTCGGCCTCGGCACCGAGGCGCTCGAAACCTTTCGCGAGGCGCTCGAAGGCGGTCTACCGCGACGGGCGGTTGTGCCCGAGAGGTGGGACGGACGGGCCGCACAACGGGTTGCGGAGGTCGTGGTCGGGCACTACGCGCGTGCGCTGTCCGCTCTCGAAGCCGCAAGGTAGCGACGGGTGCGTCAAGTCGTCCAGGACCTGCGTTCGGGTGGCGTCGAGGTCATCGAGGCACCGGATCCGGTTCCCGGCGCCAATGAGGTTCTCGTTCGCACCACGTGGTCTTTGATCTCGGCGGGCACCGAGCGCGCCCTGACGAACACTGCCGCCAAGAGCTTGATCGGGAAGGCGCGCGACCGGCCCGATCAGGCGCGAAAGGTCGTCGAGAAGGCCCGCCGGGAGGGAGTTCGGTCGGCGCTCGCTGCCGTCAACGCGCGGCTCGACGACCTCCTGACGCCGGGCTACTCGAGCGCCGGCATCGTGGAGGCCGTCGGGCCTGGCGTGAAGGACCGGCTCGTCGGTGCGAGAGTGGCCTGTATCGGGGCCAACGTCGCCTGCCACGCGGAGCGCGTGGCCGTGCCCGCGCCGATGTGCATAGCGCTTCCCGACGAGGTCGAGGATCGCTTCGGGGCCTTCGGCGCGCTCGGCGCCATCGCCGCGCACGGAGTCCGGATAACCGGCGTCGAGGCGGGCTCCGTCGTGGCCGTCATCGGACTCGGTCTCGTCGGCCAGCTCGCCGCGCAGCTCGCCACTGCTGCGGGCGCTCGCGTCGTTGGGCTCGACGTCGTTCCGGCCCGTGTCGAGCTGGCCCGCCGACTCGGCGCGCAGGCGGGCGTAGGAGACACGGACGCGGCGGAGGGCGCGATCCGGGCGCTGACCGAGGGGCACGGCGCCGACGCGGTGATCATCGCCGCGGCAAGCGAGGGGAGCGCACCCGTCGAGGCTGCAGCCGTCGTTGCCCGCGACCGAGCAGTCGTGACCGTCGTCGGCGACGTCGGCCTGACCGTCCCGCGCCGGCCGTTCTACGAGAAGGAGCTCCAGCTTCGCGTGTCGCGCTCCTATGGCCCCGGCCGCTACGACGACGCGTACGAGCGCGAGGGGCGCGACTACCCGATCGGGTACGTCCGGTGGACTGAGCTCCGACTCGTTCGGTACTTCTTCGAGGAGGTTGCCGCAGGTCGCGTGCAGCTCGGCGAGTTGATCACGCACGAGTTTTCGGTCGATGAGGCGCCGAAAGCGTACGGTGCCCTCGAAGATGCGTCGCGGCTGGCAATCCTGCTTCGGTACGCGTCCGAGGCGCGTGTGCCCGCCCGCCGCGTTCTCGGCACCGTGCCGCCCGCCAAGTCGACGGCGGCACGGCCTCGTGTCGCGTTGATCGGGCCGGGCGTTTTCGCGCGGGCCACGCTGTTGCCGCTCCTTCGTGACGCAGGCGTCGAGATCGTGGCGATCGCGGGCCGGTCGCCGGCGCGGGCCGCCGGCGTCGCACGACGGTGGAATGCAGGGTTCGCCGCCTCCGACGCCGACGAGGTACTAGCCGACGACTCGATCGACATCGTCGTCATCGCGACTCGGCACGACTCGCACGCGGAGCTCGCTGCTCGCGCCCTGGAGCGCGAGAAGGCGGTGTTCCTGGAGAAGCCGCTGGCGATCGACGGGGGCGGGTTGGCGCGCGTGGAACCGCTGCTTCGCGCCGGCGGGCGGCTCGTCGTCGACTTCAACCGGTCCGTGGCTCCGGCCACCGCCGTCGTTCGATCCCACTTCGCGAATCGCACCGAGCCGCTTTCGATTCTCTACCGCGTCAACGCAGGGCGGCTCGAGGCCGCTCACTGGCTCCGCGACGTCGCGATCGGCGGCGGCCGCCTGGTCGGCGAGGGCTGCCACTTCGTCGACTTCTGCTCCGCCGTCGTCGGCGCGCCCCTACGGCGCGTCGCCGTCGCGCCGCTGGGTGCGAGCCACGCGACGCTCGAGGACGACAATTTCGTCCTCACGCTCGCCTACGAAGACGGATCTCTCGGCACCGTGGCCTACTTAGCCTGCGGGCATGCACAGCTCGCAAAGGAACGTGTGGAGCTCCACGCCTCCGGTCGTTCGGTCGTGGTGCACGACTTCCGGCGCGTACAGCTCTTTCCGGCGACGCGCGGTAGGTGGCGTGGGCTCAAAGCGAGCGGCAAGGGGCACGCTGCGCTTCTCTCCGCGAGCCTGGAGTTCTTCCGGAGTGGCGGAGAGCCGCCGATCCCGTACGAGCGCCTGCTGGAGACCACGCGTGCCACGTTCGCCGCGCGCGACGCCCTCCAGAGCGGGCCGCAGGCCGGCGCGTTGTTCGACCCGCGCTAAACCATGCAGCTGGCGCTCCACATCGATCCCATTCGTTGCGCATGGAAGGAGGTCTGATGTGCGGAATCGCAGGGGCGCTGTCGTTCGATAATGGGGGCTTTCGCATCACCGAGCCGTACGTGACCCGGATGCGGGAAGCGATGCCCCATCGAGGGCCCGACGGCGCGCGCACATGGGTCGACGGCGACGGCCGTGTGGGCCTCGGCTTCCGCCGGCTGGCGATCATCGACCTCGCCGATGCGGCCATGCAACCAATGCCGAACGAGGACGAGACGGTGTGGCTCGTCTTCAACGGCGAGATCTACAACCATGCGGCGATCCGGCGCGAGCTCGAGTCGATCGGCTCGCACCGCTGGCGCACCGATCACTCGGACAGCGAGGTGATCGTCCACGCCTTCGAGGAGTGGGGAATCGATTGCCTCCACCGCTTCCGCGGCATGTTCGCGCTCGCCCTCTGGGATGCGCGCCGGCGGGTGCTGTGGCTGGCGCGCGACCGGATCGGGATCAAGCCGCTCTACTTCACCGTGCGCGCGGACAGGATCGCTTTTGCCTCGGAGATCAAGGCGCTGCTCGAGGATCCGAACATCGAGCGCGCGGTGGACGAGGAGAGCCTCTACCACTACCTCTCGTTTCTCACCACGCCGGCTCCACGCACGCTCTTCCGGAACATCGACAAGCTTCCCGGCGGCACCTGGCTGCGTGTCGACGTCGACGGACGCATCGAGCAGCGCCGGTACTGGGACGTCTGGGACTACACCAACCCGCTTCACGGTGCGGACGACGACGAGATCGCCGAGCGGCTGCTCGCCGAGCTGCGGACGTCGGTGGAGCTGCGCAAGGTCAGCGACGTACCCGTCGGAATCTTTCTCTCCGGCGGCATCGATTCGAGCACGAACGCCGCCCTCTTCTCGGAAGGCGAGGGTCGACCCGTGCGGACGTTCTCGATCGGATATGACGAGGATTACGGTTCCTACCAGAACGAGTTCGAGTACGCCCGCATAATGGCCGAGCTGATCGGTGCCGACCATCACGAGCGTCGGCTGTCGGTCGAGGACTTGATCGGATTCCTGCCGGAGATGATCCGGCTTCAGGACGAGCCGATCGCCGACCCGGTCTGCGTGCCGGTCTACTTCGTCTCCGAGCTCGCTCGCCGCAATGGTGTCGTGGTCTGCCAGGTCGGCGAAGGGGCCGATGAGTTGTTCTGGGGCTACCCGTCGTGGAAGAAGCTCCTGACGCTCCAGCGCTGGGACGATCTCCCCGTTCCCCGCGCGGCGAAGCGGGCGACGCTCGCAACGCTGCGCGGCGCCGGGAAGTCGCATCGGCGCGAGTACGAGTACCTGCGGCGAGGAGCGGAGGGCCTCCCGGTCTTTTGGAGCGGTGCCGAGGCTTTTACCGAGGCGGAAAAGCAGTCGCTGCTATCGCCAAGGCTGCGCTCTGAGCTAGCCGGGTTGAGCTCGTGGGATGCGATCCGGCCCATCCGCGAGCGCTTCGACGAATCAGCGTGGGAGCGGTCGAATTTGAACTGGATGAGCTACGCGGATCTCAACCTGCGTCTTCCTGAGCTGCTGCTCATGCGCGTTGACAAGATGAGCATGGGGGTGAGCCTCGAGGGCCGCATCCCGTTTCTCGACCACGAGTTCGTGACGCTTGCGATGAGCATTCCGGAGCGGGTGAAGACGCGGAACGGCAATTTGAAGAGCATCCTCAAACAGGCCGTCCGCGGGGTGATCCCGGACGAGCTCATCGATCGTCCGAAACAGGGCTTCGGGGTACCGGTTCACGAGTGGCTCTTCGATCGGCTCGGCGACTACGCTCGAGCCGAGCTCAACGACTTCTGCGTGCAGACAGACTTCCTCGATCAGGGCGGGGTGCAGCGTGTCCTCGGTGGTCGGAATGGCCAGCAAGCGTGGCATCTGCTCAATTTCGCGCTGTGGTGGAAGCACTACGTCGCTTCTTCAGCAGCCGTAAGCGCCGGATCCCTCGCGGTCGCATAACGATGAAGGTGCCGGCGGATCGCGGCCTGGCCAGGATGGAGGATCTTCCCACGCCTGCGCTGTCGGCCAAATCGCGGGTCGAGCCGCGAGGGCGCACGCCTTGAGTGCGCTCGGACGGTTCGAGCGCAGCCCGTCGCGTTCGGCAGCCACCTCATGGTCGCCCGGACGACAGAGCTACTCGCTCGGGCTACGTGGCGAGCGAGCGCTCGAGGGGTTGATCCGGCTCGCCGACGGGACTCGGTTCGGCCCGAGCATCACGGCACAGCCGTTCGAGCTGGCGAGGCAGATAGACGATCTGGTAGCCGGGTATCGAGAGTTCGAAGATGGTGCGCGCTTCTTTCGTCACTTTCGCAACGCGATCGGGCCGGACGATCTTGCAGGCCGATCCGTCTTGGATCTGGGGTGTGGGTACGGCGGCCGCACCGTCTACTACGCGCGACAGTGCCGAACCGCCGAGACCGTCGGTCTCGAGCCCTCCGAGTCAGTCGTCGCACGCTGCGGCGAACTCGCCCGGCGCCTCGAGTCGCCCGCCACTCGGTTCGCCGTGGGGTGGGCGGAGGAGCTGCCTTTCGAGGACGCGAGCTTCGACGCGGTCGTGTCGTTCGACGTTCTCGAGCACGTCACCGACCCTGTCGCGGCCTTCCATGAGATCGCACGAGTGCTTCGTCCGGACGGGGTGGCTTGGCTCGTGTTCCCGACATACAGAGGTGCGCGTTCTTCCCACCTCGACTACGTGACGCGAGTCCCCGCCCTTCACCGTCTATTCGACCCAGACGCCATCGTGACCGTCGTCAATCGCATCCTGGAGAGGGACGCCAGAAGGTTTGGGGTGGCGACACAACCGCCCCCCCAGCTGAGTGCGCTCGGCCGTCGCGTTCTCCCTGGTCTGAATGGGCTCACGCTTGCAGACGCCCGCGCGATCATCCCGCGCGCCGGACTCCAGGTCGATCTGGAGCTTCTGAACCCGGCCGTGGATCCAGCGGTCCCGGTGCCGTTCGCGCGTGCCTTCGCTCGCGTGCTCACGTGGTGGTTCGACCGGCGGGCCTGGCCGGAGTTTCTCATCGGCAGCATCGCGCTCCAATTAAGCAAATCACCGGGCCGCACACCGATCATCCGCGACGACGTGGGAATCATAAATCCCGGCGTCGACCGGACCCCCACCGAGCTCAAGGCGGCGACTATCGAATGCTGGTCTGCCGACCCGTGCGGATCGAGTGAGGTTCCGTCAGAGCCGCAAGGATCTCCCGACTACTTTCGCGAGCTGCGTGGAGCTCGTTTCGGCTATGCCCCATGGATGCGCCAGGAGCTGGAATACGCGCAGATGGGTGGGCTTCGAGTACTCGACGTCGGTTGCGGACAGGGAATCGATCTCCACGAGTACGCATTGGCAGGTGCTGAAGCCGTTGGCGTCGACCTGACGCCGAGGCACGCTGATCTTGCCAACGCTCATCTCGCGTCGGCCGGTTTGCCGGGTGAGGCCGTCGTCGGAGACGCGGAAGCTTTGCCGTTTCTCGATGAGACCTTCGACCGGGTCGCGAGCAACGGTGTTCTGCACCACACACCGGATATCGCCGCGGCCGTCAGCGAGATCTTCCGGGTGCTCAAGCCCGGCGGCGAGGTGCGGCTCATCCTCTACAACCGCTGGTCTTTCCACTACTGGCTGACGCAGGTCTTGTGGTACGGGATCGCTCGCGGAATGCTTTTCACGGAAGGGTCGATGACGAAGGTGATGTCCCGCCACGTGGAGTTCTCGCGCCGGGATGCGCGCCCTCTCGTCCGGGTTTACAGCGCACGCCAACTGCGAAACCTGCTCTCCGCGGCCGGCTTCGCCTCGATCGAGACGCGGGTTCGGCACTTCAAGTCGCAGGACACGCCGCCGACCTGGGTTTTCCGCCGTCAAGGGATTCGATTCTTCGATCGCCCGGGGATTGCAGCGGCGATCGGCCGCCTTGCGGGGTGGTACGTGATCGGCCGGGCGGTGAAACCGCCCGCCGGCAGCTGACTCAGCAGCGCCGAGAGCGCGCGGCGCGGGCCGCGTAGAATCCGTCCCGGCCTGAGGCCGGCGTGTAGCTTCGCCCTACTCGCGGAGCCCCCGCGCGACGACCACTCCTGCTCTGTGTCGCCGCGCCTCGGCCATTGTCGCAATCGCCCTCCACCTGTGCAGCAGCGCTTGAAGCCGTGCTGCCACCCAGCTTGCGGGGTAGCTCCGGATGCGCGCTGTCGCCGCAGCCACGCGCAAGCGCGTGGCGAACTCCTCCCGCGCTACCGAGTGGAGTTCCACCACGCGACGAGGCGGAACGTGCTCCTCGACCGGGGTGTCCTTGATGACTCCCGGCGCATCGCTACGGGAGCCTGCTAGATCCGGCTTCGGCTCGGGCGCCTGTGCAGGCCGCGGACGGACGGCCGCGGGAGTGAAGAGCACGACGGGGTCGCTCAACCCCTCCTCGTTCTCGCCGACCACAGTGACGCGCAGCACGTGGCCAACGTCGTCGTCGGTGAGCGTCAGCGCAGCGTCGCCGCCGGCGATTGCCCTGCATGTGAACCCTGCGAGGTCGCATCGCGCCCACTGCGTGTGCCATGCAATCGGCCGCCCCGCCCATTGACCGCCCACCGCGCGGAGCTCCTGGCCCGCTTCGACGCCGCCTGCGATCAGCGGGGACGCTTGCAGGATGGGAGGAATCGGAGCGACTTGGACATCGCTGCGCCGATTCGTCACGGCGTCGCGAAAGACCGCGTGCATCGCGAGAAACCGCTCCGGGACGGCTAGCTCAGCAGTACGGAAGAGTGTGCCGGTGCCGAGGATCTGAACGAACCCCTCGATGCCCTCCTCGTAGCCTGTCGCGAGGAACTGGTCCCGCCAAGCTTCAAGATAGGACCGCAGGCTGCAGGCAGAGAAGGAGGAGATCTCGCCACACGGCACAGCCTCCACGTCACCGTCCGCCTGAGTGAAGATCACGCTTCGCGTGGCCAAGGATCCTTCGCGCGCGTTGATTCGTCCGCCCATCCCATTGCGCCAGAGCTCGAGCATCGTGTCGAGCGACAATGGCCGGCCGGTGTCGCGCCGCGTGTAGTCGGCGTTGAAGGTCGGGTCGAGAGCCAACCACTCGGTTCGACCCGACGCTGCCGTGCGAGTCACGACAACCGCGGCGTGGGTGAGGTCGTTTCGAACGTCTCCGTATTCGAGCCGGAAGTGCTGGATCGTGAAGAGATCGAGCACTTTCGAAAAGAATTCGGCCGCACCGGAGCAGAAAACGCCAGCGGCTTCGGGTACGAAGTAGTCGTAGTAGATCTCGGCGGCACTCAAGGCTGCGGTGTCCAGGGGCGCCGGACCCCCCATCGCGCGGTCACTGCCAGTCCAGGCCACTCGAGGCGCCACCCAACCGAGCAGAAGTCTCGCGGCTTTGTAGTCGTCCGTGCCGGCGAGTAGACCGTCCAGCTCCGGCAGCTCAGCCAAAATCTGGTCGCGCAGCTCGGGGTCTCCGGGGCAGGCGTCTCCGCATTCCTCGACCGTCACCGCGCGGACGAGGTAGGTGCCGGGAGAGTCGCGGTAGATCAGCATGTCGAGCCTTGCGGTATCCGTCACCCGGAGCACGGCGATCCCGGTCGGCGCTGCCTCCCATACCGGTGAATGGTCGTCCACCGAGTGGCGCCACACAAAGGGGGTCGCGCGAGGCGCGCCATGCACCGTGACGCGGTAGGTCTTGGCGGGGTCGAGGTCCGCCGAGTACCACAGCCCGCCAGGCCCCTCGCCGCTATCGATGAGGGTTCCGTCTGCGGTTGCAGTCGCAGTCCCCCAGCCGTACGCAGCGGTGCTCAACTTCCCCGTTTCTGCGGCTGCCTCAGGTGCTCCGACAAGACAGGCCAGTGCAGCGGCAAGGGGCAGACAACGACTGGCCACGGGACCCATGAAATGATCATCGGCGGGACCCGGCGAAGCTTGAGCAGTGATTCCCTCGAACGCCGCTTAAGGGCTGGTACTGTCCCGCCCTAGTGGAGGCGCGGCGCGGACACGTTGCGGCTCGCGACCCAGAATTTCCGGAGGAAAGAGCCGAGCGAGCACGGCCGGTTCGAGGCGGTCCCGAGGGGGAATCCCAGCACCGCTCGGCCGGATCCCGTCGTTGGGTCCTCGGGCTGGCCGGCCTCGCCGCGCTCGCCCTCATAGTCTGGTTCGCCTCGGGACCCCTCGCGGAGGACGCAAGTACCGGGGGCAGACGCGCCGTCTCGGGACTTTCCGAACGGCCGTCGGGCTCCCTGAACACCTTCTTCGTCGACGTCGATTTCTACCGAGCTGACGCTTCGCCGCTCAGGCCGCTCCGGGCCGCCACGACCGTCAGAACGTGGCGGCCCGGGGCATCGGGGCTTGCGCGATGGCAGACATTCGGTGACGTCCGCATGAAGGAGGAGCGCGGGGCGCTACTGGTAGGCACCTCACTCAGGCGCTTCGCATATCAATTCATGTCGCCCGTTCAGCGACTCGGACCCGGCTCATACCGGGTTGTCGTCGATGGAGTCGTTCTGGATGGCGGCCTCGGCTTGGGCGTGATCGACGTCGAGTCGAGCGAGTGGATCAGCGACCGCCAGCCCCTCGCCGGGGAGCTGCTGCGCGGGCCGAACCTGTACTGGTCTGCGCAGTGGCCATCCGGAAACGACATGGTCGCCGAGTTCACGCTCGATCAGGCCGCTCAGATCCAGATCGTGCTTGCAAACTGGGCCCGCACGCCCTCGTCCTCTTCGTGGGCACTTCGCGGCATCGCGCTCGAACGCACTTCCTAGTCAGATGCGCGCAAGGTGGAGGGTGCTCGTACCCCGAGAGCCGGGCGACCGCGCCAACGGGTCCGTCACGTCACTCGTGCGCCGCGCGGCGAGGAAACCGCCGCGCGTGCTTGCAAGGCGGCTCGCCCAGGAGATCCATGTCGAGGTGCAGCGCGTCACTGCGCCCCGCTCCGAGCGGCGGCTTACGCCCGATCGCCTCGTTCACGAGCTCGGTTCGGCGAGCATCAGCGAGCTCTGGGAGAGGCTCGCAGCGCGGCCCTACCCGGCCGCTACGCGAGTTGCGGACCTGGACGGGCTAGACCTCGTGTCACCTGACGAGCGAGACCGCGTGCTCGAGGCCGCCCGCGAAGCGCTTGTGCGTCGCGTACACCTCTTCGGCCGGGCGCCCCTCGAGCTGGGCCGCCCGATCGATTGGACTCGCGACTACCGCAACGGACATTCGTGGCCGCTCGCTTACGCCTTTCACATCGACTACGCCGACCTCGCGCAGCCCAGCGACGTCAAGGTGCCTTGGGAGATCTCGCGGCTTCATTGGTTGATCCCAGCGGGGCAGGCCTACGTTCTGTCCGGCGACGAGCGCTACGCAGCGGCTGTCCGTGAACTCCTCAACGAATGGATTGAAGCGAACCCGTACGCGTACACCGTCAATTGGGCGTGCGCGATGGAGCCAGCCATGCGGATCATCTCGTGGACGTGGTTCTTCCACGTCTTCAACGGGAGCAACAGCTGGGCTGACGAGCGTTTTCGCTTCCGCTTCCTAAAAGCCCTCTTCCTGCACGGGGAGTTCGTCGCGCGAAATCTCGAGAGGGCTGAGGTCAACGGCAACCACTACCTGGCCGATGCTGCTGGATTGGTGTTCGCCGGCCTGTTCTTCGGGCCTGGAAGACATCCGGACAAATGGTCGACTGAGGGTTGGGCGATCCTAACGGACGAGTTGCCGCGGCAGGTGAGCGTCGAGGGGGTCGACTACGAAGGGTCAACGGCCTACCACCGCCTGGTCACTGAACTGTTTCTTCTGCCGGCCCTCTATCGGGATGTCGCAGGCTTTGCGGTGCCTGATCGCTACCGGGAGCGGGTCGCCTCGATGGCCAGGTTCGCGGGTGCTTATACGCGCGACGACGGAACATCGCCTCTGATCGGTGATTCAGACGACGCTCGGATGCTGCCCTTCGCCGCGTCGTTGCTCGACCACCGGTACCTGTGCGGGTTGGTCGCCCAAGCTTGGGAAGACGAGGGCTGTGCAGCGTCCTTTCGGGGGCCTGTCGAGGAGATTCTCTGGTTGCTCGGCGCAGGGGCCGCTGCGTCACTCGCCGCGAGCAAGACCGTCTCGCCGCAGTCGTCATGTGCGTTCCACGGCGGAGGCTACTTCGTGATGCGGACTGACGAGGATCACGTGTTCGTCGATTGCGCGCCGCTCGGGCTCGGCGGTCGCGGCGGCCATGCTCACAACGATTGCCTGTCCTTCGAGGCCACGATTTCGGGCACCCAGCTGATCACCGATTGCGGCACGTTCGCGTACACGGGCGCCCCGCACGAGCGCCGTCGGTTCCGGAGCACTGCCTCTCACAACACGCCGTCCGTGGACGGCGCCGAACAGAATCGGTTCATCGCGGGCGACCTCTGGTCGCTGCGCTGCGACGCGGTCCCCGAGGTGCTGGCATGGGTGACGTCTGAGGCGTTCGACATCCTTCGCGCGGCCCATACCGGCTACGAGCGCCTCACCGAGCCAGTCACGGTGATGAGAACGATCGCGCTCGACCGGATGAGGCACGCGCTTCTGGTAGTCGACGAGTTTCAGGGTGTCGCGGAGCACGAGGTGCGCGTCCCGTTCCACCTCGCAATCGGAGTCGTCCCCACCGCCCTTGAATCCGGGCGCTTCAAACTTGACACGCCACGGGGAGCCTATGTGCTCGCCTGGGAGCATCCAGAGGCCTGGGAGGGGACGATCAGGGAATCCGCTGTCTCGCCTGCCTATGGGGTGAAGCGACCTACATGGTGCGTCAACCTCGTTCGGCGCGGAGCGCTGACGCCGCTTGCAGTGACACTTGGCCGCGACGCAGTCGAGCCAGTTCGTTTTCGTGACGCCGTCTGGCGCGCACTCCCCGGGGGCTCTCAGTAGCGCGCGGCGTCTTCCTAACGGTCATTGCCCGGTACGGCCGCGTCGCAAGCGCCCTCGGCACCGCCGTCATCACCGCACGGGCGCTCGGCCCTTCGGATCGTGGGCTCTACTTCTTCATCCTCACGATCGCGACGCTGCTCGCCCACCTCGGCCACCTGGGGCTGTACTCCACCAACATCTACCAGGTCGCCAAATCACCCCAACTGGCCGGCACGCTCGCCTCGAACAGCTTGTGGGTTTCCGTCGTGGTGGGTGGCCTTGGTGGGTTGTGTGTGGTTGCGCTGCTCGATGCGACGGGTTCGTTCGTCGTGCCGGCGATCACCTACTGGGCGGCCCCGGCGCTGGCAATCGCTCTCCTCTACTGGTTGCTGATAGCGCCCATACTGCTCGGCCTCGAG
Organism: Gaiellaceae bacterium; assembly: GCA_046262315.1. GTDB lineage: Bacteria > Actinomycetota > Thermoleophilia > Gaiellales > Gaiellaceae > JACVRM01. Next base: position 31,714 of record JBHEMZ010000060.1, read on the forward strand.
CGCTTTCAGCCGTACTCGATCATCGAGATCGGAACCAGCGTTCTCCTGCTCGCCGCGGTCGCCGTGGCCGCCCTCATCGACCCGACGTTGGGCGGTCTCCTATTCGCAACCGCGTCAGCATCACTCGCCGCCACGCTGCTGATCCTCCGCTTCGTTCAAACGCGCCTTGGCCGCGGATTCGGCTTCGGGCGGCAGGCCTTTCGAGCCGGCCTGGCGTTCAGCGCGAAGGCTTACCTTCTCTCTGTTCTCGGATTCTTCGTGCTCCGAAGCGGTGTGTTCCTGCTGCTCGAGTTCTCCGGGCCGGACGACGTTGGCTATTTCTCGGTCGCCGTGCAAATTCATGACGCGCTCATCTTGCTTCCCGCCTCCGTCGCCCTCGTGTTCTTCCCCCGGCTTGTCACCGACGTTGCCGGTCGCTGGTCGGTCACGCTTCGACTGCTCGGAGTGGTGGCCGTTACCACGACGATCGTGGCCATGGTGGTGGCCGTGGTTGCAGGGCCCGCGGTCAGACTCGCATTCGGTGAAGACTTCGAGCCCGCCGTGCCGGTTGTTCGCTGGATCCTCCCGGGGGTCGTGGCGGCAAGCCTCTGCAGCGTTCTCTCGTCGTACCTGACGGCGATCGGAATTCCGTGGCAGGTGCTCGCTTCGTGGCTCCTGGCAGTTGGAACCGCTGCGGTGGCCAGCGTCGTCCTGATCAGAGAAGAGGGAGCCGAAGGCGCCGCCGCGGCGATGTCCATCAGCTACAGCGTGCTGCTGGTATGCCTGCTCGGTACCGCCTTCCGGTATCGAGGGTTCGCTGAGCATCCCGGTTCCGGCACGGTCCACGCGCAGGCCGTCGGCGGTGGGGAGCAGTGACACGCGCCCCCGCTCCGGTCGTGCTGACCCCGTATCCTCTTACGCGAGGGTTTCGCACCGGCCTGGAGCAATCGCTCGGCGTTGACCCGGTGTACCTCGATGTCGCGACGTTGCGGCGGAAGTCGGCGCTCGATGTTTTCCGGACGCTCCGCTCCCTTCGCCGACGAAGGTTCATTCTCGCGCTGGAGGACGACGCGAGCCGGTCGTTGGTCCCGGTGCTCAAGCTGGGTGCGGGCGTCGCCGGCGCCAAGGCGATCGAGATCGCGTACTCGGACCTCAGTCGCGAAGCGATACCCCGTTGGCGGGCGCACCTCGCCTCTGTGCAGCTGGTCACGGCGACGGGCAGCGGGCAGTTCGCCGTGCGCCGCGCGCGTCGCGAGTTGAGCCGGTTGCTCGTGACGGAGCGCGTCGAGGCGAGGCCGGGTCCCGCCCACTCCGTCCTCTATCTCAACGCAAACCTCTGGTTCGGCGTGAAGGCTGGGGGCTCCGTTTCGCACGTCGCCGGGGTGGTCAACGCTCTGGCGGCGACCGGCTACCGCGTGGAGCTCTACACCGCCACGGAGCCCGTCGGCGTCGGGGACGACGTTGTCACGGTCGGCCTCGAGCTCCCGCGCACCTACGCACTACCCCCTGACGCAAACTACTTTCGATTCCAGCCCGCGCTGATTCGCCAGATTCAGCGAAACCTCGCCTCCAAGACGCCCACCGTGCTCTACCAGCGACTCTCGCTGGGAAACTTCGCCGGGGTCATGCTGTCGCGGAGGCGCGGCCTGCCGCTCGTAATCGAGTACAACGGCTCTGAGGTGTGGACGGCGCGGCACTGGGGCGGACCGACGCTCGCGTATCCCACGCTCGCCGAGCAGGCTGAGGCTGTATCGCTGCAGCACGCGCACCTCGTCGTCACCGTCTCAAACGCCCTGCGAGACAAACTCCTCGAACGCGGGGTTGCACCAGAACGCATCGCCTGTCATCCCAACGGAGTCGATCCGACGGTCTACAACGACGGGAAAATCGGGCAGCTCGAGCGCGCCGCGGTGCTTGCCGGCCACGGGATCGCCGCGGACGCGACTGTCGTCACCTTCGCTGGTAGCTTCGGACATTGGCATGGGGCGGAGGTACTCGCGCGTGCAGTAGCAATGGCGGTCGACCTTGATCGCACGTGGCTCGACGACTGGCACGTTCGATTCGTGCTCGTCGGCGACGGCGTGAAAGCCCCGGAGGTGGGCAGCATCCTGGAGCAAGCTCGCGCCGGACGCTACGTGGCGATGACCGGCGTGGTCACGCCGTCGGAGGCGCTCGGCTACCTCGGAGCCTCCGATGTGCTCGTTTCTCCCCACGTGCCCAATCCCGACGGCAGCCCCTTCTTTGGTTCACCCACCAAACTCTTCGAATACATGGCAATGGGCAAGGCGATTGTGGCGTCCGACCTCGAACAGATCGGGGACGTACTTTCCCCCGCCCTGAGCATTGATCGTCTGCCGCTCGGCGACCCAGACCGAAGTGCGCACGAGGTGGCCGTCCTGGCGACTCCGGGAAGCGCCGAAGAGTTGCTCGTAGGGATCCGGTATCTCGTGGAGCGTCCGGGCTGGCGAAAAGTGCTGGGGCAAAACGCACGCGCCCGCGTACTGGCGCGGTACACATGGCGTCACCAGACGGCGGCGGTAATCGAAGGTCTCACGCGAGTGTTTCCAGAGCGGAACTGGATGCCATGAAGAGTGGATCGGCCGATCGCGTCGCAATGCGGTATGCGCCGCTCGCCGTCTATCTCGTGGTGTACGGCTCGACCTGCTTGCTGGGGGCTTCGTTGCTGCTGTCAGGTAGCCGGTGGTTTACCGATCTCTTCGAGCTGTTTGCCGGCGTCGATATTCCCGTTTTTGACGAGCGAGAGATGCGGGACAACCTTCGGCTGCTGCTCGTCGCGCCTATCCTGGTCGTCTTCGGATACATCGTGGCGCTCCATGTCCCGGTGGGTGGCACGTCAGAAATGCGCCCGAGTCGCCGAATTCCCGACGGGTATCGCCACCGGCCACGCCTGATCGGCAGCATCTTAAGTGTTTTCGCCGCCGTTGGCCTGTTCTCAGTTGGGAGAGCGGGAGGTGTGGACGACGTATCCGCGTGGTTCGAGTACGGCGACTTCATCGACGCGCGCAGACGAGCATTCGAGCGCCTGACGTACCTCGAGTTCGTCAACATCTACATGTTCCTTCCGGTTTCGACAGCCTATGTGGTGCTGGCGCACGGGCGCGTGTCGCGTAGAACAGTCGCGCTACGTGGTCTTGCCGTGTTGATTGCCGTAGGGCTCCCGCTCTTGCTGTTCCAGAAACGTCCAGCCCTGATGGCTCTGATCCTGATCGCAGCCGCTTTGATTCTCCACGCAGATGACCGCGGACCGGCCCGAAGGACACTGGCGATTACGGCGGTCGTCTCGGCAGTCGCCGGCGCGACACTCTATTTCGGCGCGCTCGTCGTCCCGGTTCATACCGAACTGAAGAACGATCTGAGCACATCAGTTCCTGGGAATGCTGCGGCGGAACATGTCCCGGGTATCGTGCTTTTTTCCGCGTTTGCGCCGCTCACGCGCACGGCCTCCGCGGCGATCTTCTACCCGGCGGTCTACCCGGAGGAGCACCCATATGCGGGCCTCGATGTCGGCCAGGATCTGCTGGGCCTGGGCGAGCCTCCCCGAGACAACGTCGTCGTTTTCGAGAGGATGTACCCGGGCCTGGGCGGGAATGCCGCCGCTCCGCTCCAGTTCGCGTTCTACAGTCAGATCGGACCGACCGGGGCCCTGATCGCCAGCGCGCTCGCCGGCTTTCTACTCGGCGTGCTGTGGCGGTTACGCAGGCTGGTGGCGTCCGAATCAGCGAGCGTCGCCGGCGCACTGATCATCGTGCTCGCGGTGTACTACGCCTCGGACTCGGTGCGGAACGGGCTGCTCGCCGGATATGGGGTGGTCTGGGGGCTCTTGGTCGTGCTAGGCATCGAGTTGCTGCGGCGTCCCGGGCTGGCTCCTCAGAATGCGGGAGCATTGGTTCGAGCGTGGGCGCCTGGCAAGCAAGCGTCCCGATAAGCGGCTCGGCGTCAGCGCGTAGCGTCTGCCCGCAAGGCGCTCTCGTCATCTGGTACTCAGGTGCTGCGCCACGGGCCGAGGAGTAGTTCCTCCAACTGCTGAGCCTGCGCCAGCCGGGTACAGGAACGAGCGTAGGCGCGGCCACGCGCGCCCATCTCGGCGCCCTGCTGAGGATTTTGGGCAAGCCAGGTAGCGGCCGCGGCCAAGGCGTCCGGATCTTCTGGAGGAACCGCGATACCCGCTCCGGCGTCGCTAAGGATCTTTGCCGATTCGCCCGCAGCGGCGAGCAAGACCGGACGCCCGGTTGCCATGTAGTCGATGAGCTTTGACGGAACGAAATCGTGGAACGTCGGATGGCTCGACAGTGGTACGAGTAGCGCATCGCTGGCCGCCAGGATCCGGGGAGCAACCTCGGGTTGAACCTGTCCGTGGAACGTCACGTTGGCGAGCCCGCGGCGCGCCGCGTCGGCAACGAGCGATTCCTTCACGGGTCCGGAACCAACGAATGCGAAATGAACCTGCCCGTCGGTCCGCTCGGAGGCGTTCAACACGGACGGCAACGCCTGAGCCAGGCCGTGGGTGCCTGCAAATGTGACCAGAAACCGGTCCGTGCCGATTTCAAGCGCTTTCCGGGCAGACCGGTCACCGTCCACGAAGAAGGCGTCCACCGTGCCGTTCGCGAGCAACGTCGCGCGTGGCTTGCAAGTGCGAAACGCATCGATGTGGTCGCAGAATGGGCGGGTCACGGCCGTCACCAAGTCCGCCGAGCGGTAGAGAAGCCGCTCCAGCCGCTCGGCCGCGCGTAGCTGCCACCCGGTGCCTACCTCCTGCAGGGCGACGGCGGCAGCCGGCCAGAGATCACGCACGTCGAGGACGAAGCGTGCGCCCGTCAGGCGTGCGATGGCAAGGCCGACTGCGCCGACGAAGATCGGCGGCGTCGTCGCGAGGACCACGTCGTGTCGGCCCGCCACAGGAGCAACGGTCGCCGCCATCGCCATGAACGACAGGTAGAAGGCCAAGCGTGTCGTTCTTGTCTTGCGCCGATTGGTCTTCACCCAGACACGAAGGACGCGGTAGCCCTTCGACCTGTCGTCTTCCACGAGGCGTCCGCGGTACTCGCTTGGCAAGACGCCATGCGGATGATTGGGAAACTCGCAGATGACAGTCACTTGGTGGCCGCGGTCCGCCAGGTACTCGGCAAACGACTGCATGCGCGCCTGCGTCGCACCGATCTCGGGCGGGAAGTACTGCGACACGATGAGAACGCGAAGCTTCCTCTCCGGTTGGGCTCCGCGGGAAGCTGCGGGCATCACGCTAGCCCTTTGGCAGCTAGTCGGATGCGCCAGCCCAGGCTTGCGGGCAGGCTCGAGCGGCGCCTCGCGACCAGCACGGGGGCCGGCTGGGGCGCGAAGAGTTCTTCAGCCACTTCGCCGGACTCGACGTGGTGGTCGCCGTCACGCGGCTCCACCGGGACGGAGTCGGGGCTCGTCCCCGGCGGTAGGGGGAGCCGGCTCTCGAGGAGCCGACGCTCTCGTCCGGTCAGCTGGTCGTCGACGTCGATGCAGTCGGCGTTCCACGAGATGCGCCGCTCATGCCGGAGACCGGGCAGCGGCTCGAATTTCCACGCGGCTGCCACCACCGTCCCCGATGATGCTGTGCCGCTGACGTCCATCAACTTCACGCGAGGCAGTCGGCCTGCGCGGAAGGCGCCCCAGAGCAGGAATTGGTCGCGCGCGTCGACCGTGACGGTGGCGTGTGAGCTCGTAGAGCGGCAGCGATTGCGCAGGGGGCCAGGCTCGTACGTCGGTGTCCCGGGATCGACGACGACGGGCCTTCCGTCCACCCAGAGCTGAAACGAGAGCGCATCAGCATGCGCGTGGGGTGGCAAGAAATGTGGCGCCGGTGGGCCGCAGTCCAATGCGAGCCACACACTCCCCGTGCGGAGAACGGCATACCCGGTCTCAGCAAAGATTGCGAGACCGTCATTTTGGGGCGGGTGCAACATGCGCAGATCCGGCGCGAGCTCGCGAGTGCCGTCGTTGAAAAGCGCTGGAACACCGTCAGGACGCGTTGTGGCAGCAGCGAACTGCAACATCCGATCGATTGTCGCGTCGAGGGTGTCGAGGCCAGCCGCCGCCCGAACCTCGAGCAGGTCCCGGAGAACGATCGCGTGGTACACGGGGCTGCGCTCGTAGTGACCACCGTCGGCCAGGATTTGTTCCGGCAGCTCGCCCTCCAACAGCGCGATTCCGCGGCGAACTAACCGTTGCTGGTCGAACGCCAGGCCTCCTAGAATCAGTGCACGGGCGTTCCTGATCAGATGGTTTCCGAGGATGTCGTGCTCGACATTCCGCTCGAGGTAGGCGAGTTGCCGCCACAGGCTTTCATTGACCTCGCTCCCACCAAGGGCCGGCTCCAGAGCAAGGGCGGCAATCCAGTTACCGACGCGAGTGGACACCGTGTAGGGGTGCCAAGCATCCCCCCTTGCAGGCGGATTGCGCTCGATCCAGGACGCAAGCGCTCGGCGAGCGACGTCGAGCAACGCCGGCTCGGAAGAGCGCGCACAACCGAGGATCTCCTCGCCGTAATGCAAGTGAAACCGTCGCACACGCTCGAGGTCGCTGGCCTCCCAGTCGGCGGGCGGGTACGTGAGCTCACGGCCCAAGACGTCGATGCGGCCGTCGACAAGGCCGCGAGCGACCTCGTCGGAGGCTGAAAAAGCCGGAGATTGCCAAAGCTCCACGGCTTCCGAAACGCGGCGCGGATCTCCGGTGCGAGGCGGAGCGCCGGTACGACGGCGGTCGAGCGGACGCCGCGCGCGGGCGACGATCTGCCGTCGCTGCGCGCTCCGCGCAGCGTTTGCATAAAGCCGAACATGGCGGACAACCCGCTCGCGAATGAGGCTCAGCCAAGCCTGCGCGCGCAGGACCCGATGTCTCTCGCTCATGGCTCCGGCGGCACGACCGGCTTCCTTCCCGCCGACGGTTCTAGTCGCCGAATGTACGGGCGGCCTCTGTTGGAGCGGTGGCCTCGCGAACCACATAGGGCATCGATCTGGCGCTCCGCGCCGACGTCGTCACCGGCCGCGGTGTGGGCTTCGACGAATCAGCGGCCCTTGTGAGCCGAACGGGCGCTAGCGGCGACACACGTTCAAGGAGAACGCCGGCGACGAGGAAGACACCGGCGAAGACGGCACCGGTAGCCAGAGCCACGTTCGCGCCGGCGACGTAGGCGAACAGCGCTGCGCCGCAAAGGAACGACTGCGTGAGCGCAAGGAGTGCGGCCATCTTTCGCGGCGAGCGGATCACACGGCCGATGCGATGCGTCGTGTGATCGCGGCCTCCCACCCAGACGGTCACATGGCGCCGAAGCCGCGAAATCACGACGAGCGTCGTGTCGAACGCGGGCAGGCCCACGAGGAGGACGGCTGGTACGGGGGCGCCTGTGCCGACTTCGTCACGCAGGTCAAGGGCGAGGACGCCGGCGGCGAGAACGAAACCGAGCGACATCGTGCCTCCGTCACCCAGGAAGATTCGGGCGGGAACGCTGAGGTTGTAGCGCAGGAATGACAGCGTTGCTCCGCAGACTGCGATCGCGAGGATAGCGATCGTGAGATCGCCGTGGATCAGGGCACCGATTGCGATCCCTGCCGCCGAAACGCCCGCGACGGCAGACGCCGCTCCATCCATGTTGTCCATCAGATTCATGGCATTGACTACGGCGATGACCCAGAAGACCGTCAGCAACGCATCTGCGACCGGATTGCCGAATACAGACCAGCCGAGTCCCGTGGCGGCCAACAGGACGGCGGCGGCTGCCGTTGCGATCAGCCGGTGAAGGGGCGACAGGCCGCGGCGGTCGTCGACCGTGCCGACGACCCACAGTACCCCGGCGCCGACAACGATTGGCGCAATTGTCCCGAACTCGGACGCAACGAAGGTGGATCCCCCCAGGATTCCGAGCACCACAGCGGCTCCACCCAGGTAGGGAGTGGGCGCCAGGTGCGCCTTGTAGCTGCGGGGCGTGTCGAAGAAGTGCGCGCGGATCGCGACTGAGATCGCGAGCGGAGTGGCGATGAGGACGACGCCGCCGGCAAGAAGGAACGCTCCGAGGAGCCTCACTCCCTCCTGCACTCGGACCCCCCTCCCGCTCGACTTCGTCCCGTTCCGTCTGGAGCACGCACAACCACCTAGATCCTCACGGTCGTGAAACTGCCTCGTCCTAGGTTTCTAGGCGGCGGCATCATGCAACAAGGATCTGCCGTCTGGCAAAAGGGCCGTGCGACCAGGGGTGTTTGCCAGCCTCAGCGGGCCAGCAGAGGCGAGCGCGGATTCAACTCAGCGGCGCGTTGTAGGCTGGTCCGGGCTGCGCGAACTGCTCCATCGCTGGTCTCAAGGCGCGCGCGAACGAGCCAAAACCGCCAGTCGCGGCCGTCTCTGTCGATCGCCTTCATGATCCAGTGTCGCGCCATGCGTAGATCGCCCGCTTGCTCCGCTACTAGCGCCAGCTGTACGTACGGGGACGAGGCCCACGGTTGCAGGTCGCGTGCCGCGTGTGCCTCCCCCGCTGCGCGCCTCGTGTCGCCGCGGGCGGCGGCGGCTTGACTGTCTTCGAGTTGGGCGGTGCTCAGGATCGGCAGCGCAGCGGCCAATGCGACGCCGAGGGCGACGAGGGGCACAGCGAGGCGCGCAGGCCGTGAACGCCGCCGGGCAGACGCCCGCGGTGCCAGTCCGAGGCCGAGGCAGGCGACGCCGACGGTCGTCACGGCGGTGAGCTCCCAGAGCCAATCGATCCCAGCTCCCCACAGGAAGGTCGCAAAGGCTGCTGTCACCGCTGCGACCGTGGGGCCAGCGCGCGAGCGGAGGAGGAGCGCCGCGAGCCCGGCGAGCAGTGCCATCAGGAGGAGCGCAAAGCCGGCGATACCGAGCTCCCCGAGGGTCTCCAGGTAAAGCGAATGCGCGTCCCGGATGAACAGCGCGAAGGACGCGTGCTCGGCCCACCATGCCTCATATGAACCGGCGCCTTCCCCCGCGAGTAGGTGCGCGCGCCACTGGTCGGTCGCGGCTGACCAGAACTGCCACCGGCCGGTACTTCCGATGCTCAGCAGGTGCCCCTCCACGGACGGCGTGGCGGTCGACGGGGTCGGCGTCGCCCTGAACTCGTCGAAGCGGCTGAGCGGATCGGCCAGCGCGAGACCGGTCGCCAGCGCGATCGCCGTGGCCGTGGCGAACGCCCAGCCGAGTGCCGCCGGCGGCCGTGGTGCGCTACGGAATGCGAACGCCGCGGCAGCGTAAGCGGCCGCCGTCGCTACGCAGGCGAGTCCGATCAGCAGGGCCGCCTGCTCTCCCTGCTGAACGGCCGCGCTGCGTTGTGGCTCATCGACGAGTTCAGGACGTGCGGCCAGCACGGAGATGACGACCGCTCCCCCTGCGGAAGCGGCGAGGGTTGCGGCAAGAGTCCGCCAGCGATCGGGCGTGAGAGCGAGGAAGACGCAGGTGGCAATGAGCGCAGACGAAGCGGCGCCTCGCGAAGACGTCAGGTAGATGGCGCCGGCGAGCGCGGGCAGCGCACCGATGGCAGTGGCGCGGAGGATGAGGGGCCTGTCCAGCGATCGGGCCAGCAGCAGCGGGACCCCCAACGCGACCAGGATGCCGAGGCCGTTTGAGTAGTTCAGCGGCCAGTTGAGCGCGTCGCTCAGGAACTCTTGGATCGGCCCCGCCGGCAAGTGCTCGGGAAAGCACCGGCTGGCTAGCGAGAGCAGCCCCGTCGCCGTGATACCCAGTGCCAGGCCATCAGCCCAGCGGCGAGCTGTGCGCGACGACGCCGACATGACGACCAGGAGGAAGACGCCGAGGTACATCGTGACGCGGTTGAACTCGTTGAACGCCCGCTCCGCGCTTGGCGCCCAGGCGATTGACGCACCCGTCCACGCGGCGAACCCCGTGAGCAGGCCGGCCACGAGCCATGCCGCGCGAGGGATGCGTGCCCGCGGCAGGAGGCCGAGCGCCACGCCCAGGCCAAGCGTCCACCAGACGGCGATCGAGAAGGTGTTACGGCTGACGAGCGAATAGGTTCCACCGTCGTACGCGAGCCAGAAGACGACCGCCGCGACGGCGAGCGTCAAGACCAGGCCCGTTGCTCGTGCAGTCATAGGCTCTATCGCGGAAGGCGATAGGTCGGTGCGCCGCGGATTGGTGGGCGCTTCTCGGGGGTAGTCGCGTCGCAGATGCTCGGCCAACGTCGGCGATCCTTCACGGCAAGTCGAGGCGGCAGGCTACGGGCAGAGTTGGGACGGTGCCATGCCTACACTGGCTCGGTGCATCGTTTCCCGGCCGTGCTCGTGGTGATCGCTGCGCTCGCTTTTGCGCCCGCGGCCGCCGCGACCCATACGCCGGGGCATCCCCCGACGGGCGCTTCGGCTTTCGACCAGTACGTCGAGCAAATTCCGAGCAGCAGTGGCTCGACGGTGCCTGGCACGGGCAGTGGGAAGAGGCGGCCGCTCGCCCCCGGAGTTGCCGCCGAGCTTCGCTCGCTGGGCCTGGAGGGCGCGCTGCTCGAGTCGATCGCGACGGATCCGTCGCTAGGCGCTCCGGAGCGCACGTCGCGAGCCGACGCCCGCACGAGGCGACTCCTTCGCGAGCGGGCCGACGACGACTCCGGCGCCAGCGCGGCGTTCAGCGCGGCCGTGTCCGCGGCCGGGGACGGCTCAGCGGGACGGCTGGTCGCGCTCGTTGTCGTGCTAGGCGGCGTGACGATGCTCCTCGGTGGACTCGCGCTCCGGCAGCGTCGCATGTCGGCCGGTTAGCGGGCGCGCCACCCGGGACGCAGCCGCAACGCCACGAGCCCGGCTGCGATGAACGGGGCGAAGCTCAGGACGTGCAGCACGACGGCGCACGCCAGCGCTCGCGCATCGTCGACGCCGTAGGGCTGGAGCGAGACCAGGGTTGCGGCTTCGAAGACGCCGACTGCGGAGGGAAGAGAGGGGATGACGAGTGCGAACGTGGTCGCCACCGCCACCAGGAGGGCGGCGCCGAAGCCGAGCTCCAGGTGCACAGCCCGCATGGCGAGCCAGAATGAGAGAGCGACCCCGAGCCAGATCACGACACTGAGCGCGAACGCCAGCGCGCCGGCCCGCAGCTCGCGAAACGCTCGTCCGCCGCTCAGGAGTCGCGCCGCCGCCGCCGCCGTGCGCTCCGGCGAGAAGCGCAGCAGGCGGCCGAAGGGCCTGAGGATCACGGCCAGTGGACGTTCGCCGTAGAGCCGGAGGACGACGACTGTTCCGACCAGCGCGAGGGCAGCGACCGCGAGCAGGACGGTCGCGGTACGCAGCCACGTCACCTCGGGGATGAACGGGACGGTCACGAAGAGCAGCACGAGGAGCGCCAGCGTGTCGAGCAGGCGCTCGGCGACGAGCGTCCCGGCCGCCTGCGCCCGCGAGGCGCCGGTATCGCGGTGCAGGACGACCACGCGGGCCACCTCCCCGGCGCGCAGGGGCAGGAAGCTGTTCAGGAGCTCGCCGACGAGCAGCGCGCGCGTGGCGGCGCGCACGGGCGGCCGCGCCGCCGGGTCGAAGAGGTAGCGCCAGCGCGCGACGCGGAGGGCGACTGAACCGGCAAGCGCGCCGAGTGCGGGGACGAGCCACGCCCAGCTGCTCTCGCGAAGCGCGCGCCAGAACGCGTCGAAGTCGACGTCCCGGAGGGCCAGGTAGAGGAAGAGTGCGGAGCCGGCGAGGCCGGCGGCGACGAGAAGCGGGCGCAGCGCCCGTCTCGGCGCCGCCTGGGCGCCGTTGGTCACCGCCGTCCGCGGTCGTTCGGCTTGCGGCTCGCAGCGGCATGGCGGCCCTGTGGAGCGATGCTGCCACCGCCCGCCGGCCCGCTCGGGGCCGCGCTCCGCCCCGGCGGCCGCTCGCGCAGCGCGGGGTGCAGGCCGAGCCGCGCCTGCGCCATGTTGCGCAGGAACTCCCAGACCGTGCCAGGCCCGACGAACGAGCCGCGGGCGGGGTTCTCGAGGAAGCGCACCGGAAACTCGCGCACGACGAGCCCGAGCCGGCGCGCCTTGAGCAGGATCTCCGCGTCGGTGAACCAGTCGCCGGTGCGCAGGTCGAGACGCTGGTAGGCCTCGCGGGTCATGCCCTTCGGGCGCCCGTTGACGTCCCACAGCCCGCGCGTGCGGAAGAGCAGCCGGAAGAGCAGGTTGAAGCCGAGCGACGCGACCGTGCGGATGGAGCCGTCCTCGCGCAGGAACCGGCGTCCTTTGACGATCGGCGCACCTGTTTCGGCGAGCTGCCGGTAGGCCTCCAGCGCGTACTCGACCGGCACCTGGCCGTCCCCGTCGATGACGACGAGGTAACACCCGCGGGCGGCGCGCAGGCCGGAGCGCATGTCCCAGCCCATGTCGCCCTGCTTCGGCTCGGCGATCGTCCGGATCGTGTCGCGGCCGCGTGCGAGCTCCGCCACGACGGCCGGCGTGCGGTCTTCCGGAGACCAGAAGTTCGCGACGAGGATCAGCTCGTACGCCACGCTCGCCGCCTCGAGCAGCTCGTAGAGCGGGACGACGACCGCCGGAGCATGCTCCTGGGAGCGGTAGGCGAGGACGACGACCGAGAGCTCAGGTGCCATGCGGTCTCCCCGCCAGGACGTACTGCGCACCGAGGGGCAGGCGCGCGAGCCGCCGCTCGACGGCGCGAGCCGCACGGCCTTCGGCCGGGACGAGCAGGATGTGCGCGCGCTCGACGACGGCAAGCCCTGCTCCGCGGAAGAGCGCGGCGAGCCGCCGCGCGGACAGCATGTGCGCGTCGTGTCCCAGCGTGAAGCGGCGCACGGCCAGCCGCGTGAGCGGGTTGAACGGATTGTGCTCGAACGCTACGACGAGTCCCCCCTCGCGGACTACCCGTCTCAGCTCGCAGACGAAACCCTGTTGCTTTTCGGGCGGTAGAACCTGCACGACGCAGACAGTGAACGCAACGTCGAAGCTCCCGTCCGCGAAGGGCAGGCGCTCGCCGTCGTAGAGCTCGTAGCGCACGGCGGGATTGCGCTCCGCTGCCCGCTCGAGGACGCCCGGCGAGACGTCGACGCCGGTCAGCGAGGCGAGCCGGCCCGCGAGGAACGAGTCGGTGAGGCCGATTCCGCAGCCGACGTCGACCGCCTCCGCGGCGCTCGGAGGGCCGACGTGGCGCTCGACGAGCGCGAGCAGCTCCTCTGCCTTGCGCCGCGTGAAGAAGTCCTGCCCCTTGCCGCTGAAGTGAACGGCGCGGTCGAGCTCCTCCGCGTAGCGGTCGCGGTGCGCGTCGTAGATGGAATCGGCCATGGTGCTCTGCTGCGATCTTCGCTCAGCGTGCAAGCAGCCGCTCGGGATGCTTGCGCACGAAACGGGCGATCCCACGCCAGTGCCAGAGCGTGCGGCGCGTCAGGAAGCGGCGATCCGTCTCGGCGATGTGGCGGTGCGTGACGACGGCCTGCGGGACGTACCAGCGCTCCCAGCCCGCCTTGGCGGCCCGGTAGCAGAGGTCGATGTCCTCGCCGTAGAGACGGAAGCCCTCGTCGAAGCCGCCGAGCTCGTCGAGCATCGCGCGGCGGAGGAGCAGGAAGCCGCCGAGCATCCAGTCGGCCTCCACCGGCTCGGTCGGCTGCTCGTCGAGGTGGTAGTGGCGGCGCTGGTGGCGGTAGGGGTCGGCGATCAGGCGGAGCGGCGTGCGGCGGACGAGCGTGCCGGCGACGGTCGGAAAGCGGCGGCGCGACGGCTGCCATGTCCCGTCCGGGTAGCGCATCTGCGGGCCGGCGACGCCGCACTGTGGGTGCTGCTCGGCGAAATCGCGGAGGGCAGCGACGGCGGCGGGCGCCGGCTCGGTGTCGGGATTCGCGACGAGCACGTAGGGCGCGGAGGTCGCGGCCACGCCGCGGTTGGCGTTGGCGGCGTAGCCCGCTGGACGGTCGTTGCGGATGAGCCGCGTGCCCTCGGGAACGGGCAGGTCGGCGCCCAGGTTCGACACGACGACGAGCTCGTCCACCTGCGGCGCGATCGCGGTGAGGCAGGCGGCTAGCTCCGGACGCGGCTCATGCACGACAACGACGCCGGCGACTCGGCGGTCAAGAGTGTTCCTGTCCACGCGCGCTAGCGGTCGAGTGACGAACGTTCGTACCCGCTCGCCAACAGCTCCTCGATGCGCGACGCGATGTCGCCCTGGCCGCTCGCACCAGCGCCGGCGGCGAGCAGACGGCGCGGCTGTTGCGCGTCCAGACACGTCTCGAGAGCCCGTCGTGCTAGCTCGGACGCGGTAATGCTGCGGCCGGTCGCGTCGTTACGGAGGCGTGAGTGCAACTCCTCGCTGATCGCGATCGAAACGCGCTTCATGGAGCCAGGATACGGCGCCTACAGCAGCTCGCGGTAGACGTCGAGTGTGCGCCGGGCGGTCTCGGCCCAGCTGTAGCGCCTCGCACGCTCCAGTCCCGCGGCCACGAGGCGGTCGCGGTCGGCAAGCGCCCGCTCGATGCCGCCCGCGAGTGCCACCGGGTTGCCCGGGTCGATTACGACCGCGGCGTCGCCGGCCACTTCGGTCGTCGCTCCCGCCGCCGTCGTGACGACAGGCGTCCCGGAGGCCATTGCTTCCACGATCGGAAGGCCGAAGCCTTCGTAGCGCGAGGGAAAAACCAGACAGCGCGCGCCGCGGTAGAGGGCTGCCAGCTCGTCCTTCGGCACGTGGCCGCGTAGCTCGACACGCTCCCGGAGTCCCAGGCGCGCGACGGCCGCGCGCACGTCGTCTCCTGCGCCCTTGTCCGGTCCCACGATCACGAGTCGCAGCTCGCCGTCGGTCAGCGCGAGCGCTTCGACGGCCGTGAGCGGATCCTTGCGCGCGTGGAGGGCGCTGACGAAGAGGGCGTACGGCGGGCCGTCCGGTGCCGGGCCGCTCGGGGAGAAGGCGGGATCGACGCCGTAGGGCGTCAAGACGATCTTGTCCGGCGCCACGCCGTAGTGCTCGACCAGGTCGCGGCGCGTCTGCTCGGAGCCGGTCAGGATGCGGGCCGCGCGGCGTGCCGAGGGCCGCACGAGCGTGCGGAAGAAGAAGCGGTCGCGACGCGTCATCAGGCCGGGTACGCGCTCGAACGAGAGGTCCTGCACAGTCAGGACGGCGAGGCCGCGGTAGGCAGGTGGGACGACGTGCAGGAAGTGGGCGAGCGCGGGGCGCAGGCGGCGGAGCAAGAGGGGGAGTCCCACGGCCATGCGCGCGACCTGGCTCGCCGCAGGAAGCTCGAGCGACTCGACGCCCACGGGCACGACGTCGCGCGAGCGCGCAACGGCGGCGAGGCGGATGTCGGCCTCGGCCGCGAGCGGGGCGAGCTCCCGCAGCAGGTTCTCGACGTAGCTCTCGTCCCCGGTGCGCTGCCGCCCGAGCACGTCCGCATCGACGACGACGAGCGGATCAGCCACTGGCCATACCTTCGCCGGCCGTGTCCCTGCGGGACAGGGCCGAGGGACTGTCCCTGAAACGTGGCTGCGAAGGCCATGGCGTTCGCCAGGAATCTGTGCCGATTTGTCCATAGCGGGGCGGCATCACGGCAAGCGCCCCACCCGCAGAGCATCTTGTCTCCCTCGGCCGTGTCCCTGCGGGACACGGCCGAGGGACTGTCCCTGCGACGTGTCCCGGAGGGACACGTCGCCTTGGCGCGAATGTGTGCCGATCTGTCCACAACGGACGCTCACGAGGCCGCCTCTCGGTACACCTCGACTGTCGCACGCGCTGCCCGCTCCCACGTGAACAGGGCCGCCCGCTCCTGACCGAGCGGTCCTAGCTCCTCGCGCCGCGCGGCAGCCTCCTCGAGACCTGCGGCGACGGCATCCGGGTCTTGAGGATCGACCGCCACCGCGACACCGCCGGCGAACTCGTCGTAGGGAGCGCCGCGCGGACAGACGACCGCCGCGCCGGCCGCCATCGCCTCCAGCACCGGTAGGCCGAAGCCCTCGTACAGCGACAGGTACGCGACGCAACGCGCGCCGCGGTAAAGCGCCGCCAGCTCCTCGTCCTCGACCTCGCCGAGCCAGCGGACGCCGTCGCCCTCGACCTGCACGCCTCCCCAGCCGCGCGCACCCACGACGCGCAGCTCGCAGCCATGGAGCCGCGCCCGGCGAAAGCCCTCCACCAGCCCTTCGAGGTTCTTGCGCGGCTCGAGCGTCGAGACCGTCAGCACATAGTCGCCCCCCGCGGCCGGTCCCGCGCCCGTAAACGGCGAGCCGACCCCGTACGGCACCACGTGTACGCGCTCCGGCGCGACGCCCAGGAGGCTCACGATCTCGCCGCGCTGGAAGTCGGAAGCCGTCACGACGGCCGCCGCCCGCCGCGCGACCCGGGGCAGCACGACGGCGCTGTAGCGGCGCGTCCAAGCGTTGAACGCCTGCGGGCGCCGGAGCGGCGCCACGTCGTGCACCGTGACGACGACCGGAACGGACGAGCGCCACGGCGCCCGGATCGACGGGCAGTGCAGCACGTCGACTCCCGCCCGGCGGGCCGCCAGCGGGAGCGCCCCGAGGTACCACGCCGTATCCCGCGCCAGCTTCGCCGCGCGTCCCGAGCGCGAGAAGCGGAAGCGCCGCAGCTCGACCTCGTCCAGCGTCTCCAGGGCGGCCAGGAGGTTGACGACGTAACGCGCCGTACCCGCCCGGGTCAGGGCGAGCGGCGACAGGTCGATGCCGGCACGCAGGCGCCCACGCTCCTCTTCGGCCACGGGCGCCAGTGTCTCAGAGCCGCACGCGCGGTAGGACCGGCGGGCCGCCGCGGCGGCCGGTCGGCCGGAGGAATGCGCTGCCGAAAGCTCAGCTCACCGATCGGTAGCTGGCGAGAACCGCTTCGCCGCAGGCGCGCCAGGTGAAGCGGGCTGCGTGCTCGAACCCGCGTTCGATCGTCTCGCCCGGCAGCGCGAGCGCCCGCTCGATCGAGTCGGCGATCGCCTCGGGGTCGGACGGGTCGGTCCGCACCGCGACGTCGCCGCACGCCTCGTCGAGGGACGGATGCGACGACGCCACCACCGGTGTCCCGCACGCCATGGCCTCGAGCACGGGCATCCCGAAGCCCTCGAAGAGTGACGGGTAGCAGTAGACGCTCGCGCCACGGTAGAGCGGCGGCAAGGCGTCGTCGCGCACGTAGCCGAGCGCGTGGACGCCGTCCCCCGCCCGGTGCTCCGCCAGCCAGCCGGCTCCGCCCGCCAGCACGAGCCCGAGCTCAGAGCCGCGGGCGCGCAGCAGCCTGTGCGCCTCCTGGAGCCGAGCGAGGTTCTTGCGCGGCTCGTCGGTGCCGACCGCCAGCACGTAGGGCGCCCCGAGGTCGCGCCGCTCGCCCTCGTCGCGGAAGCGCGGGTGAATCCCTGGATACGCGACGCGCAGGCGCTCCTCCGGTACGCCGAGCGTCTCGTGCACGTCCCGGGCAGTGAACCGCGCGTTGCAGAAGACGACATCGCAGGCCGTAGCGGCGTCGCGCGCGCTGGTCACGTGCATACGGCGCGTCAGCGGCGCGACGAGTTCCGGATGGTGCAGCGGGCCGAGATCGTGGATCGTCGTCGCCCGGATGCCGTGTCGCTGCGCGGGTGTCATCCAGTCCGAGCGGTGGAAGACGTCGAGCCGGCCGGCGAGCCATTCGACAGGTGGGCGCCCGGCGCGGCTCCAGAGCCGCCGCCACGTCTGTGCCGAGGGCGGCACGACGAGCAGACGGCGGCGCACCTCGATCCCGTCGAGCGCCCGGACGATCGGCCTGCGCCGCCGGGGTCCAGTGATCGCGAACGCCACCACCTCATGCTCGTCTCCGGCCGCCTCGGCCAAGCCCCCGAGCATGCCCACCCAGTAGTTGCCGATGCCGGTGAGCGGGTTGAAGAGCGGCGTGACGTCGACGACGATCCGCACTACAGAGGAACGCGGAGCAGCGGGCTGTCAGGCGCCGAGAACCAGGCGATGCCCTCGCGCACGACGTCGATGAGCACCGCGTCGGCGCCGCGCAGAAGCTCCTCCGGCACGGGAGCGGTGACCTCGACCGAGTCTCCAGGGCCGACGGAGCGGGGCAGCGACACACGGCCCAGGTCACGCCGGTCGACGCCGTCGAGGACGTACAGACCGATCGTGACGACGCCCTGCGGGTACGGGAACGAGATCGGTGCGGGCCAGAAAGCGCCGCCCGTGTTCTCGGCGCGCAGGAGCAGCAGCAGCTCGCCGTCGGCGCGCACCGGAGGCGCTGCGAGCTCGACACGGGCCGCGAAGCCGTCTCCGCCATCCGGCGAGATCGGCTTCGTGGCGAGCAGCGTGTTCGTCTCGGGCAGCGCGCGCCCCACGCGGACCTTGGCCCAGCGCGCGAGCAGCCGCAGCGGCCGTCTGGCGTCGTCCACCGCGAGCAGCTCGTCGACCTCGACGAAGCGGCGCACGTCCACGAAGCCCGCACGCTCCAGCACCGACCCGAGGTAGCGGGGCTCGAACGGAGATTCGAGCGTGCCGTACTCCTCCATCTCCTTGATCAGTGCCTGCTCGCTCTCGGAGCCCGGAGCCGGCATCACCCCCTCGCGTACGTAGATGCGCCCTCCTGGCACGAGGCTCCGGTACAGCACCTCGAGCGTCGCGACCTCGTCGTCGAAATGGTGGAGCGTGTCGTAGAGGACGGCCGCGTCGAAGCGGTTTTCCCATGGGAGGTCGTGCACTCGCATGGCGTGAAACTCGGCGTGCGGCTCGATGCCCTCGCCGACCGGCCCGTCGATCGAAGCGACTCGCTCGCGGGCGATCTCGACCATGTCTTCCGAGATGTCGATCCCCGTTACCCAGTAGCCGCAGCGCGCCAGGAACTCCGAGAGCCAGCCGGGCCCGCAGCCCACGTCGAGCACCTGCGCGCGCAGTCCGAGCTCGAGCCGCTCGACGATGTGGGCGAACGTGCGCAGGCACGCCATCAGCTCGAAGTTGGGCGGCGCGCTGAACGGCTTGGTGCGGAGCCAGAGCGCGTTTCCGGGGGTCAGGTTGGCGACGTACTCGCGGTGCCCGCGGTCGAAATCCTGGCCGAGGCTCGGCAGGCGTCCACGCCCTGGGGCGCGCTCGCCGCGCAGGCGGATCTTCACGTCGCGTGCTCCACTGGACCGGTTCCTAGACTACGGGCCGATGCACGTGTACGCGGACGTCGTCCGCTACTGGGATCTGTTCACCGACCTCTTCCGCCGCGACCTCAAGGTTCGCTACCGCGGCTCGGCGCTCGGGCTCGTCTGGACGCTCGTGAACCCGCTCGTGTTGATGGGCGTCTACACGCTGCTCTTCTCGGTGCTGCTGAAGGTGCCCGGCGTCGCGGCGATCCCGAATTTCCCCCTGTTCGTGCTGACGGGCCTGCTGGCGTGGGTCTTTTTCCAGGCCTCGGTGCAGACCGCGAGCACGACGCTCGTGGGGAACGCCTCGCTTGTCAAACAGGTGCGCTTCCCGCGGCAGCTGCTCCCGCTCTCAGCGGTCGCGACGAATCTCGTCACGCTCGCGGCCATGCTCGCCGTCGTGCTGCCGTTCTCGCTCTGGCGGCTGCCCGACACGCGCTCGACGTTCTGGGCTGCGCTGCCGCTCCTCCTGCCGCTCGTGGCGCTCGTCAGCGGCCTCGCCGTCGCTGTCGCCTGCGCCAACGCGCTCTTTCGCGACGTGGAGCACCTGTTGGCGGCGCTGCTCTTGCCGCTCTTCTTGTTGACGCCGATCTTCTACTCGTTCGACCAGCTCCCGGGCCTGGAGGACAAGCAGCTGATCGTCAATCTCCTCTACTACGGGAACTTCATGGTTCCGATCGTGGAGGCGATCCGCGACCCGCTTTTCTTCGGGCGGATGCCCGATCTCGGTGATGTCGTCTATTCGGTCGGCGCCGGCCTCGCGGGGCTCGGTCTCGGCGCCCTCGTCTTCATGCGGGTCGACGACCGGCTCGTCGCGGAGCTGTAGCGGGCACGGCGACCCGGATTCGACCGTCGAACAGCCAGGGCTCGTCCAGGCGTGCGGGATCGAGGGCGGGCAGGCCGCCGACGTCCTCGGTCGGAGGCACCTCGTCGGCGAGCGCGCGTAGGAGGGACGGGCAGACGAGCGCGTGGGGCCATCCGGGCGCGCGGCCGAGGCGCTCCGTCCAGGGGCCGAGCTGGCGGGCGGCGCGGCGGCGCGCGAGCGGGCTGCCGGTGAGCTCGATCGCTCCCCCGACGGCTCCGTAGCCCTCGGCGTGGGCGTGGAGGACGAGGCGGCTCCAGTCCGGCGCGGGGCGGCAGCCGGCCGCCAGGAACGCAATGACCTCGGCGCCGCCGTTTACGAGGGGCTCCTCCTGTGCGCCTAGGGCCTCGCGCGTGGCGGCGGCGAGCTCCGGCGGGCCGTCGCGGACCTCTACCGTGAGCGTCCGCTCGGCCAGGCGCGGCGCGACGTCGACGTCGAGCTCGAGCCGCGTGTTGCCGATGTCCGCAAACCAGAAGCGGCCCTCGTCCACGAGGTCGAACGCCAGCCGGTAGCGCCCGGGCGGAATCGGCGCCCGCAAGGTCACGAAGACCTCGGCGCGTTCTCCCGGCGCGAGCGTAGAAGGCAGCAGGATGAAGGCGCCGGCCCAGACGATCGGATTGCCGAGCGGGTCGAGCCAGTGGTAGGAGAGGTGGACGCCGGTGCCAGGACGCGACCGCCAGGCCGCCGAGCCGGCGTTCTCGAGCTGGACGCGGCCGACCGATTTCGCGCCCGCCCGCTGCAGCGGAAGCTCGTGCGCGAGCCACCGGACGGCGAGCGGGCCGGCAGGCACGGCGTGGGGCGGGACGGGCGTCGCCACGAGGCTAGTGTAGGAAGGTGGTCGAGCCCCTCCTGGTGCGAGCCTGCCGGCGCAACCCGGTGGAGCGGACGCCGGTGTGGTTCATGCGTCAGGCCGGGCGTTCGTTGCCTGAATACCGCGAGATTCGCAAGCGCTACGGGTTGTTCGACGTCTGCCGGCAGCCCGAGCTTTGCGCGGAGGTGACGCTCCAGCCCGTGCGGCGGCACGGCGTGGACGCTGCGGTGATGTTCGCCGACATCATGCTGCCGGTCATCGGTATGGGCGTCGATGTGGAGCTCGTGGAGAACGTCGGCCCGGTCGTCGCGCAGCCGGTCGAGACGCTCGCGGATGTGGAGCGGCTACGCGTCCCGGAGCCGGAGGAGGTCGTGCCGTTCGTGCTCGACGCGGTGCGGCTCGTGCGGGACGAGCTGGCGGTGGAGCAGGCGGTGGTCGGCTTCTGCGGCGGCCCGTTCACGGTCGCCGGCTATCTGGTCGAAGGGCGGCCGACGCGCGAGTTCACGCGCACGAAGGCCTGCATGTACCGCACCCCCGAGGTGTGGCACGCGCTGATGGAGAAGCTGTCGGAGACGTTCGCGCGCTATGTCGCTGCGAAGGTGGCGGCCGGGGCAGACGTCATCCAGGTGTTCGACTCGTGGGCCGGCGCGCTTTCGGTAGCCGACTACGACGAGTTTGCGGCGCCCTACTCCGCGCGGATCCTGGCCGCGGTGGACGCGCCGACCATCCACTTCGCGACGGGCGCAACGCACCTGCTGTCTTCCCTGGCAGCGGCGGGCGGCGATGTGATCGGGCTCGACTGGCGCCTGCCGATCGATGCCGGTTGGGAGCTCGTCGGCGAGGAGCGCGGCGTGCAGGGCAACCTCGAGCCGGCGCTCCTGCTGGGCCCGTGGGAGCGCGTCGAGGCCGCTGCGCACGAGATTTTGGAACGGGTCGACGGACGCCGCGGCCACGTGTTCAACCTCGGGCACGGCGTGCTGCCGGAGACGGATCCCGGCGCGTTGGGGCGCGTTGTCGAGCTCGTCCAGGAGGCGACGGTCGAGGCGCGGGTGTGACGGCGCCAGGTCCACGCCGGGCAGGTCCAGTGGGCCGCGCTCCCGGAGGCCATCTCCCACCTCCCCGCTGCAAACGTAGCGGCGAGAAACGCGCGCGTGTGTGACGCCGCGTGCCGGAACCTGCACGGAGTTGTGGCGGATGAGTGACATCGCCGTCGTCCTGATGGCCTACGGGAGCCCCTCGCGCAGCGACGACATTCCCGCCTACCTCGAGGACATCCGCGGCGGCCGCCCCGTCTCGGACGCGGCCGTCGAGGAGCTCGTCGAGCGCTACCGCCGCATCGGCGGCCGGTCGCCGCTCGACGAGATCACCGAGCGCCAGCGCGCCGGCCTCGAGCGCGAGCTTGGCCTGCCCGTGCATGTCGGCATGAAGCACTGGACACCGCGGATCGCCGAGGCGGCGGAGAGTGCGCTCGCAGGCGGCGCTCGCATCGTCGTCGGCCTCGTGCTTGCGCCCCACTACTCGCGGCTCTCGATCGCGGGCTATCACGACCGGCTCGCCGAAGCGCTCGCCGGCCGCGCGGAGCTCGTGTTCGTGAACAGCTGGCACGATCACGCCCCGTACCTCGACGTGCTCGCCGACCGCGTGCGAGGCACCGACCGGCACGTCGTCTTCACCGCGCACAGCCTTCCGGCCCGCATTCGCGCCGAGGGCGATCCCTACGAAGGGCAGCTGCACGCGACCTCGCAAGCTGTCGCGGAGCGGGCAGCGCTCCGCGACTGGTCATTCGCCTTCCAGAGCGCGAGCGCGACCGGAGAGCCGTGGCTCGGCCCCGACATCCTGGAGGAGCTGGATGCGCTCGCGGCGCGTGGCGTCCGGCGCGTGCTCGCCGCGCCCGTCGGCTTCGTCTCGGATCACCTCGAGATCCTCTGGGACCTCGACGTCGAGGGCCGGGAGCGCGCCGCGGCGCTGGGTCTCGACTTCGAGCGGATCGAGTCGCTCAACGACGACCCGCACTTCCTCGCCGGCCTCGCGGAGCTGGTGCGCCGGAACGTTCCAGTACCCTCAGCGGGGTGAAGCCCGGAGCGGTCGTCGCCGAGCGGCTCAGCCGCAGCTTCCGGGTCTACCCTCAGCGGGGCGTGACGCTCAAGGAGGCGATCTTGCGGCGGCGCGAGCTGCGCTCGAGCGAGATCCTTGCGTTACGCGACGTCTCGTTCCAGGTCGAGCGTGGCGAGTCGGTCGGCGTGGTCGGCCGCAACGGCTCCGGCAAGACCACTCTGCTGCGCCTCGTCGCCGGCATCTTTGCCCCGACGTCGGGACGCATAGAGGTGGGCGGCTCGATCGGCTCGCTGCTCGGCCTCGGCGCGGGGTTCCACCCCGATTTCACCGGGCGCGAGAACGTCTTTTTGAACGGGGCGCTGCACGGGCTCTCGCGCCGCTTCGTGCGCGAGCGTATGGACGAGATCGTCGCGTTCGCCGAGCTCGACCGTTTCATCGACTTGCCGGTGCGGACCTATTCGTCGGGCATGAACATGCGGCTCGGTTTCGCGCTCGCGACGCACCTGGAGGCGGACGTACTCCTCCTCGACGAAGTGTTCGCCGTGGGGGACGAGGCGTTCCAGCGCAAATGCTTCGGGAAGATCTTCGAGTTCAAGAACCGCGGCGGCACGATCTTCTTCGTCTCGCACGCCGCGCCCGCCGTCGAGAGCCTCTGCGAGCGGTCGCTTCTCCTGCGCGCCGGACAACTTGAGTTCGACGGCCCGACGACCGACGCGATCGCCCGCTACCAGCGCCTGCTCGCGGAGGAGGAGAACCCTGTGGAGCGCGGCGCGGGGCTTCAGGAGTGGGGGAGCGGCGAGGCGCGCGTCACAGAGATCGCGCTCGAGGACGCAACCGGCGGGCCGCGGCGGCAGTACCTATCGGGCGAGCCGCTCGTCACGCGCCTTCGGGTCGAGGTTGCGCCCGGCTGCCCGCCGCCGCAGGTAACGCTGGAGGTGCATCTCGCCGGCGGCGCGCTCGTCGGCTCGTCGGCTCAGCAGCTCGCCGAGCTCGGTTGGGACGGCGCGGGCGGTGCTTGCTGGTTGCGCTTTGAGGTCGAGTCGTTACCACTCGCAGACGGGCGCTTCGAGCTTGCCGTGACGCTCGCTGACCCTGAGTCGGGGCACGTGTACCACCGCCGTCTGCGGGCCGCGCAGTTCGTCGTCTACTCGGACACCGAGACGCGCAGCATCGTGCGCATGGACGGGCGCTGGTCACTCGCGGAGGATGCGAGGAGCGTGACGGCGGCATGAGCGCGCGCACCTGCCCGGAGTGGCCCGCACTGCTCGACGTAGCGCCCGATCTCCAGTTCAAGCACTACACGGTGGCCGAGGCCCATCTCCCAGCCGACGCCCTGATGGCGCTCTCGGGCGGCTCGCACGACGAGCTGACGATCTGCTGCGACCTCGAGCAGCACGTCTTCTACGCCGGGCACACCGACGGCGCTGTCGCGCAGGCTCTGCGCGAGACGCACTGGTACGAGCTGCGCGAGTGGGCGACGAGCGGTCCCGGCGCGACCGGCGGCTAGTCGAGAAGCGGCGAGGCGACCCGCCCTGGCGGGCGGTTGCGAGTCCGCGGATACCCGACGCCGATTCGGTTGCGAGCCCGTGAGTAGCCGACCCGCGGCGGCGCCCGAAAGCGCGGCGCAGCCCAGGCAAGCGGCGCGCCAGAGCGCGCAGATTGGCTTCAGGAGACCATATCTTCGCCCGCTCCCGAGGCCCTGTGGGCAAATCGTGACACTCTCGGCGCGAGGGCGTGTCCGTTCCGGACACGCCCTCAGGGACAGTCCCTGCGATCTGGCCCGCAGGGCCGGATCGCGAAACGGTTGCCGTGGCGGTGAGGGTCGTCAGCGCCGGCGGCGCGCCAGGATCTCCGCCAGCGGGCGCGCGTTGACGACCTGCGCGAGCGGGCTCCAGCCGCGCCGCGCGGTACCGACGGCCAGCTCCATGTTGCCGAGGCCGCGAACCGAGTGCGCGTCCGTCGACACGACGATCTCCGCGCCGGCCTCGACGGCCAGCCGCACGTGCTCGTCGCGCAAATCGAGCCGGTCGGGCAGCCCGTTCACCTCGAGCGCCACCCCCCTCGCGACGGCCGCCTCCACCACCCGCTCCACATCGAGCGCGTTCGGCGGGCGGTGGTTGATGATCCGGCCGGTGGGGTGGCTCAGCGCCGACACCGCCGGGTGCTCCATCGCGGCCAGCACACGCGCCGTGAGCTCGGCGCGCGGCTGCCGCTGCCCCGCGTGCACGCTCGCCATCACCCAGTCGAGCTCGGCCAGAACGTCGTCGGGCAGGTCGAGTGACCCGTCCGGCAGGACGTCGCATTCGATCCCGCGCAGCACGCGGAAGGGCGCGACCAGCTCGTTCACCGCGGCGATCTCTTCGGCCTGCCGGCGCAGGTCGTCGGCATCGAGTCCCGGCACGACGCGGACGTTGCGCGTGTGGTCGCAGATGGCGAGGTACTCGTAGCCGAGCGCGATCGTGCCCTCGGCCATCTCCCGCACCGTCGCCTTGCCGTCGGACCAGTCCGTGTGGCAGTGCAGGTCGCCCCGAACGTCCGCAAGCGACACGAGCGCCGGCGGCTCACCCCTGAAGGGCTCCTCGCGGAGCTCCGGCGGGCAGAACGGCACGCCGAGCGCTGCGTACACACGCTCTTCGTCCGGCCCCTCCGGGAGCGGCTCGAGCGCGGCGACGTAGGCGGGCGAGCCCGTTGCGCGCAGGAGCTCGGTGCCGAACGACCCGGGCTCGGCTACCACGAGCGTGACCGGCAGGCCCTCGACCGTCACTCCGACCGCGCTCCGCTCGTCCCGTTCGAGCACGGTGACGATCTCGGGCAGCGACGTGAAGAGGTCGAGCTGCGGCGCAGCATCGGGCGCCCAGGAGACAACCGCGAGGTCGCGCGGCTGGTCACGGAGCCGCCGCACGTCGCCGGCCGCCTCGCCGCCAACCGCTCGCGCGATCCCACCCACGAGCGCACGCGCACGATTCAGCAGCAACGTTCGCCCGCGCGCCCGGCGCTCGCCGAGCGCCAGAGCCTCCACGAGTCGGCGCTCCGTGTGCGGCCCGATCCCCGGCACGTCGCGAAGTCGTCCTGCCGCCGCGGCGTCGCGCAGCTCCTCCACGTCGCGCACGCCGAGCGCACGTCCGATCTCCGCCGCCCGCTTCGCGCTCAACCCGAGGTAGCGTCCGAGCCCGACCAGCGCCGGCTGGAGCTGCTCCTCGAGCTCCCGCAGCTCGGCGAGTGTCCCCGTTCGGACCAGCTCGACGAGCCGCCGCTCGATGGCCGGACCGATGCCGCGCAGCCGCCGCGCCTCGCCGGCGCGTACGAGCTCCGCGACCGGCGCCGGTGTGGCGCGAACGAGCTCGGCCGCGCGGCGGTACGAGCGGACGCTGTAATACGGCGCGTCCGCAAGCTCGAGGAGCGCCGCCAGCCGCTCGAGGGTGGCCGCGATCATCTCGTTGTCGGGAGCCGCAGGATCGCTCATGGTGGATAGTCTCTCCGCCGTGACGACGGTCGTTGTCCCCTTCAGCGGCCCGCGCGGCAAGCGCCGCTTTGCGCCGCTACCGCCGGCCAGGCGGAGCGCGCTCGCCCACGCGATGCTCGCCGACGTGCTCGCGGCCGCCGTGCCGGTCGGCAGGACGCTGGTCGTGACGCCCTCCGACGCCGAGCAGGCCCACGCCGTCGCCGACGCTGCGGGCGCGGAGGTCCTGGAGGAGACCGGTCACGGCCAGTCGGATGCCGTAAGCCAGGCGCTGCAGACGGTCAGAGACGGGCCGGTGCTGATCGTGAATGCCGACCTCCCCTGCGCGCGACCCCCCGACCTGCTGGCGCTGCTCGGCCTCCTGCCCGCCGGCGGTCTGGCGATTGTCGAGGCGCTCGACGGCACGACCAATGCGCTTGCACTCTCCTCTCCGCGACTGTGGGAGCCGCTGTACGGTGCCGGCAGCGCGGCACGCTTCCTACGCTACGCCGAGGGCCTGGGCCTGCCGGCCGTGGCGGCGGCGCTTCCGAACCTCGCCGACGACGCGGACACGCCCGACGCGCTCGCAGTGCTCGCTGGTCGGCTCGGCCCCCACACCGCGGCGGCCCTCGCGCGCCCTCCGGCCGTCGCCGCGTGAAGATTGCAGTACTCGCAGGAGGCGTCGGCGGGGCGCGGTTCCTGCGTGCCCTGACCGAGGCGCTCGACCCGGCCGACGTCACCGCGATCGTCAACGTCGGCGACGACCTCGAGGTGGCGGGGTTGCACGTCTCGCCGGACCTGGACAGCGTCCTCTACACGCTCGCGGGCTTCGCCGACGAGGAGCGCGGCTGGGGGAGAGCGGACGAGACCTGGCACGCGCTCGAGACCGCGCGTGCCCTCGGCGGCGATGCCTGGTTCGCGCTCGGCGACCGCGACCTCGGCCTCCACCTCGTGCGCACCGAGGCGCTGCGTGCCGGCGCGCCGCTCTCAGCCGTCACGAGCCGGCTCGCCGCGGCGCTGGGCGTGGAGTCAGCGGTGCTGCCCGCGACCGACGACCGGCTGCGCACGTGGGTCGAGACGCCTGCGGGCACTTTTGCGTTCCAGGAGTGGTTCGTGCGGCGAGGTCACGCCGATCCGGTCGACGGGGTGTCGTTCGAGGGCGCCGACGCTGCCGGCGCCGCCCCGGGAGTGCTCGAGGCGCTCGAAGCGGCCGACCTCCTCGCAGTCGCGCCCAGCAACCCCTACGTGAGCGTCGGGCCCATCCTCGCCGTAGCCGACATCCGTCGAGCGCTCGAGCGGCGGCGCGTCCCCGCCGTCGCGGTCAGCCCCTTGATCGGCGGTCGAGCCGTCAAGGGGCCCGCCGCTGCGATGCTGAAGCGGCTCGCGGGCGGAACGACGGCCGCGCACCTCGCCTCCTGCTACGCGGGCCTCGTCGATGCGCTCGTGCTCGACCCCGCGGACGCAGACGACACCGCGGCGGTCGCGGCGCTCGGGGTGCATCCAATCGTGACGCCCACGCTCCTGGACGAGCCGGAGGCCCGCAGGCGGATGGCGGAAAGTGTCCTCGAGGTGGCGGTGACGGCGGCGTGAGTTCACAGCCGAAGGCGGCCGGCGGCGTGAGAGTTGCGATCGTGGGCGGAACGGGCCCGTTCGGCCGCGCGCTGGCCGAGCGCTTGCGACTGCTCGGCGGTGAGGTCACCATCGGCTCGCGCGACCGCGACCGCGCGCGCGAGTTGGCCGCAACCTACGGCGTCGAGGGGGGCGCGAACGAGGACATCGTGCGCGAGACGGATCTGGTCGTGCTCGCCACGCGGTCCCAGGGGGTCGTCGAGACCGCCCGCACGCTCGCGGACGCGATCGGGGAGACACCCGTCCTGTCGGTGGCGAGCGACCTGCGATTCGAGCAGGGGGCAGTGCTACCGGGGCGCATGGGCGGCTCCCTCGCCGAGGAGATCGCAGCTGTCGTTTCCGCTCCTGTCGCCGCGGGGCTCCACACGCTGGCCGCCGCGCACCTGACCCTCCCCGATCCGCCCGACGAGGACGTTTTGGTCTGCGGCGACGATCCCAGCGCCAAGAGTGTTGCACTCGACCTCGCCGCTCGCCTCGTGGGCGGCCGCGCGATCGACGCCGGCCCGCTCGCGAACGCACGAGCGCTCGAGGGCATGACCGCGGTGCTGCTGAACATCAACCGCGCCTTCGGCGCGCAGGCGGGACTCCGCGTAACCGGCCTCCCTTCCCGCTCGAAGTCCGGCCCGCTGCGCGAGCCATGACGACTTCGAGCGGTTCGCGTTCTTTCGGAAAGCCGCTGCGGCTGCGGCCGAATGAATCGGCCGGAGCGGCGAAGCCGCCTGGTGCGCAGGCGAGGCCGCGTCAGTGTCCGAGACGCGAGGCCGGTTCGCCGGGGCCGGGGGATGAGAGCGGCGATGCGCGCGAATGACCGAGCTCAGGGTCATTCCGCTGGAGGGCATCCCCGAAGTCGACGAGGGTGACGACCTGGCGGCGCTGCTCGCCGAGTCGGCCGAGCGCGCGGGCGGCCTGGTTGACGGAGACGTGCTCGTCGTGGCCCAGAAGGCGGTTTCAAAGGCCGAGGGGCGCGTGGTGGCCCTCGAAGATGTCGAGCCGTCGCCGCGCGCGCGCGTCCTTGCCGGCGAGCACGACGCGCGCCATGTCGAGGCGATCCTCCGCGAGTCCGTCCGCATCGTGCGCACACGAGGGTCGCTCGTGATCGCCGAGACGCGCCACGGGTTCGTCTGCGCGTCCGCGGGGGTCGATCGCTCTAACGCTCCGAGGCCCGACCTCGTCGTGCTGCTCCCGCTCGACCCCGACGCGTCGGCCGAGCGCCTGCGTCGCGATCTGAACGACCGCGCTGGCGTCCGCGTCGCCGTCGTCGTCAGTGACTCCTTCGGCCGCCCGTGGCGCCACGGTACGACGGACGTCGCGATCGGCTGTGCCGGACTCGCGCCTCTTCGCGACCTGCGCGGCGAGCGCGACGCGGCCGGTTACGAGCTCCGCACGACGACGATCGCGACGGCGGACGAGATCGCGGCTGCGGCCGAGCTCGTCATGGGCAAGGCGGCCGGCATTCCGGGCGCGATCGTCCGCGGTCTCGACGTCGCCGGCGAGGGCCGCGCGACCGACCTCGTCATGCCCGCCGAGCGCGACCTCTTCCGTTAGCCTGCGCCGCCGTGCCGGAGCCGAAGAACGACGGT
This sequence comes from Gaiellaceae bacterium, assembly GCA_046262315.1. GTDB lineage: Bacteria > Actinomycetota > Thermoleophilia > Gaiellales > Gaiellaceae > JACVRM01. The sequence continues at coordinate 61,107 of JBHEMZ010000060.1, forward strand.
AAGGACTCCAAGGACGAGCTGATCGAGCTCCTCAACGAGCTGCGCATCACGCTTCCGGGCGTCCAGGTGCTGTTCGCGTTCCTGCTGGCTGTCCCGTTCACGAACCGATTCACGAAGATCACGGACACGCAGACGAACGCGTTCTTCGTCTCGCTGCTCGCGACCGCCATCGGTTCTGTCCTGCTCATCGCGCCGTCGGCGTACCATCGCCTGCGCTGGCGGGAAGCCTCCGACGAGGTCCTGCTCCAGGTCTCGAACAGGCTCGCCATCGCGGGAACGGTCTGTGTTGCGATCGGCATGGCGTCGGCCGTCTTCCTCATCACCGACGTCGTCTTCAAGGAGACGATGACGGTCCTCGTCACGACTGGTGTCTCGGCCACATTCGTGTGGTTCTGGTACGGCCTGCCGCTCCTGCATCGCGCGCGGCACGACGCCGTCGAGCGTCGGGCCAGGTAGACCGGTTTGCCGCGCTAGCGTGCGGGCGTGCGGGTGCGCTGGGTCGACGAGTGGGAGGGTGGCTTCGGCTGGCTCGTGGAGGAAGTGCGCGGCCGCACGTCACACGCGCTCGTCGCGAAGGGCGGTGTCTGGCTTGTCGATCCCGTGGACGTGCCCGGTCTCGACGAGCGGATGCGGGCCGCGGGCGAGCCGGCCGCCGTGATCCAGCTCCTCGATCGCCACAAGCGGGACTCCGCCGAGCTCGCGCAGCGCTACGGCATTCCGCACCTGTGTCTGCCGCAGGGCGCTGAGGACACGCCCTTCACCTTCCTGCCGCTCGTCCAGATGCGGGGCTGGCGCGAGTCCGCGCTCTGGTGGGAGGAGCAGCGCGTGCTCGCCGTCGCCGACGCGCTCGGCACCCTGCCGTACTTCCTCGGCCGCGGCGACCGGCTGGGTGTCCATCCGTGGTTGCGACTGGCGCCTCCGGCGGCCCTGGGCCTCGTCGAGCCCGGGCACGTGCTCTGCGGCCACGGCGAGGGCGTGCACCAGGACGCCGCCCGTGCCCTGCGCGAGGCGCTCGCAACCTCGCGGCGGCGGATGCCCGGGGCCGCGTGGAACGGCCTGCGCTTCCTGGTGCGAGCTTTGAAGCGCCCTTCATAACAGACTGTTGCAAGCAGCGCGCGGCCCCAAGATCCGCCTCGCCGAAATCAGTTCGGCGGGAATCAGAGTAGCTCGCTGCTCGGCGTAAGTGACAGACTGTTACAAGCGCGGCGCGCCGCGCCCGCGAACGCCGTGCCGGGTCCACTAGAGAAGGGGGCCGCAGGCGCCAAGTAACACTCTGTTACTAGCGAGCTAGGGTGGACTGTCACCGAGTGGTCCCGACAGGTGGACCCTCGGACAAAGGCTTGAGAGGACGGCACCCGGCCTTCCGTAGCCGGGTGCCGTCCGTTTCTCGGTTCACCCTCGCCTTCGACCACCACGCCGGAGGAAAGGAGTGAGCCGCATGTCCGAGCATGACGTCCTCTTCGGCTACCGGC
>JBHEMZ010000061.1:0-6622 GCA_046262315.1 Gaiellaceae bacterium
TCTTCCAACCCTTCTACGACTGGGGCAAAAGCCGCGGCAAACCACTCGCCGTGTTCGAAACGGGCGTGCTCGAAGACACCAAGACCCCCGACCCGCAGCGCAAAGCCCAATGGTTCAAAGACGCCGCCACCACCATCAAAAACTGGCCGCAGATGAAAGCCGTCATCTACTTCAACGCCTGGGGCTGGTACTTCGACTCCTCCAAACCGGCCACCGACGCCTACAAAGCCTGGGGCGCCGACCCCCACTTCAACCCGCGGACCGCGCCGCCCTCGGACGCGACCAAGCCGATCGTCAACGTGACCGCACCGGCGAACGGCGCCACCGTCTCGGGCATGGTGTCCGCAACCGCGACGGCCACCGACAACGTCGGTGTGGCACAAGTGGAGTTCCTCGTGAACGGCGTCGTGCGCGCAACGGATGTCGCCGCGCCGTACGACTTCTCCTGGGACACGACCGGCCTCGCTGATGGATCCGCGACGCTGTCGGCGCGGGCGACTGATACCGCCGGCAACGTCGGATCGTCCGCAACGCTGGCCGTCACGGTCGACAATGCAGACAAGACCGCCCCGTCCGTTTCCCTTACCTCGCCCGCAAACGGGGCAACTGTCTCGGGAAGCATCTCGCTGACGGCCGAGGCGCACGACAACGTCGCCGTCTCGAGGATCGACTTCGTCGTCGACGGCGCGATCGTGGCGAGCGACGACGCGGCGCCGTACTCCGTTTCGTGGAGCACCACCGACGTCGCGAACGGCCCGGCGACCCTGACTGCGCGTGCATTCGATGCCGCCGGGAATGTCGGCTCGTCCGCCGCGACGGTGACCGTGGCCAACGGAGACAACACCGCGCCGTCCGCGGTAATTACGTCTCCCACAGCGGGCGCCAGCCTGTCCGGCCTGGTGACTGTTTCGGCGAATGCCGACGACAACGTCGCCGTCGCACACGTCGAGCTCCTCGTCGACGGCGTCGTTCGGGCGAACGACGCGGCCGCCCCGTACAGCTTCCAGCTTGACACGACGGGCTTGTCGAACGGCTCGCGAACGTTGATCGTGCGCGCGCTCGATGCCGCCGGGAATGCGGGCGCCTCCGACCCCGTGGTCGTGACGATCGCAAACGGCGACACGATCCGTCCGAGCGTCAAGCTGACGAAGCCGATCGACGGAGCTATCGTGGTCCGCGGCCAGGCGGTTCAACTTGAGGCCACTGCATCAGATAACGACGCCGTTGCGAGGGTCGAGTTCTGGGTAAACGGCTGGCTCCGATGCAGCATCCAGGTCGCTCCGTACACCTGCACCTGGATCGTCCGCAACAAAGTGGGCACGTGGGACACCGTGCGCGCGACCGCCTACGACGCCGCCGGAAACTCGCGGTCGAGCATCGTCCACGTCACGACCAAGTAATCAGTCCTAGCCGTGTGGAGGGCCGGGCGGACTTCGGCTCTCCACACGAGCCTCCCCAGTGGGTTCGACCGAACGCATCCGCTCGCCTGCTACGCAGTAGTTGGCTGGTTTCGTGCTAGTGCCGTTCCTAGCGTGTCCAGCCGAAGTCCACACCGAGCAAAAGGCTCAGCCGCGCATTCGGCTCGGCGAAGTAGTCCGCCAGCCGCCGCCTCGTCGCCTCGTCCATTGGAGGGTAGTCGCGCGGGTTGAACGTCTCGTACTCTCGCCGGGACGCCGGTCGCAACTCGAGGAAGTTGAGGACACGCCGAAAGCTCGTCTCGGGATCCGCAAAGAACTCCTCGCTTGACAGCACGAGCATTTGCTCGGCTGGAAAGACCGACTTCCACCCCTCGAGCTGGTCGGCGTAGAGTCCGCGTGCAAGGTAGGAGTAGTGCCGATGCTTGAAGCTCTCGTGCGTCGGATCCGCAAGAATCCGCTCCGTCTCGAGGCCGAGCCGCTCTTGTTCGCGCTCGATCGCCTCTTCGAACGTAAGCGGTTCGAATCCCCGTTCAACCTCGTGCCAGTAGTGCGAATAGGCGCGGTGGACGGGGTCGCGGAGCAGCGCGACGAGCCTGACGCGGGGGACGATCTCCGCGACGCGGCGCGGCACGTGCGGGTGGAAGAGGTAGTACGGGCTCGCCTCCCCCGTGATAACGCGACCCTCAGCCCGCACGTGGAAGCGGCTAAACAGCCGGAGGGGAAAGTGAGCGCGGTAGACCCGCTCGCCCTCCCCGAAGCCAGTGGAGAAGTAGTGGGCCCCCTTGCCCAGTAGTGGGGCCCGCACTTGTGGGTGCTCGGCGAGATACTTGTAGAGCGACGTCGTTCCGCCCCGCTGGGTACCGATGATCAGAAAGTCCGGCAGCATCCGCAGCGACGCGGTAGACCGTCCCCAGACAGCCTGGACTTTGCGCACCTCCCACTTGGCGCGATTGGGCACATGAGACGCGATCCGGCGGCGAACCCTCAACGGCGGTATTCTCGGGCATTCCGAGCACCCAGCACCGGACCGTTCACTCTTTCGGGGGATCCGAGGCCCCCGGCGGCTCGGCGACACTTTCAAGGAACCTTCCCCTACGCCCCAGGAGAAGAATGGCAACGAAGAGATCCCGCGGACGAGGCCGCCCACCTTTGGAGCGCGATCGCGTCGCTCGAGGCGGCCGCCTGCTGAAGGCGCGCCTGACCGCCGGCATGCTTGCTGTGGCGGCCGCCATGGCGTGCGGCGGAGCGGCAACGACTGTCGATCGCGCCACCGCGGCCACGCCCACCGCGACTCTCTCGGCGGTGCTGGCGCCGCCGGAGGGTGCGCTGTTCGGGATCTATGGAGGGCCACGGGCGGGCCGCGATCCGTCACAGGAGATGATGTATCTCGAGAAGTTGGTCGGCCGACGATTCGATATCGATCGTCAGTTTCACCGCTGGGACAAGCCGTTTCCGACTCTCCACGAGGCGACCGCGATCAAGCGGGGCAGTATCCCGGCGCTCTCGTGGGCTCCCGTGACGCAAGCCGGCACACGAGTTCGCTGGTCCGATATCGCGAAGGGCACACAGGACGCCTGGATCGGCGCGCGCGCCGACGCCGTAAAGGTGTTCGGAAAGAAGATTCTGCTCGCCTTCCACGCAGAGCCCGAGGACGACGCGACGTGGGCGGGCACGCCGGCCGACTATCGCGCCGCATGGCGGCGCATCGTCTCGATCTTCCGCGAGCGGGGTGCGACCAACGCCGTCTGGACGTGGACCATGATGGCCTATACGTTCCAGGCCGGCTCCGGGCGCAACCCACTCGACTGGTACCCCGGAGACGACGTCATCGACTGGCTGGCAGCCGACGGCTACAACTGGTACGCCTCCATGCACCAACAAGGCGGAAACGCCCCCTGGCGCTCCTTCCAGGCCATCTTCCAACCCTTCTACGACTGGGGCAAAAGCCGCGGCAAACCACTCGCCGCCTGGGAAACAGGCGTGCTCGAAGACACCAAGAGCCCCGACCCGCTGCGCAAAGCCCAATGGTTCAAAGACGCCGCCACCACCATTAAAAACTGGCCGCAGATGAAAGCCGTCATCTACTTCAACGCCCACGGCTGGTACTTCGACTCCTCCAAACCGGCCACCGACGCCTACAAAGCCTGGGGCGCCGACCCCCACTTCAACCCGCTTACGCGCCTAGCTGCCGACACCCTCGCGCCAGTCGTGACGCTGACCTCGCCGTCACCGGCTGCAACCGTGAGCGGAACCGTGTCCGTGACGGCGAGCGCGAACGACAACGTCGGAGTGACAAAGGTCGAGTTCCTCGTCGAGGGCGTGGTTCGCTCGACAGACTCCGCGGCGCCGTACGCGTTCTCATGGGCGACGATGTCAACACAAGACGGAAAGGCGCTGCTGCAGGCGCGGGCATACGACGCCGCCGGCAACGCAGCCTCCTCGGCGGTCGTGGCGGTCAACGTGGCCAATGGGGGGGCGAGCGGCTCCGGGCAACCGGCTGCGCCACCAGCGGGCAAGTCGCCACCGCCGTCTACCAACCCGCAAGTGTCGCCGCGCCCGAAGCCTCAGATCGTGCGGGTGCGGGTCGCCCGCAGGTCGTTCCGCGTCGTACTCGCAAAGGTCCCGGCCGGCGGTGTTGTCAGGTTGGTCGTGAAGAACGCTTCCGCAAAGGCGGGACGGCTATGGCTCGCCGGCGGGCGCCGGACGCTCAAGACGGCCGTCATCCGGCCCCGCAAGACAGTGAGGTACCGCGCGCGCCTCCGAACCGGCACTGTCTACCACCTTTGGTTCAAAGCCGGCGGGAGCAGCCGGGCGGGCAGCGCGACGCGGTTCCGCGCGCGCTGACGCCGATCAGCTATCGCGCCAGTCGCCTGATCGACCGCTAGGAATCCGTTCGGGAAGCTGTAACGTCGGCCGAGGTGGCTGAGCCGCAGGGAACTGACGTGTCGGACGACCTCGGATGGGTGGTCAGGATGCTCGTCCGGCCTCCCGCCGCAGCAATCCTCTCCCCGCATGCGGGACGCCTCGAGCAGGGTGCCGAGGTGTTCGCAGTCGTGCCGAGCCGAAGGCGTCCGCGCCTCCTCGTGCCACTTCGCTCACGGAGAGCGGCGGCGCGGACGCTTCGCACCCACGGCTACGGCGCGAGCCGAGCAAGCGTCGCCGCGCGGACGATCCTAGCCGGGGCGCTCAGAGCCGGGATGGCCCAGCACTTCCTGCGCGACCGCGTCGCGATCTCGCTCGCCGAAGGCGGACAGGACGACGCGCCGAGCCTGATGCTGACGGAGAAGCTTCGAAGCTTCTTCGCGGGACAAGACGTGGAGACCGCCGTCCGCATCGTGCCTGCCCGCCCGAACGTCAAGCCCTTGATCCAGGTAATGACCAGCGCGGGGCAGGTGGTCGGCTACGCAAAGGTCGGCTGGAACGACCTGACGCGAGCGCTCGTTCGGAACGAAAGCCACGTGCTTGCGCAGCTGGCCGACCGCCCGGCGCGCACCTTCGTCGCACCGCAGGTCCTCTACTTCGATCGCTGGGGTGAGCTCGACGTCCTCCTCGTATCGGCAATTCCCGCGCGGCCGCCCCGCGCGCGGGAGCTTCGCCGTCGCCCACCCGTCTGGGTCATGGACGAAATCGCCGCACGGTTGCCCGCGGAGCAGGCGGCTCTCGGAGAGAGCGCATATTGGCTATCACGACAGCGGCGCGTCGCGGCTGCTGGAGACAACCGCCTCGAGGAACTCGCCGAGGCCGTCGAACGCGAGGATGGGCGGACCGTTCTCTCCTTTCGGCCCTGGCACGGAGACTGGGCTCCACAAAACATCGGCGTCTGCGACGGGACCGTTGCCGTCTGGGACTGGGAGCGGAGCGGCGAACACGTTCCGTATGGACTCGACGCGGCGCATTTCGACGTACAACTGGCCCTCAGCGAAGGCAGGCGGGACACTCGAAGCGCCGCCGTTTCGGCTGCCGACGGCGGCGGCCCGATGCTCGCCGCCCTTCGGCTGTCCGAGCAACGCCGACGCCTACTCGTCCGGCTCGACGTCCTCGAGATGTCGATTCGGTGGCAAGAGGGCCAGCGAGCGGGCGTTCGCGTCGCCGAGTCGCCGTACCGTCCCGCGCTTGACGCCGTCTTGGGTAACGAACGCCCTTGAGCTGAGCAAGCCGGCCGCCGGTCGCAGAGCAAGGCGGGCGGCGGGGTGGCCACGGACACCTGCGCCAACGACCGGCACCGCTGTTCGAGTCTCGGTTGTGAAAACCCCTTGGAGTGGTGTATAGTCGCGCGGCACACCGCGACCGCGTCAACGTCGGTTGCGTTGAGGGAGGGAGAGCAAGAAGAATGACGTCCCCAGGCGTTCTCCGCCGAGCGGCGCGACACAGGCCGCCTGCCATGCCATCACGCGAGTCGGCTTCGGCCCCGAAAGCCCATTTTCCAGAAAAGAGCGGAATTTCCGGGAAAAATCTGAGAGATCTTGAACAACCCTGCTCTTTATTGGGTTATAGTGGCCCGTTCCTCTGCCGAGGGGCGGTCGAGGAACTCAAGGGGGAGGGGACATTTTTATGAGGGGGAGTAGGCTCGCGGGCACGCCGCGCGCGCAGGCGCGTCGACCTGTCCTTCTAGGACTCGTCGCAGTCCTCGCGGCCGGCGCCGCGCTGGCGGCGAGCGGCGATTTGTCCGCCGCTGCGGTTTCAGACAAACTCGTTCCGGCGCAGGGCACGCTCTTCGGCGTGTTCGGCGGTGCGCGCGACGGTCGCACGTCCTACCAGGAGGTGAAGTACCTCGAGAGCCTGGTCGGCCGACGCTTCGACCTGGATCGCATGTACCACCGCTGGGACAAGGCATTTCCGACCCGCCACGAGAGCGAGACGGTTGCGAAGGGCGGCATTCCGGCGCTGTCGTGGGCCGCGACGACCCAGGCCGGCGTCAAGGTGCCGTTCGCCGAGATCGCGAGCGGCAAGCACGACGCGCTCATCCGCGCCCGTGCCGACGCTCTCAAGGCGTTCGGCCATAAGGTGATGCTTGCGTTCCAGCTGGAGCCCGAGGACGACACTGCCTGGGGCACACCGGCCGGATATCGCGCTGCCTGGCGGCGCATCGTCTCGATCTTCCGCGCTCGGGGCGCAACCAACGTCGTGTTCGTCTGGAACATGATGGCCTATACGTTCCAGGCCGGCTCCGGGCGCAACCCACTCGACTGGTACCCCGGAGACGA
>JBHEMZ010000062.1:0-11865 GCA_046262315.1 Gaiellaceae bacterium
CGCGGCACTAGCGGACGATCGCAGGGGAGTTGGAGCCACAGCATCCTAATGACGACGAGCTGTAGACGGGCTTTGACTCGAACATGACGATCTGGGGCGGGCCGTGATGCAAGCAACGCGGCGGGGACTGATCGCCTGGGCGGGGCAATCGCGAAAGGGCCAAAAAGCCGCATGAATAGAGCGATTGCGCGTCCATCGCCGTCGATCGTCGTGACCCTCGAACCGGCCTGTCACGCCGGAGGTCGCGGGTTCGAGTCCCGTCGCTCCCGCTAGAGTCCCTGCAGGCCGTGTCATGTTGACAGGATAGACACCAGATCGGGCCGGCGGGGGACTAGACGCGACACGTTCGTCTCCGCCGCGTTGAGCCCCCACGGTTCACACGTCTTTGGGGTCTCCACCGGTCTGCGCGGGGTCCGTCTCGCCACCGTTCCCGGAGGGTTGGAAGCGCCATGCGTGCCTGGTCGCCGGCCGGGATCTGACGCAACGCGAGTGGAGGGACGCGCTTCCAGAGCGTTCGTATCGGGCGGTGTGCACGGAGGACTGACCGACCACAGAGAGCAGCTAGGGACGACAGCCAAACGCGTTAGCCAGGCGATGGAGCTAGCCGGACTCGAACCGGCGACCTCCTGGGTGCAATCCTTGCATTCTCCGTCGCGCGATCCGCATGGTTGAGCCGTTTATTCGCGACACCCTCGATTGCCGCAACACGTCCCGCAACAGTCTGGACCCGGCTCTGCAGAGGATTCGCTGTCTGTCAAGACACGCGTCGCCACACGCGGCACGCCAACGCTCTGATTCGGATGTCTGCAAGCGCTATGCGCGTTCGGAGCCCAGCCGAGTCGCCTCGTCGAGATGCGAGACGCGCTCAAGCAGAGAGCGCATGCCGAGCTCACCTGCCGCTCGGCGGCAATCGGAGAGAAGCTGGCGCGCCGGCTCGGCATTCTCCGGCCCCATGTGCTCGCGAAGCATCCGTGCGTAGTCGTACTGCGTCTGTGCCACCCAGGGTCGGCTGCCCGTCCTCGCGTTCATCGCGAGCGCGTCCTCGAAGTGTTGCGCCGCCGCGTCCAAGCGACTCAGCTTCGCGGCGAGTATCCCGAGGTTGCGCGAGACCGAGCCGCGGCAGGAACCGGGCGCGCTGACCGCGTTCAGAGCCGCGTAGGGGAGCAGGAGCTCGTACAGCGCGGCCGCCTGCAGCTCGTCGCCGGCCGCGCCCGCGACATCCGCGAGAAGGCTCATCCCGAAGAGCCACTCCTCGTTCACGGGGAGGGCGGCGAAGTCGTCGGCGGCGAGCTCCTGCAACAGCGTTCCCGTCTCGCGGTCCCGTCCAAGCTCGTTGTAGAGGTGGGCGAGGACGCACCGCAGGACGACGTACGTCGGAAAGTCGGCCGCGGCCCGTCTCATGGACTCCTCGTGCTCCCTCAGCCGGCCCTGCGCGCTGCGCAGCGCGTGCAAATGAATGGCCCGGCAGACGGATGCCAAGTACCAGCGCTGTGCGGGCTGTCGAAGCTCCTCGGCAAGCTTCGCCTTGGCCTCGAGCTCCGCGTGAACTGCGGGAATGTCGCCCGCCTCGAGCAGAGCGAGCGCGCGGTAGTGGTGCCCTTGCAGAGCTCGTTCTCTATCGCCGGCGGCGGTAGCCGCTTTCACGAGCTCGGAAGAGATCTCGAGCCGCTCGCCGAGGTTGCTCGGCCCCCACACGGCGTTGTACCTGCCGTCGAGTGCGTATGCGAGCGTCCCCGGATCCCCGAGCCGCCGCGCGATCTCGACGGCCTGCCGACTGAGGACGTCCCGCCGCTCACGATCCACGTCGTCGCGGAGTGGCCCCGCGGCCAGCCGAGCGAGGAGCCTTGCCCGAAGGTGGCTGTCGACGTCGGGCAGCTCGCGGAGAGCATCCTCGAGGAGCGGTACGAGATGCGGGTCGCCGCGAGCGGCGTCCCAGACGAATCTCCCGCCGTAGCCCAGGGCGGCGCGCCCGAGCTGATCCGCGAGGCTCAGCTTCTTCGCGAGCGCCGCCGCCTTGAGGAAAGTCCCCCTCGCGCCCGCGATATCGCCCGCGCGGGCCCTCGAATCTCCCAGTCGAAGCAGAAGCCCGCAGCGCAGCTCCTCGTCCGGCGACTTGCGAACATCGAGGAGGTCGAGGCCCATCCGATAGAGGCGGATTGCCTCTTCGTAAGCGGTCATGTCCACCGCCTGCTCGCCGGCTCGGCGCCCGTACTCGAGCGCCTTGTCGAGGTCGCCCGACGGCGCGGCCATGAAGAAGTGGTGGGCGAGCTCGGCGAGGTGCGGATGCGGATTCGCGGCGTAGATTCTCTCCAGCGCCTCGCCGGCGCGGCGGTGGAGGCGGATTCTCCGGAGCTGCGACAGCTCGTCATACAACGCCTCGCGCACGAGCGCGTGTGAGAAGCGCAGGCGACCGAAGGTGCCCGGCGCCTCGGTGACCAGCGAGGCGCCGAGCGCGTCGTCGAGCCGATCTAGCAATGCCTCCGTGGGGACATCGCTCACGGCGGCGAGCATGTCGAGCGTAAACTCGCGACCGAAGACGGAAGCCAGCGTCAGGACCCGCCGGGAGTCTTCGGACAGGCGACGCAAACGCCGGTCGATGACCTCTCGCACGCCGGCTGGTAACGCGACGCGGCGGATACGTCCCTCGCCCACGTCGTCGAGCGTCCCTTCGGCGACGAGGAGGCGAACCACCTCGACGACGAATAGCGGGTTGCCCTCGGTCTGGCTGTAGATTGCGTCCGAGACGGCCGCGGCCGGATGCGTACCAGAGATCCGCTCGATCAGCTGCGGGACGTCGTCCCTTGCGAGGCCTGCCAGCGACAGCGTCACGGTCCCCGGGGCACGGGCGAACTCCGCGAGCGCCGGTCGAAGCGGGTGGTCGCCCTCGAGCTCCGTCTCGCGGTACATGCCGAAAACGAGGACGCGCGTCTCGGTCAGCTGCGGAGCGAGGAACTGAAGCAGGAGCAGCGACGGCTCGTCGGCCGCGTGCAGGTCGTCCAGGATGATCACGAGGGCACGACGTCGCGAGGCATTCCTCAGGAGGCTGGCGGTCGAGTCGAACAACCGGAAGCGCGCTCCCTCGCTCTCGGCCGCCGCGGCCGCCGGTAGATCGGGAAGCAGCTCACGAAGCTCCGGCACCAACTGCGCGACATCTGCCGCGCCCGCACCGAGGTCGGCGCGGACGCTCACGGGCGTCGCATCGCGGACGTACGCCCGGAGCGCCTGGACCCATGGCCAGTACGCGGGTGCACCTCCAGCCTCCCAGGAGCGACCCCAAAAAACTTGGGCACCAGCTCTGCGGGCCCGCCGGGCGAACTCATCCGCGAGGAGGCTCTTGCCGATTCCGGCCTCCCCGGCAACAAGGACGAGGTGCCCGCGCCCACCGAGGGCGCGCTCGAGCGAACGTTCTAGCTCGGCGAGCTCGCGGTCGCGGCCGACGAAAGTGTCCGTGACCGCGTCGGAAGCCTTAAGCGGCGAGACCCGATCCTCCAGACCTTCGACGACAAGCTGGAAGATGCGCTCTGCCCGCTCGAAGTCCTTGAGCCGCCGCTCTCCTAGATCGCGGAGAACGACGTCCGGCGGCAGATCGTCCTCGATGAGCTCACGCGTTGCGCTCGACAGGAGGATCTGCCCGCCGTGGCCGGCCGAACAGATTCGGGCGGCTCGGTGCACACGCAATCCGACGTAACGGTCGTCGCCGATCGCGGGCTCGCCCGTGTCGAGACCCATGCGGACTCGGATCTCGACTCCCTCCGGCCATGCCAGCTCCGCGAGCGCCCGCTGCGCCGCGACCGCTGCCCCGAGGGCCTGCCCGGCGCGCGAGAAGGCGACGAAGAACGCGTCTCCCTGCGTGTCGACCTCGTGGCCGGCGAAGCGAGCGAACGCCTCCCGGAGAACGCGGTGGTGTTCCGCCAGCACGTCCGCGTAGCGGTCTCGGAGCTGCTCCAACAGGCGCGTCGAGCCTTCGATGTCGGTGAAGAGAAACGTGACGGTTCCGCCCGGCAGCTGGCTCACGACTCCTATTCTCCGCCTTGCCGGCCGCGACGTTGCCCACTGCCGCACCGGGCACCGGGGATGGCGTGAGGTCCTTCGTGAAACACACCGTGCTTGTGGCCACGCGGTCAGGTTCTTCGAATCTCGGTTCTGCCGCGGTGGGGGGCTTTGCCCGGTAACCGCTCATGACGGCGCTCGGAGTCGGATCAATCGGGTGGAAGTCGTCATGGCCGTGAAAGCCGGCCGGACTTCCATTCGAGAATGGAGCTAGTCGGATTCGAACCGACGACCTCCTGGGTGCGATCTCGGTGAAACGCATCGCCACACGTCGTCACGGATTGCCGTTTCGCTCAACCAACCGCTTTCGCCGCGCAGTCGCTTCGCCGCTCGGCGCTGCCGTTTGCGACAGCTGCTTGACCAAATCTTGACCACGAGCGAGGAGCGATGGCGGTCTGACGAAAGCGCGGTCGCCCCTTCGCTACGGGGCGGCTTCACCGACTCGCTGGCCATCTACAACGACACGGACACGCAGGATCGATGTCTTCGACTACGACAGTGACGCGGGCCTCAGCGGACCGCGCCCGTTCGCAGAAGCCGGGGGGCCGTCCGGATGGCCTAGCGGTAGACGCGGACGGCGGCGTCTGGGTGGCGTTCTCTGATGGAGGCGGGGCCGAGCAGGATCAGCAGCCAGTCGGGCCGCAGGTCGGCGATGCGTGCGATCAGGTCGCAGTCGAGACGCTCGTCGAGCACGCCGTAGAAGCCGAGCCGGGGGTCCGCGATGCCCCGCTGGTCCGGCGGGTCCGGAAGCCCCCCGCGCGCCTGCGCGAAGTGCTTCGCCTCGTAGAGGCTGCGGCCGCCCGTGAATACGAGGTCGGCGCGGCGCAGAAGCTTTTGCTCGCGCTGCACGAGCTCCGGGGGGCAGCCGCGAACGCGCTGAGCTCGTCCATACAGTCCCAAACGAGGACGAGCGGCTCCAGCTCGTCGGCGAGACCGAGCGCCATCGGCGTGTAGAGCCAGAGCAGGTAGTCCTCGAGCTCCCACTCCCGGACGAGGTCAGCGAGCAGACGGGCCTGCGCCGTTTCGGCCGCTTCTCGGCTGATGCCGTCGGGCAGGTGGGGCACGCAGACGAGAACGCCATCCTCGCTCTGGGCTACCTGGAGGTGCTCGACGCCGGCGTCGTACAGTGGCTCCTCCACATAGAAAACGCCGGCTCTTGGCCGCCTGGCTCAGCAGATGCTGGGGCGCCGCTGGTAGACAAAGTCCCAGCGCAGGTGGGAGACACAAATGACGTTGAATGGGCGCAAGGAGCCTCTCTCTGCCTGGCTGCACGACAACGTAACAGCGGTGAGCAAACCCATATGGGGCCTAGAGCAGGCGCTAACACTCCGGCGTTTCGAGGGTTCGAGGCCCCGGTACACGAGGGGCCATGTCGATCACCTGCCACACCTGCGGCGACGTCGCTCACGGCTACGAGCCCGGTTGGAGTGCAAGGAGCGAATCGCCACGCGAGCGCGGTCCGAGGTTTCTCGTCTGCCCGTCCTGCGCATCCTCTGCTCACGGCTTACACGCCAGCGCTTCGCCCGCGGAGGCGGCTCCGGGGAGGGGCGGTTGCTCTGCGCTGCGAGCGTCTGCCGGTTACTAGACCAGAATTTGACCAGTCGGCGAGGCGAACCACGAGGGGGCTGGTGATTCTTCTAGCAGTGGGTAGAAAGGAGGCATGCGCGCACCCCTCGAGCAGCCGGAGGGCCTCGTTTATCGGCCCGATCTGGTCTCGCCTGATGAGGAGGCTGAACTCCTTCGCGTTCTCGAGGGTACTCGGTTCGCGCCCATCGTTATGCACGGGCAGGTGGCTAAGCGAACGGCGCGCCATTACGGATTGGGCTACGACTACGAGGCGCGAACACCCTCGCCAGGAGAGCCGATCCCGGCTTGGATCTTGCCGGTGCGGGCGCGCGCCGCAAACCTCGGTGGGTATGAACCTGACGATCTCGCTGAGGTGCTCGTGCAGTGCTATCCGCCCGGGTCGACGATCGGCTGGCACCGCGATGCGCCTGCCTTCGAAACTGTGATCGGCGTATCGCTCGGCGGGAGTTGCCGCCTGCGGTTTCAGCGCGGCAAGGGCGACGAGCGCAGGGTGTGGGAGGTCGGACTCGCGCCTCGCTCGGGATACGTCCTCGCCGACAAGGCACGAACGTCATGGCAGCATTCGATTCCGCCCACAAAGGAGCTCCGCCACTCGATCACCTTCCGTACGCTCCGAACGCCGGGGCACGCAGCGAATCGGCACGCGCTGGCAGCAGCCTTGTGAGGCACGGGTCGGTCACCGCTGCGCTCGTCGCCGACACGCACCTCCCGAGGGGTTCTCGCCAGCTGTCTGAGAAGTGTCTGGGCGCCTTGCATGCCGCAGACATCATCCTCCACGGCGGCGATGTGACGACTGCTGCTGCGCTCGCTACGCTCGAGGAGCTGGGTCGCATCCACGCGGTCTTTGGAAACGCCGACGAGCCCGCGCTACGCACATCGTTGCCGGAACGGTTAGTGCTCAACGTCGGTCGCGCCAGGATCGGACTCGTCCACGATGCAGGTCCGCGGCTGGGGCGACACGCGCGGCTGCTCACCTGGTTTCCCGAGTGCGACGTGATCGCCTACGGGCACACGCACGCAGCCGAACTCGAACGAGTGGGCGATACCTGGGTCGTCAACCCCGGCAGCCCAACCGAGCGGCGACGCGCCGCCGCACGCACGATGGCCCGGGTCGTTGTCGACGACGGTATTGCCATCGAACTGCTCAAGTTGCCGTGACCAGACTTCTTGTCGCGCGGGCCAGACCACCGACCCGGGCGGCAAAGAGGCCCGTCTGAGCGACGACACTCCTACGGGCCGACAGTTCGCGACGGCTCCAACGGCCGTCGGGGAGTCGGCACGCGCCGACTCCCCAAGAAGAAGCCCAGCGTCAGAAGCTGCAGTGAGGGGCTGGGGCGTTGAGCTCACCGCGGAAGGCTCCTCCCGCGGGTGCGATGATCACGCTGACGTCCTGCGCGGGCACGCCGGACTCGTTCCGGACGATGTGTCCGCGTCCGTCATCTACGAATCCCTGACCTGCCGTCACGACGTGAGGTGTGCACGTCCGATCGCCGTACTCGTAGTACGTCAGCGTCCCCTGCGTGACAGTAATGAAGACCGGGCCGGGGTGGCTGTGCCATCCGGTATGCGAGTTGACGGCGTAGCCGTGCCTCCGCACGACGATGTCGATCGGCGATCTGGACTCGGCCGTGAAGCCAACGTCGCCAGGCGAGGAGGGCTGCGAGCCGTACTGCCCGGCTACGTTGCCCCACTGCTCCCACCACCACGGGAGGCTCGCCCCGCTCGCCGCGGACGATGCCGATCTCACCTTGCGTCGGTACGGAGGGGGTCGCGCGCGTGTGGGCGCTCGATCTCAACGACCTCGGGGATCTGGCCAGGCAGAGCGTGACGCGCGATCTGACGCGTGAGGAGTGCCGGCAGTTCCTCCACGCCGACCGGTGCCCGTAGCAGCGCATGGAATCAGCTCTGACGCTGCGCGCGAGCACGAAGGGGCGCAGGTGGATCACCGTCCAGGCTCGGTATCAGCGCCCGGCTCCAGTACCTGGCTGTCGGCGAGGGCGGCGCGGGAGTCGGCGATCGTAGGAAGCCTCGCCCGCATCCTGGGAGGGCACGGCCAGCGCGTGCCCACTCTGTGCGCGTGAGCGATCGTCGCGCCGTTCTGTCAGCGCGACCGGTCCCCGGCGGATGCAAGGGGTAGTGAGGTAAACCTAGCCGGACGGGAACCGGAAGCCTCAAGGGCGCGATGAGCCGGGTCGGTAACACAGTCTTGGCGGCGACGGCGCCCGTGGGGTGCACAAACCCGATCGTGTAAAGGGTGGAGGTGGCTCATGCCGCAGTAGGGTCGGCGTCCCGTCTTCTGGGGGCCGCCTTTGCTTGCGTCGTTGCTCTACGTCCTCGCCTGCCGGCTGCTGCAGCTGATCCT
Organism: Gaiellaceae bacterium; assembly: GCA_046262315.1. GTDB lineage: Bacteria > Actinomycetota > Thermoleophilia > Gaiellales > Gaiellaceae > JACVRM01. The sequence continues at coordinate 8,000 of JBHEMZ010000062.1, forward strand.
GCTCTGCGCCCGCGGCGATCGTGCGAAGGAACTCGAGATACTCGTGGTCCGCCACGAGCCTTCAATCCTCCGCCGGCAGGCCAGCCGACCGCGGTTGGAGCCGCACGACCGGCTGCTGCTCGCGGCACTGAGTCGGGTGCTGCCGCGCCGTGGTTGGCAGGTCTTTCTCGTGCGGCCGGCGACGCTCCTGCGCTGGCATCGCCGGCTGGTCGCTCGCCGCTGCACCTACCCGCACCGGCGACCGGGCCGACCTCCGATCGGCACCGACGTCCGCGAGTTGATCCTACGTCTCGCGCGCGAGAACAAAAGCTGGCGCTATCTACGGATTGTCGGCGAGTTGCGCAAGCTCGCGTCCGAGTCGCCCGAGCGCGCGCGCGAGCGCCTCTGCCGCGGCCTGCTCCGACTCGAAGCCGCCGCGCTGCACGCGCGGCGAGCCGCGCCCGCCGACCCGGTACCGGTACGCCCACACTCTCCTTCCGCCAGCGCCCCGCCCTTTCAGTTCGAAGACCTGACCCTGCTGCGCCATCGTGCACCTCCTCGAATCGACTCTGAGGAAGACGTGCCACAGGCGGCTTGGTCATGACCCCCTCGCAGCGAGACGGCGTCGCGGGTTGGTGAACGCTCCGGCGACGGCACTCACCGGACCGCGCGCGACTTCACTTCTCTGGCGGCGCTGAGCGGAGAAGCTCGAGGATGTGCGGCAGCAGGAGATCGTCTGCCTCGTAGAAGGCAGAAATGTGCGAGTGGCCGGCGAGCGAGACGAACTTCGCGCTGGGAATCTCCTCAGCCGCCCTCTTGGCGTCGTCGTGCATCTCGTCTGCTTCACCAGCGCAGATGAGGCACGGCACCCGCCAGTTGCTCAGGTCCTGGGAGATTGGCCCTCGGTCGTGGACCGATCGCCACGCCGCGTCGAGCGCCGCCGGGTCGTTCTTCTCGAGCGTCCACGTCCGTTCCTGCTCGGGGAGGCGGTAGCTGAGCGCCGCCTCAAACGTTTCCACGAAGCCCTTCATGCCTTCTCGCCTGGAGGCGGCGATGGCCGCGGCCACTGCGTGTGCGGTCGGCGACTCGAGGTTCCACGCGTACGGCTGGTTGCCGCAGAGGACGAGCGAGAGCACGCGCTCGGGCGCATGCTCGCCGAGCGCGAAACCGAGCCGAGCTCCCCACGAGGAGCCGAGGAAGTGCGCACGCTCGATGCCGAGCGCGTCGAGAACCGCGACGGCGTCGGCAACGCGCGTAGGTAGGGCGTAGGCGGCGCCATCCCGTGGCTTCTCGCTTCCACCCTGACCGCGGTGATCGGCGAAGATCAGCCGGAATTCGCCGCTCAAGGCTCGGGCGAGGCGCGAGGATCTCGCGACCTCGAGCGGATCGGCGAAGCCGGTGTAGAAGAGAACCGGCGGTCCGGCGCCTCCCGCGTCCTGGAAGTAGGTGCGGACGCCGTCCCCGGGGTTCGTCGCGTACGGCATCGTGTTACCTCTCCGCCGCCGCACCCTACATTCATGACTGAGAGCACCATTGGCTGCGTGCTGGCCGCCGCGAGCGCGCGTTTCCCGAATCTCGAACCGCTGCCCGTCGATTCAGCGGTAACCGCGCGGCACAGCGCCGAGTGCGATTACTGCGAGACGTACCTGGAGCAGATGCGCCAGACGACCCGCGTGCTCGGCCGCTTGCCCTAAGGCGTCGCTGTCGCCGGGCGCCCTGCCCACCGCCGCGTCGATCTAAGGCCTAAGGCGGTAGAAGCGGTAGAAGTCGTTCTCGATCGGGAGCACCTCGAATCCTGAAAACCCGGCTTCCTCGGCATAGCGTCGCACGGTGTCGCTCCGCATGACCGTCCCCGTCCCTGCGGCGCCCTCGCCGACCATGCCGACGGGGAGGCAGTGGAGAATGCTGAAGCCGTAGTAGAGGCGCTCCATCTCGTCGCCCGGCACCGTGAAGGTGTCGGCGACGCGCTCGTCGCCGATCACGACCGAGCCGCCCGCCGCGAGCATGCGCCGGCAGGCGCCGAGAACGTCGACCGGGTAGGACATGTCGTGCAGCGCCTCGTGCATGTAGACGAGGTCGCACGCGCCCTCGAGCTCGGCGTCGGCCGCGTCGGTTTGATGGAACGTGACGCGATCTTCGAGGCCTGTGCCGGCGAGATGGCGCTTCGCCGCGGCGATCGAGGCCGCGTGAGCGTCGATGCCGTCCACGCGTACGTTGGGGTATGCGCGCGCGATCGCGAGCGTCGAGTAGCCTTCGCCGCAGGCGACGTCGGCAATGCGGGCAGGCGGGCCAGCCCGCAGGCGCTCGTGCACCTCGGGAACCGCGGGCAGCCACTCGCTGCCGAGCAGGTTCTCGAACATCGGACGCGTGAACGCCGCCTGCCCCTCGTGAAGGTCTGCCCCGTAGTCGGCGTACGGGACGCCGTCTCCGCTCCGGTACGCCCGCACGACGGCGTCGAGAGGCTTCGCGCACGCGGCAAGGAACTTCCCGACCGGCGCGATGTAGTTGAGGCTCGTCTCCTCGAGCAATGCCTCGTCGTGCCCGGGCGGGAGGCTGTACCGACGCTCCTGCGCGCCCGCATCGGCGTCGTCCACGTCGAGGATCCCGCTCGTCGCCTGCTGCTCGAGCCACTCGCGGGTATAGCGCTCGTCCGTCCCGGCGACCTCGGCGAGGTCGCCCGACGTCAGAGCGCCGCGCTCGGCCAGCGCGCGGTAGAGCCCGAGCCGGTCGCCCAGGTAGACCGAGAGGACGTCCATCGCGCCGATTTCGCCTCGAAGAGCCGCTCGACGAGCGCGTCGCGCCGCTCCTTGGTACCCCTTTCCACGGCAACGTCGCTCACTGAAACGAGCGTAACGCTTCCGTGCTGGTAGCCGATGATCCTCGGACCTACGCGCTTGTCGAGGCTCCCGGTTCTCCCGAGGTTGATGGGGTTCACGCCTACTCAGCGGCATCGCGCGGCAACGGCATGTTCTGGCGGCTCGCGTAGGTCGAGCGCTCACGAGGCTGGGCCAGAGGCGTAGCTTTTCTGCAGGCGATGTAGCCACGACAGACAACGGCGGATGGAGCCTTTATGGAGCCCCGTGGTTGCAACCGATGGCAGTCAGTGGCAAATCGGATCGGCCCGGAAGCGGCAAGGACAAGCGAAAGCCGTTGCCGTGGGTTGGTAAGGAGGGGGTCGACGGTTCGAGTCCCTCAGAGGGCTCTAAATCCCCGGAACTCGGGATTTTGTTGTCTACACTGATACGATCGAGCACCTCCCTAGAATCTTGTCGAGCGCTGGACGCAACGGGCGTCTAGGCGTCGAACCGCTGGTCGATCGAGACCTCGTAGATGTCCACGCTCTGTCGCTTGCCGCCGCTATCGCCCGGCGACATCGCGTCGAACAGGGCATCGACACCCCGGACGTCCTCCTCCGTGTCGCAGAACGCGACCATTGCGGAGCTTCCCTTTTCCGAGTCAGTGAGGACGAGCGTCCTCTTGATCGACTTGAGCAGCCGCTCGACCTCGTCGCGCTCGAACCGACCCTTCACCTGCTCGGCCATCTGGTCGATCGCCTCGTCGGTCAGGCCGCTCTCCATCTGCGTCCGTCCCGTCGATCTCCTGTTGCCAGCGTTGCGGGGTCAGAGCCTTCGAAGCGGGTGACGGGTGCGTACATTAGGCCCACCTTCCCGTCTCGCAACCAAGCGAGGGGCATCGTATGCGCGGCTGTGGGCCCGCCGTGATGGCGCGGCGCGGGTCACGTCCTGATCCGGTGTCGGAGGTAGACCGTGCTGTTTCCGAATCGACGTCGTCCAGGAGTGTGAGCGGTAGGCGGACTTCGTCGGGATCAAGCCGACGAGCGGCGCTCTGCGATGCCGACGCGGGGGTCGGCCAGCCTTCCCCCACAA
>JBHEMZ010000063.1:0-23509 GCA_046262315.1 Gaiellaceae bacterium
TGGAACGAGATCGCCGAGCCGTTCGACTGGCGCTTCACCCGCGACGACCTCGCCGCCCTGCTCGCGCGCATCGCAGCGCACAAGCCTCAGCTCCAGCTGGCCGCGTGACGGTGAGCGAACTTACGGCCGGGAGCACTTAGGACGCGTGCGCGGGCGCGCTCGCCCGCGCACGACGCCAATCCTCACGCGCGATAGTCGCCCGTGGCCACTTTCGGCGACTTGGGTTGTGGTGGGTTGCGTCTAGATAAACCTCCTAGAAGCTGTTATAAGCGGTCAGGTCAGACGGCTCGACGCTGACTGCGCTAGGGGTGAGCCCGCCTGCGCCGGCCCGTGAAGGTTCTGCATGGAGGTGCGGGATGTGGTTCGCGTTTCCACGGGCCGGGCGCCGGTGGCGCTTTGAGCTCGTCCTTGTTGTGGTGCTCGCTTGCTTCGTGGGCGTCCCCGCGGCCGGCGCCGGCAACGAGGATGTGAACCCCGACCGGTCGACGCTCGATGCCTCCGATCCGGACGGTGCGTCGGGCGGACGGATCAACGGCTTGGCCGAGGTGCCGGGGACCAACCAGACCTTCTACGCCGCGACGGAATGGGGCGGCCTGTACAGGACGACGAACGGGGGCCTCAACTGGGCGCCGCTCAACCTGCACCGGCCGACCGCTGCCTGGGATGTCGCCGTCGACCCGTCCAACACCAATCGCGTCTACGCGACGTCCTTCTACGACGGGCGCGCGGCGCCGCTCTCGGGCATCAACGTCAGTACCGACGCCGGCGCCACGTGGACGCATCCGGCCACGGCGAACCCGCCGGCTGCGTTCAACTGTGCGGCCGCTCGCCGGAACGAGCCGTCCGCCTTCGGGATCTCCGTCGACCCGGCGACCAACGCAAACGTGTACGTAGGTACCAACTGCGGGGTCGCGATCAGCACAGACTCCGGCGGCACCTGGACCTACGTCGACCCGACCCCGGCCTCGACGGCGAGCGATGTCTGGGACGTCGTCGTCCACGACGGCGGCCTCATCGACGTCTGCGGCGACGACGGCCATCTACGGTCCACGAACGGCGGGACGAGCTGGACGGCGTCCACGGGGCTTCCGAACGGTCTGTGCTCGCTCGCGGTCTCCCCGGACGAGTCATACGTGCTCTTCGCGGTCGCGTCGGACAACGTCTTTTACGAGACGGACAACGCGAACGCGGCCAACCCCACCTGGGCGGCGCGCGGCAGCCCTGAGATGAATCGCCGCCAGGGCCGGATTCCGTTCGTGGCGACCAACCAGCGGCCCGGCGCGGCCTTCGACCTGTGGTTCAGCGACGTCTCCCTGTACCGCGACGGCTGCACGACGCCCAGCCCGGCGGCCGCCGGCGGCACGCCGCGCTGCCCGATCGGCTACACCACGGCGCCGTGCCCGGGCTGTACGCCGGCAGTGACGTACGCAACCCCTCCGACGGGTTGGGCGGGGCCGTTCACGCGGACCGCCGGAGCCCACGACGACGCCGGCGACATCGCCTTCGACACGCAGGGCGGGGCCGACCGCTGCCCGGAGCTCTACAGCTCGGACGGCGGCGTCTACTACAACACCGACAACGGCGGCGACTGCCACAACCCGAACTGGGAGCAGCCGAACGTCACGCCGCACGCGACCTGGTTGTTCTCGATGGCCGGTGTCAACGTCGCCGGCGACGCAAACGAGAACTTCTATTTCGGCCTGCAGGACGACGGCTCGTTCTTCACGATGAACCTCGGTGCCGCGACGCCGGGGTGGACGAACGCGGACTGTTGCGACATTTTCGACTTCGTGGCCGACGCGACACGGGTCGTGCGCACGACCTGCTGCGTCAACCGCCAGGCCACGCTGCGCCGCTCCGCGACGAACCTGAGCGGGTCCGTGGCCGTGTCGACCCAGCCGCCGGGGACGATGCCGCAGTTCAACTTCCTCGACTTCATCGACCAGTACGGCGCCAACAACTACGCGGCGGTGACGAACCAGGGCCTCTACTTGACGACCGACATCACGGCGAATCCGACTGTCTGGACGCAGATGGGGGCCGGCACGACGCCGGCCGGCGGCTTCTGTGGCGTCCAGGCGGGCGTCAGCGGAGCCACGATCAGCTTCTACGCGCAGACCGCCTGCCCGGCCGGGCGGAGCGGCAACACGTCGCAACTCTGGCGATTCGACGGAACGACGGCGAGCGGCACGTGGACGAACGTCACGCCCGTCGGGCAGGTGCACGTCTGGGCCGTCGACCCGAACAACCCCGGGCGCCTCTACATGGCGAACGGAACCGGGACGTTCTTCTCGACCGACAGCGGGGCCACCTGGACGTCGGATCCCGAGCTCGACGCCCTGATGCGGGGCGGCGGAGACTTCCCCTACACGAACCAGCGGGGGCCGACGAACTTCACCGGCTTCAACGGCTACATCCAGCCGAGCCTCTTCGCCTTCGACCCCGAGAACGCGAACACCATCGTTGCCGGCGGCCGTGATTCGGGCGTCTTCCTCTCCGTCGACGGCGGCACGAACTGGAGCCTCGTCACGAACCCGCGCACGCCCGGGAACACGGGGCTCACCCACCTGCCGCGACCGTACTTCGCCTACTTCGACCGCGAGCCGGCGTCGCAGCTGCTCGTCTACGTCGGTACCGAAGGCCGCGGCGTCTGGCGCATCCGCCTGACGCTGCCCGTCGCCGACGCGGGCGGGCCCTACTCGACCCAGGAGGGGACGGATAAAGTCCTGGACGGGAGCGGGTCGAGCGATCCCGACGGTGGCGCGCTCACCTACCAGTGGGATCTCGACGAGGACGGCGTCTACGGCGAGGCTGGTGAGACCGGCGTCAACCCGACCTTCACAAGCGTCGGCCAGGATCGGGTCTGGAACGTCTGCCTGAAGGTGACCGACCCGGACGGCGGCTACGACGTCGACTGCACCACGGTCACGGTCACGAACGTCGCTCCGAGTGTAGTGGACCTGGCGTCGAACGGGCCCAAGCCGGAGAACTCGGCGATCACCGTGACCGGCAAGATCACCGATCCGGGGTGGCTCGAGACTCTGACGGCCACGATCGACTGGGGTGACGGCACGCCCGAGCAGACCATCATGGGCGGCACGCTGGAGAACGTCAGACCGGACGCGACGCTGACGTTCAGCGTCTCGCATACCTACGGTGACGACGGTGTCTTCACCGCCCAGGTCTGCGGCCAGGACGACGACACCGAGACGTGCCAGAACATCGCCCTGACCGTCACGAACGTCAACCCGACGGCCACGATCGACCAGACGGGCACCGTGCTGATCAACGGCATCCCGGTCTTCATCACGAACGCCGGGAACTCGATCACGCTCAAGGGGCGCTCGACCGACCCGGGGAGCGACGACCTGACGCTCACCTGGGACTGGGACGACGGCCCGCCGGCGCCGGACGTCAGCACGCTGTACCTGAACGATCCCTCGATCAACCCCGATCCGGACCCGAGCCCGACCATCAACCCGCGTGACGTCACCGACGAGCAGGTCCACGCGTTCGCCGCGTGCCTGTACACCGTGACCTTCGCGGCGGCCGACGACGACTCGGGCACGGCGTCGGCTTCGGTGAAGTTGATCGTGACCGGCAACGCCACCAAGCCGCGCTCGTCGGGATACTGGCAGCATCAGTACCGCGCCAAGCCGCCGATCGACTTCACCATCGAGACGCTCGAGTGCTACCTCGAGATCGTCAACTTCGTCAGCAACGTGTTCAGCGAGACGAGGCCGGCCGCGACGATACCGGCGGCCTGGGAAGTGCTGAAGATGGGCGGCGGAACGACCGCCAGAGACCACCTCGACCGCGAGCTGATGGAGGCGCTGCTGAACTTCGCGAACGGTGGCGTCAAGTACAACCAGCTCGTGGATACCAACAACGACCACACGAACGACACCCCGTTCCTGGCGGTGATCGTCAGCGCCGAGACCGTTCGCAACGATCCGGCCTCGACGAAGAAGCAGCTCACCCAGTGGAGGCAGATCCTCCAGCAGCTGAACGCCGGTGCCAGCTAGCAGGAGCCGGCTGCGACGGAGGGCGGACCACGGTTCGCCCTCCGTCCCCTCCGCCCGCCGCGCCCTCCAGTCGTGGCGGGCGGGTGCCTGCGCAGCTTCTGCGGCCGTCTGTCTGACCGGCGCTGCGGCCGCCGCGGCAGGGCCGGGCGTCCGGGCGGCAGACTGTGCGCCCGGCGAGTTGAAGAGCGTCTATCGCGGCGAGACGAGGTGTCTCGACCTGCAGGCCAGGCAAACGATCTTCCGTGCCGATCTTCGTCTGCGCGACGCAGGGGTGCCGGGTGCGGACGCCGTGACGATGCAACGCCATCGCGTCTCGGCACGGACGCTGGGACTCGTCGTGCGCGAGGGGCTCCTCGAGAACTGGCCCCGTCCGGCACCCCCAACGCTCCCGCCCGGGGTGCCGGTGCTCGCCGTCGGCGGGCAGCCGCGCGCCTCGGCCCTGGCGGTCTCCCGGCAGTGCAAGGAGTCGCTCCTCGGCCGCTCGTACGCTCGCCTACGCTGGAAGCCCGTCGGAACGGGCGTGCAGCGCGTCGTCGTGACGATCTTCCGCGCCGGCTTCGAGACGGGCAATTTCGAGGTGAGCGGGCCGGTCGGCCCACGCGTCGGCTCGATCACGTGGTATCGGGTGCACGGACAGGCAATCCACCGTTGGCGCGTACTGACCCGCACCCCGCGCGGCTGGGTTCCGAGCGTCACCGTCGCGTTCCGCGGGCCGCCGTGCATCGTCAGCGGTCCCTAGCACGGCGACCGCGCAGGCGCACTAGGCCGAGGAACCTCGGTTCGCGCTCATGCCGCTTGACGCGCGCCGCCGACGGCGAGAGGATCGGTCGACCCCGCCCGAAAGGAGGTTCCCATGGACCAACCGCGGCAGGTCTTCGACCGTGTGACCGCGGGGATCAACGCCCACGACCCCGAAGGCATCGCGGCGTGCTACACGGAGGACGCGGTGGTACACGACCCGTTCGGCACGACCCGCGACGACGGCCTGATCTCTCTGGCCGACGCCGACCCGCTTCACCGCGGCTGGGCGCTCCGGTGACGAGCGCCCGGCCGCCACACTTTCGGCGCGTTTCCGGCACACACGCGTGCGCCCGACGTCGATAGGCTCGCAGTGGGGAGGAGGCCGGGGACGCCTGCCGTGGTGTCCCGAGGGGACATGTCTCTCGGCGGTGCGTCCGTGCCCGCCCTCGGCGCGACGGCCGCGCGCGTTCAGCCTCCACCCGCGGACTCCACGGTCCGCGGCGTCAGCTCCGCGAGCGACTCGATGACGAGATGGGCTGCCCCGAGGGCCTCAGCGCCCGGCGGAAACCGCCGGTTCGGCACGGCGATCACACGCATCCCCGCGCTCACCGCAGACAGGATGCCGTTGCGCGAGTCCTCCACTGCCACGACTCTCGCAGCCGCCACGCCGAGGCCACGGGCCGCCTCCAGGTAGGCGTCGGGCGCCGGCTTGCCCCGCTCGACCTCCTCCGAAGAAACAGTGACAGAGAAGAGCCGATCGAGGCCCGACAACGAGAGCGCGAGATCGATGAGCGCCCGGTTCGAGGACGACGCGAGCCCGAGCGGCCAGGGCGCCGCCAGCTGCTTCACGGCCTCGACGGCGCCGTCCACGAGCGGCAGCCGGCGCCGGAACGAGGCCTCGATGCGCTCGACGATGAGCTGGGAGATCGCGTCGGGCTCCTCCGCGAGTCCGATCACATCGTGCATGTAGCGCGACCACTCGCGCGAGCTCATGCCCATCATGTCGCGCTGCGCGCGGGCGTGCCAGCGGCCGCCCCGCTCGCGCGCCAGGCCCTCCCGCACCTCGTCCCAGAGCGTCTCCGTGTCGAGCAGCAGCCCGTCGAGGTCGAAAACGACCGCCTCGACGATCACACGCTCTCGTACCCGCCGCGCACGTAGGTGAGCCCGGGACCGTCGCGTCCCAGCTCGAGCGACTCGACCGAGGCGACGAAGATGGTGTGGTCGCCGGCCTCGTACTGGGAGCGCGTGACGCATTCGAGCCACGCCAGCGCACCGTCAATGAGCGGCTCGTCGCCCGGTCCGCCGCGCAGCGGGATGCCGGCCCACGCGACTACCGGCGGCAACCCGCTCCGCGCGAAATGCTGCGCGAGCCTCTGCTGATCCCCCGCCAGCACGCTCGCCACAAAGCGCCCCGCCTGTCGCAGCGGCTCGTAGATCGAGGACTGTAGCCCGATCGATATGCCCACGAGCGGCGGCTCGAGCGACAGCGAGACGAGCGAGCCCACCGTGATCCCGAAACGCTCCTCGTCCACCGCTACCGTCACGACCGCGACGCCGGCCGGGAAGCGGCGCATGGCAGCCCGCAAATCGTCCCCGCCCACCACGCGCCGATCATAGGGACGCGTCGACGGTACACCCTCCCCGGAGCGCCGTCAGGGAGGTGGACGCGCGCCGCCGGGCCTGCACGTCCACCTTCCCCTACTAGGAGTCCAGCGCGAGTGGGGGGACCGGCTGCCAGCGCCGCTCGTACACGTGCGCGAGCCAAACGGACGACTCGAAGAGTGCGAAGAGCGGCAGCATCATGATCGAGGTGCTGATCGGGTCGACCCCCGGCAAGAGCACCGCCAGCGTTGCCATGGCGGCGTACCCGATCCTTCGGTTACGGCGAAGCCGCGCCGCGGTCAGCAGTTTGAAGCGGACGAGCCCGAGCAGGACCACCGGCAGCTCGAACACGAGGGCCACCGACACGAGCGCAAGCGCCACGAACGAGTAGTACTCGCTCGCCCGAATCTGGATGTCGTACAGGTTCGCGTCAAACGTGATCAGGAAGCGGATTGCCGCAGGAAGGACGATGGCGTAGGAGAACGCGAGTCCTACCGCGAAGAGCCCGGTCGCGGCGGTCACGAGCGTCGCGACGGCCCGCCGAGCGCCCTGCTCGACAGCGGGCGCCAGGAACGCCCAGATTTGCCAGGACACGACCGGGAGCGCTAGGCAGAAACCCGCATAGACGCTCACCTTGAGCGAGTTCATGAACGGCTCGGTGACGCCGAGCGTGACCGGCTCCCGGTCGCCCGGGAGCGGCCTGTTCAGGAGCTCGAACAGGTGCGCGCGGAACGTGAACGCGACGGCCGACCCGGCCACTAGGGCGAGTGCCGCCACCAAGATGCGGCGGCGGAGCTCGCCGAGGTGCTCCACGAGCTCCGCGCGCTCACCATGGTGGAGTCGGCGAAAACGGCGCACTACGCGGCCTTTACACCTTCGGGCCGGCCGGCGGTGGTGACGATCGTCCGGCCCTCATCCTCGTCGACGATCACCGGCAGCTCGAGATCCGGCTCGTCCTTGTCATCGCTGATCGACTGCTTGAACTCGCGCAGTCCGCGACCCATCGAGCGGCCCATCTCGGGAAGCCGCTTCGGGCCGAAGATGATGAGCACGACGACTCCGAGGATGAGCAGTTCGGGAAGCCCTACGAAACCTGGCATTGAGAATCCTTTCGGTTGCGGGGTGGCCGGGAGCGCTCAGGCCCCCGGCCACCCGGCTTGTAGTTGCTAGCCGACGATGAAGCCGGTGCCTGTGACAGCGGCGAGGATCTGCCTCTTGGTCTTGGCGCCCTCGAACGCGGTCGGTGCGGGAGTCGGCGCCTGGCCGCTCCCCCGGATGTCGCGGATCCACGCGGCGTGGCGCGCCTCGACCGGGAGGATCGAGCCGGCGGCGGCGAGGATCTTCTTGCTCTTGATGAGCGGCGTCTGGCCGAGGTACGCGGCCACGCCCGTGTCCTCGAGCGTCTGCGCCGTCGCGGCGAACTTACTCGACTCCCCCGTGGTGCCCTTGAAGTCGAAGCGCGGCTTCTTCACCGCACCGCGGCCGAGGGCCTTCTTCAGGAACGCGACGTGTGCCCGCTCGTGGCGGCCCACGACCTGGGCGAAGCGAGCGAGCTCGGGTGTGAACTTGCTCGCGTTGCGCTCGGCCTCGGTGTAGAAGGCGGCCTCGAGGTACTCGAGCGTCAGCGCGAAGTTGAGGATCGCGACGTCGCTCTTGGGCACGGCGGCGCCGGCGACTCCGGGAAGCACGCCGAGCAGCGCACCCCCGCCGACGACCGCACCGCCGCCGACGACTGCCTTGCGGAGGAAGTCCGCACGAGTGTCGCCTGCGAGTTCCGCGACGGAATCAAGAATCGCCCCGTCGCGGTCCAGCTGTTCGAGGGTGAGAGCCTCGGACATGGTGAACCCCTTTCTGCGGCGGCGATCGGACTGGTCATGGGAGGCCGCCGGCTGAAGGTCGTTCGCAAGTGCGGTCGAATCGGTTCGCGGCGAGCGCCGCGTACGCGTCGGGGCGGAGGCTAGCCGCAGGAGCTGTCGCCGAAGGCGCGCAGCTTGGCCTTGGCGGCCTGGTCGTAGCTCGCGTCGTACGTCGCCTGGGGGACGCCTTCCCAGTAGAGGTCAGGAAGGACGCCGGGGCCCATCGCGGTGATCCGGTAGCGCTTGCCCATGCCGGTCGGGTAGCGCCCGTGGGGGAAGAACCCGTAGCAGAAGACGCCCGTGCCTTTGTGCGTCACGAAGCTGTTCTCTCGCCGCCAGCCCGTCCCGTAGCGCGAGTCAAGCGTGTCGACGTAGAGCACGCGGCCATAGCTGTCGGTGGGGCGGCCGCGGATACCGGTTCCGAATCCGTGGACGGGCTTGCCGAGGTAGGTGAGCCGGCCGAAGATGGTGTGGAAGCGAGCCTGGGTCCAGCCGAGGGAGACCTCGAACGTGGGCAGCGGGCCGCGCCAGTGCGAGAGCCACAGCTCGTACACCCGGCGCTGCGGCGAGGCGGCGAGCCCGTAGTTCGGCAGCGCGCGCTGCCAGTTCTGCAGTGCCCAGTACGAGCCGTCGGGCGCCTTGCACGCCGCGATCAGCCAGTGCAGCCGCGGGCCGTCGTAGGCCGCGCAACGGTTGCGGAACCGACTCGGCCGTGTCTGCAACGAGCGCCAGCCGCCCGAGTAGTCCAGGCGGAGCGCGACCTGCGGGCGGCTCAGCGTCGGCGCGATTGCGTTGATCGCACCCCACGCGAGCACGGCATGGGCGCGGCCCGCGGACCGGTAGCTGACGAGTGCCTTGCCGTCCGCCGAGACGGACAGTTGCACCCGCGTGGCGTTGCGGGCGACCAGCTCTCCGGCCATGGCCGGGGTGGGAAGTGCGCTCGCCACTGCGACGGCGAGCACGAAGGCGAACAACCGGGGATGCGTCATCGCTACTTCTCATCGGCAAGACAAGAAAAGGAGTTCGAGCGGAATCACCCGTTTGGGAGCAATCCGTGCCCTGAGGGGGACAACAGCGCGGATCTGCGCGGCTTAGCGATCGTCGTCTGCGAGCTCGTCCACGAGCAACGAGCACGCGAAGGAGCGCCAGGCGAGGTCCGCATCGGCGAGCAGTTCGTCGGCCGACGCCCGCAACAAATCCAATTCGGGGGCCGCCGCGGCCACCGCTCCGAGCCCGGCTGCGAGTGCCTCGCGTCGCGGCGGTGAGTCCAGGTCCGAGGCGAGCGCGCCCACCGCTCGGCCGCCGGGATCAAGGTCGCGGTGCGGGTCGCCGCCTGTCGCCATCAGCAGTACCGCGCGCCGCCGCGCGCCGCGCAACTCGTCCTCGGGGATCGGCACGTCGGCGCCGGCGAGGAAGGCCACGGCGACGAGCGCCTGGTCGTGGTCGCCGAGAGCCGCCTCGACCTGTTCCAGTACCGCGTGCTCGGTGGGGGGCGCCATTCGGGAGGTCGGGCGGAGGGCTGTTGCCCCCCGCCCGCATTCCTCATTCCTCAGACAGCGGCCGCGCCGCGATCTGTCGCGATCCGCTCTCGGCCGAACATGTAGCCGATCCCCAGCATCGCGACGCCAAGCGCCAGGTGCAGCCAATCCTCAGCGTTGTTGGACGGGAGCCAGTCGGCGCCTCCGACGATCCCGAGCAGCCACAGCGCCACGTAGATGACCCCGCCGCCGAGCATGTAGATGCGCGAGCTGTCGAAGGCCCGCGCAGCCCAGAGCCCGACGACGCCGAACAGCAGGTGCACGATATTGATCAGGATGCTCACTGCGAAGATTCCGAGGAGCTCGGCCTTCGAGTCCTCGCCCGCGAAGGCAAGGTCGTCGAAGTTCGTCGTGATCCCAGGGATGAAGCCCAGGACGCCGACGAGCACGAATATGACGCCGAAGAGCAGCGTCAGCATCTGCAACGTCGAGCGGGCTCCCGTGTCGCGCTCATTCATGGATCCTCCAGCCGGTTGTGATGGCTCATAGTCCCCCGCGCGCGAGCAACCTAACGCACACGCGCGACGGCCTCAACGTTCGTGGAGCTCGCGACGACGGTTCGGCCGGCCACGCGCCGGGAATAGGGCGCACATGAGCAGCGTCGACATCAACACCCTCTTCGACCAGGGCGAGGAACACGGCTGCGTCACCCTGACCGTCCTAAGTGAGGTCGTTGCGAGCCTCGACCTCGCTGAGGAGGCCGTGGAGACGCTCTACGAGCAGCTCCACGAGCGTGGCATCAAGGTGCGTGACGACTGCGGGCGGGAAACGGAGACGAGCACGTATGTGAACGGCGAGCTCGCCACCGCCACGACCGACGCCCTTCAGCTCTTCCTCAACGAGGCCGCCCGGTACCCGCTGCTGACGGCCGCAGAGGAGGTGGAGCTGGCCAAGCTCGTCGAGCGCGGCGACCGGGAGGCCAAGGAGCGCATGATCAACTCCAACCTGCGCCTGGTGGTCTCGATCGCAAAGAAGTACCAGGGCCACGGCCTCTCGCTGCTCGACCTGATCCAGGAAGGGATCATCGGGCTGATCCGCGCGGTGGAGAAGTTCGACTGGCGGCGCGGCTACAAGTTCTCGACCTACGCGACCTGGTGGATCCGACAGGCCGTGCAGCGCGGCGTCGCGAACAAGTCTCGCACCATCCGAATCCCGGTTCACATCGCCCAGCGGGAGCAGCGCATCGCGCGCGCAGCGCGGGAGCTGGCGACGCGGCTCGGCCGGGCGCCGACCGACGAGGAGGTTGCGGAGGAAGCGAAGCTTCCCATGAAGCAGTATCGCGAGGTACGCAACGCGGCGCGGGCCGTGACGAGCCTCGACCGGCCGCTCGGCGACGAGGGCGACACGTCGCTGGGCGAGGTGCTGGTGACCGAGGGAGCGACGCCCGAGGAGGAGGTCACGGTCAGCCTCGAGCAGGACGCGCTCAGGCGCGCGCTGGACGATCTGTCAGAGCGCGAGCAGCAGGTGCTGAAGTGGCGCTACGGGCTGAACGGCGACCCCGATCCGGCCTCGCTCGAGGAGATCGGCCGGCGCATGGGTGTCACGCGTGAGCGTGTGCGGCAGATCGAAACGAAGGCGCTGCAGCAACTCGCTCAGAACCGCGAGATCGGGGCTTTGGCCGCGTAAAATCACGGGGGAACCCCTGGTTCCCCCGTCGGCCGCTTCTTGCGGGCGTGGGCGTGGGTTCAGGCGTTGGCGGAGCCCGCGGCTCTTCATCTGGCACAACCGTTGCTGGCTAGTTTGCGAGCCTCCTGCCGGGGGCTCCCTGCTCTGGTATCGGCTCGCGATGTGACGGCCGCTCACTCGGGAACCTGCGGTGCCCTGCTCCCCTCCCTTGAGGTGCACGAACTGTCCCCGAACGGGGACTGTTCCGTCGCGCAGAGGCGCCGACGGAGCAGTCCCCTGAGGACTGGACTACGCGGTCGCTCCTACCTCGGCGCGCTTCGGCTCGGAGCCGACGGCCTGGGCGCCCTTGCGCGCTGCCTCCGCCTGCTCGAGTTGGCGGTTCACGTGGTTCCAGTCGAGGTTGCGGAAGAACGCCTCGACGTACTCGCCGCGCCCGTCCGGCGTCGCACCGAAATCGCGCACGTAGGCGTGCTCGTAGACGTCGACGGCGAGCACGGGAACCATGTTGTAGACGGCCCAGAGGTTCTGGGTGTCCATGAGATAGTTGAAGATCGAGCCGTCGTTCAGGTCATAGCCGACCATTACCCAGCCGCGCGCCGCTCGCGCGCCTTTGCGGACGGCCTTCTTCCACTCCTCGATGCCGCCGTGGAACTCGGACTCGACGAGCTCGGCGAAGCGTCCGGTCGGCTCGCCGCCCTCGCCTCCCAGGTGCCCGAAGTACAGCTCGTGGTTCTTGAAGCCGAGCAGCGCGAACGTGTAGTCCACGGACACGGCCCGCAGCTGCGAGTAGACCTGGTTGCCCTCGATCTCGCCGTAGTCGAACTCGTCGAGCAGCTTGCGGCACTCGTTCGACTTCTTGGCGTAGCCCTCGTAGAGCTTGAAGTGATCCTCCATCGTCTGGCGCGAGATCCCGTCGAGCTCCTTGTCGAAGCACGGGAAGCGTTGCGCCTTGAGGTCATCCCACGGCATCGCCACCTCCTTCTGTAGTCGGCCCAAGCTTTCCAGATAGACGGGTGTCCACGCTGGCCGTGGCGCCCGCCTCGACGACGCTCGTCACGAAGTTCGTGCACTCACGACGACGCGCACCGCTGGTTCCGTCCGACCGGCGCTAGCGAAATCGGCGAACCGTCCCGGGGCTCGTTTGCGAAGGCATGTCGTCAACCCGACCGAAAGGAATCTTTCCATGCATCGCATTTTTGGACTCACGCTCGTGACTGCTCTGGTGGCCGCCTTCGGCCTCTCGACGCTGGCCTCAGCCGCCCCGAGAGCCGGCGCGCCGTCCGTCAAGTTCGTCACGCCGAAGGCGGGGGCGATGACGCGTTCGAAGGTCACCTTCACGGTCAAGCTCTCGAACTTCAAGATCAACGCCAAGGCGGTCGGCATGAAGCCGGCCAAGGGCCAGGGTCACATCCACTTCCAGATGGACGGCGGCAAGTTCGACTTCCCGAAGTACTCGGGCGCGAACGGCAAGCTGGCCGTCAAGCTGGGCGTCGACGGCACCTATTCGCCCGCCGTGACCCCGACGATCACCTACCGCAACCTCCCGAAGGGTAAGCACACGCTGAAGGTGTTCCTCGCCGCGAACAACCACGTGTACGGCAAGAGCGCCTCGATGCGTTTCACCGTCCGCTAGCCGGACACGTTCCTTTCTTTTTTGAGCGGGCCCCCGGCCGAATCGGCCGGGCCCGTCGGCGTCAACGACTCTGATCGTCCCGCCGCCGCCGGGAGCAGGGCGGTGGTCCTCAGTCACGCGCTGTTCGTGTGGCTGCACGGCCTCGACGGAGAGAGACTCCGATGAGAACTGCGAGAAGCCAAGGCACGAGAAAACCGACGATGGCGACCCCTATTGAGTCCGAGACTCCCAGGCTGGGCTCAACTCCGTGGAAGACCGCGAAGCCCGAGAGCGCCCAGCCGAGTGCCGCCGCCAGCCCAATCTTCCAACCCCATCGATACGAGATGATGAGCGGTATGACGAGCGCCGCGCAGAACGCCAGCACGATGACCGCGTACGCAATCTCATGGTGGGCGAGCGGCATCAAAATGTGCTTTCCCGCCTCCGCGTGATCTCAGCCAGCCCGAGGTCTCCGAGGGCGGCGCGGCGGTCGGCATTCATGGTCGCGTCCGCCGAATCCACGCGGCCAAGCCGATCACGACAATCGAAAACAACGCGGCGGCAGCCCATTCCCGGCCACTCACCGCAAAACGCTGCGGCGACCGCGCACGCCAGCGCGGCGAGCATTAAATGCTCGCGGCGCCAGCGACGCGAGTCGCGCGTACCCGAACCGAACAGGATGCTGCGCACGACACTCGGTTTGCGCGGCGGGTTCAGTCACGGCGGGGGTGGGATTCGAACCCACGGAGCCGCTTTCGCGGCTCAACGGTTTTCAAGACCGCCCCATTCGTCCGCTCTGGCACCCCGCCGTCAAGCCAATGGTGCCAGCGATCGAGCGGCACCGGCTGCGCGTTAGGCGCCCGCGAGCACTGGGCCGAGGCGAGCGGGAGCCCCGAGCGCGACGAGGCACCCGGGGACGGCGACCGCGCCGGCCTCGTCCTGGAAATTCTCCATGATCGCGAGCATTGCCCGTGCCGTTACGGCGGTTCCGTTCAGCGTGTGGACGGTCGCCGTGCCCTTGCTGTCCGGCCGGTAGCGCACGTGCAGGCGATTTGCCTGGTAGTCCGTCGTGTTCGAGCAGGACGTGATCTCCCGGTAGCGCTCCTGCGTCGGGAACCAGGCCTCGATGTCGTACTTCTTGGCAGCCGACGCACCGAGGTCGCCGACCGCGATATTGACGACCCGGTATGGCAGGCCGAGCTCGCCGACGAGCTCCTCCTCGATCGCGAGCAGCCGCTCGTGCTCATCGCGTGACTCGTGCGGTGTGGTGAAGACGAACATCTCGACCTTGTCGAACTGGTGGACGCGGAACATGCCGCGCGTGTCCTTGCCTGCCGCCCCCGCTTCGCGACGGAAGTTGGTCGAGAAGCCGGCGTAGCGGAGCGGAAGGCCATCGAGGATCTCGTCCATGTGCAGGGCCGCGAGCGCCACCTCCGACGTGCCCGCGAGGTAGAGCTCGTCGCGCTCGTCGAGCCGGTAGAGGTTCGACTCCTCCGTGGGCAGGAAGCCCGTTCCGTACATCGCCTGCTCGCGCACGAGCACCGGCGGGAGCACCGGCTCGAAGCCCTTCGCGACCAGCCGGTCGAGCGCCCAGCGGTACACGGAGAGCTCGAGCAGCGCGGCGTCCCCGCGCCGGTAGGCGAAGCGCGATCCGGAGAGCCGCGTGCCCCGTTCCATGTCGATCCACCCAAACGGCGCGCCCAGCTCGAGGTGGTCCTTCGGCGTGAACGGAAAGTCGGGCGCGCTGCCGACGCGGCGCAGTTCGACGGCGTCGTCCTCCGTCATCCCGTCCGGCGCGCCCGGATCGGGCAGGTTTGGGATGCGCTCCAGCAGCGCGGTCTGCTCGGCGGCGATCGCGGAAAGTCGCTCCTCGAGTCCGGTCAGCTCGCGTTTGCGCTCGGCGAGCGCGGCGCGCTCCTCGTCTGTCGGCTTGCCCTTGACCTTCATCCTGCCGCGCAGAGACTCGACGCGCGGCTGCAGATCCGCACGCTCACGGTCGAGCTCGAGCAGCCGTTCGAAGTCGGCCGCGGTCTCGGCGCTGCGGCGCGCGAGGGCGGCGCCGAAGCGCTCGGGGTCCGAGCGGGCGGCCCTGAGGTCGATCACGCCGTCATCGTAGAGGCCGTGTCAGCCGCGCTTTCGGGCGCGCGGCGCACTTTCGGCGCACTTTTGGCACAGACACGTCACACCTGCTCGGCTACGGTCCCCGCGGGGTTCGCGGGTCCCCCCACCCAGGCGGGGGACTGAGCCGGCGGCGCCGTTACTTGCCCTGCGTCAGGAAGGTGACGAGGTCGTTGAGCTGCTTGTCCGACAGCGAGTCGTAGGCAGGCATGATCCCGGGGCCGAAGCCGGGCACGGTGTAGGCGTTCGGATCCTCGATCGACACGCGGGTGTACTCCTCGACCGAGGCGTCGCCGGCCTTCTCGGCGTCCGCAGCCAGGTTGTCGAGGGCCGGTCCCGTCTGCCCGCTTGTGCCCGCCGGCTTGAAGGCGTGACACGCACCGCAGCCCTGCTTCGTGAAGACGGACTTGCCGGCGGCCGCGTCGCCCGAGGCTGTGGGCGCGGTCTTCGGGACGGTCGCGGTCGGCGTCGTCCCCTCGACCTCGTCAGGAACGGGCCGCGTGTCCTCCTCGCCGCCGCAGGCGCCGAGTCCGACGGTCAGCACGGCGAGGAGCAGAACGGCCGGGCGGCGCATGGCGCGCGAGTCTAGCGGACACGCCGAGCGGGCACGGTCAGCCCGTTCGCGGCCGGTAGAATCCATGCCGCAACCTTCTCAAGGAGCCCCACTTCGATGAAACGCAAGGCTTACGGACGCGACGCCGGTCTCTCGCTGCGGATGCTGGCGACGAGCGGGCTGCTCGGCCTCCTCTACGTCGTCTTCGCACTCGTGCTGATCCAGTTCTTCGGCGCGGGCTTCTGGCTCGGCCTGATCATCGTCGGCGCGATGGCGATCTTTCAGTACTTCTCCTCGGCGAAGCTGGCGCTCCTCGCCTCCGGCGCGAAGGTCGTGGAGCGCGACCAGGCACCCGGGCTGCACGACATGGTCGAGCGCCTCGCCGCGATGGCCGACCTGCCCAAGCCGAAGGTGGCTGTGATCGAGTCGGACGTACCGAACGCCTTTGCGACCGGCCGCAACCCGAAGAACTCCGCGGTCGCCGTCACCACCGGACTGTGGGAGCGTCTCGAGCCGAACGAGGTCGAGGGCGTAATCGCGCACGAGCTCTCGCACATCGGCAACCGCGACGTGCTGATCATGACGCTCGCCAGCTTCTTCGCCATGCTCGCGGGCCTCATCTCGCGCATGGCGATGTACGGCGGCATGTTCGGCGGCGACCGCGATCGCAACGGCCCGCCGATCTGGCTGATCGTGTTCGTGGTCTCGATCGTGACGTACTTCCTGAGCTACATCCTCATCCGCACGATCTCGCGGTACCGCGAGTACGCGGCCGACCGCGGCGCCGCGCTCATCACCGGCGCTCCCGAGAACCTGATGAGCGCCCTCCAGAAGATCGCCGGCCAGATGAGCGTCATCCCGCGCCGAGACCTGCGTGAGGTCGAGTCGATGAACGCGTTCTTCATCATCCCGACGAACCCGCACTTCAGCGCGCGCGACTCGTTCTCGGAGCTCTTCTCGACCCACCCGCCGCTCGAGAAGCGCCTGCGCAACCTCGCGAACGTCGCGCGCGAGATGGGCCGTCCGGTCGACCTTTAGTGTCCCGCCGGGTGATGCTGGCCGGCGCGTCTTGCCTCGTGGGGCCGTAGATGGGGCTCACCGACGTCCTCTTCGGGCGCAAGAAGCTCAAGCAGGCATCCGGCGACAAGATCTTCGCCCTGGCGACCGCGACGGTCACGCTCGAGACCGAGCTCGGCCTGACGTCGGCCGGTGCGGCCGGCGTCGTTTTCAAGGCGCTTTCCGCCGAGTCGTTCGTGCGGGCCGAAAACGAGCTTGACGAGCTTCTCCAAGTCGCCGCGACCGAGTCGCGCTCGCGCATCGAGCGCAAAACCGACGACCACGGCTTCGAGTGGCTCGTCGTGCGCGACGATGAGTTCGAGGATTTGATCGGCACGGTGCACCTGGTCGCGCGCGAGCTCGTCGACCGCGGCTTCGGCGACCGGCTGCTGGCAGCGGTGTTCCGCTTCAAGGGCGGCGACCACCCGGTCTACTGGATCTACGGGTTCAAGCGGGGAGCGTTCTGGCCCTTCATCCCGACTGGCGGCAACGAGCGCGACAACGCAAATGAGCTGGAGCTGAAGGCCAAGCTGGAGAACGAGCTGCCAGTCGAGGAAGACCTCGCGCGCTGGTTCGGCCTCTTCGACGCGCCGCTCTAGGCCAGTTACTTCTTATCGCAGCGAGCGCTGTCCGGGCAGTGCGCGAGCACCCGCACACGCGCCCCGCGGATCGAGAGGAGGACGGACGCGGCGTTGTTCTCGTAGCGGCTCTCGCGCAGCGCGCGCCGCGGGTTGACCCGGTGTACGAGCACGTACCGGCCTGTCCGCAGCCCGGTGATGTCGACCTCCTGGCCCTCCAGGAACGCGTGGTAGACATCGCGGAAGCCGACCGAGATGCCGGCGCGGACGCGCAGCAGGTCGGGGTGGTGGCGGCCGCACTCCGCCGTCCAGACGGCGCGCCTCGGCTCGCCCGGCAACATCCGCGCGTCGGCGTCGTAGCTGTCGGTGAGGCAGAAGCCGGTCTTGCGGTCGCGGCGCACGCGGCGCCCATCGGGGCGACGCAGCTCGTAGCGCTCGAAGCCGAGCAGGTGCCAGTGGGCATGGTCGGGCGAGCGGACGTAGCGCAGTGCGCCCCGAAACGCGACGCGTCGTCCGCCTACGAGCTGCCGGACGAGCATGCCGGGAAAGCGCGCCGTGCGGCGTCCCTCGATGACGAGCGGCCGCGTGCCGACGTTATCGACGGCCGAGGCGAATCCGAGTAGCAAACGGCCGTCCCGCTCGACGACCCGCAGCCGGTGCGGCACGACCTGGTCGAGGTCCGGGAGTTGCGCCCCGCCCGCCAGCGCCGCGGCGGCTGCCGCGGCGAGAAGCGCTAATCCTCCGCCCAGCCGGTGTGCTCCATGCGCCCGAGCACGCCCACGCCACGCAGGAAGACGGTGCCCGACCGCGGGTAGTAGACGATGTCGCCCGGATTTCGCGTCCCGTAGGCGAGCAGCTCGAGGCCGTCCTCGCCCGCGCGAAACGTATGTGCGACCTGCGAGCCGGCCGGCCGCGCGACCACGCTCCCCGCGCGCACCTCGTGCCGCTCGTCCGCGGCGCCGCGCTCGCGGGCGAGCGGCGACGGCGTCAGCTCGAGCCGCCCCTCGCCGCCCAGGACGACGAAGATCTCCTCTTCGGCGGAGTGGCAGTGCGGGCGCGCGCTCAGCCTGCCCGGGTCGACCCGCACGTGCGTGAGACCGGTCCGCTCCGACCCACCCGCCCGCCCGAGGTCGCGACGCGCGAAGCCCAGCGTCTCGCCGTCCCGCCGCTCGCCCTCGACCTCCCGCACGTTGACGATACGCCCGGGCCGCTCGCTCGGTTCCGGCAGCGCCAGCTCGCCGAGCGCCGCCTCGCGGTGCCACTGGTGCGGGCCGGGGTCAGGCCTGAGGATGGCGGGGCCGACGCGCACCAGTTCGAGTCGGGGGAACCAGGCCAGCTCCGCGCGGGCACGCATGCCGAAGGCGAGCACCTCGAGCCCCTCGCCGCCGGCGACGAGCGTATGCGCCTCGCGCCCTGCGAGGTGGACGAGGCAGTCACCGGGGCCGACCTCGTACGTCTCGCCGTCCTGCCAGGACACGCCCGAGCCGCCAAGCACGTAGAAGATCTCCTCTTCCTCGCCTTCCATGTGCGCGGGGGTCGAGCGCTTCCCGGGGTCGATCTGGATGCGCTGCACGCCGACGGTGACGCAGCCTGCGGCCGCGCCGAGGTTGCTCCAGCGCGAGCTGAGCGGTCCGACCTCGTTGTGCTGGGCTTCGACGTCGTCCCAGTGGACGACCGCAGGCATTACGTGGGCAGGTCCGGGATGAAGCCCTCGACTGTGAGCAGCTTGCGCGTCTCCTCGAGCGTCAGGTCGCTGGGCGGAACGACGATGTCTGACGCGGACAGATCCTCGTCGGGCAAGCGTTCGCCGGTTGACCGCACGAGCTCGAACATCTCGTCGAGCGTGGTGTCGAGCGTCGCCTCGTCTGAGGCCTCGATGGCCACGGTCGCGCGTTCGTCGAGCTCGTTGAGCTGCGCGACGACCGATTCGTCGACCCGGTACTGGCCGTCGCCGCCCATCAGGCGCACGATCACTGCTCGATCTCCTTGCGCTCGGCGCCGGCGCCCAGCTCGGCCTTCATCTTCTCGAGCTCGGCATCGACCTGGCCCTGCGACGCGATCTGGGCGAGCTCGCGGTCGAGCTGCGACTGGTCGCCGGCGGTGAAGTCCTCGAGCGTGCCCGACGCGATCAGCTCCTCGACGGCGCCTGCACGCGCCTGCATCTGCTCCGTCTTGTCCTTCGCGCGCTGGATTGCGAGCCCGGTGTCGGCCATCTGCTCGCCGATCCCCGTGGCAGCCTCGCCGATCCGCACCTGCGCCTCGGCCGCGGAGTACTGCGCCTTGATGACCTCCTTCTGCGACCGGAAGCCCTCGATCTTCGCGGAGAGCTGCTTCTCGCTCACAACGAGCTTCTCCTGCTGCTGCTCGAGCTGGGCGACCTGCTGATCGAGACCCTGGAGCTGCTGCTGCGCGGCGCTCTTGCGCTCGAGCGCCGCGCGGGCGAGGTCCTCACGACCGGCTGCGAGCGCCTGCCTGGCCTGCTCGTCGAGCTTGACAAGGCTCTGCTCGAGCTGGTTGGTCTGGAGCTGGAGCCGCTTCTTCGACGTCACGACGTCCGCGACGCCGCGCTTGACGTTCTGCAGCAGCTCGAGCTGCTTCTCGTACGAGTAATCGAGCGTCTCGCCCGGATCCTCCGCCCGATCGAGCAGCTTCGAGAACTTCGCCTTGATCACCGTCGCGGCCCTGGACAACAACCCCGCCATCGAACCCTCCTCAGTCGTTGCGATTAGCCTAGTCGCCATGCTGATCGAGCGGAGCATGCACCCCGGCTGGCTGTCGAACGCGTACCTCGTAGCGGTGGAGGAGGGCGGCACCGCGCTCTTCGTCGACTCCGGCGCGCCGCTCGAGCCGCTTCTGGCGGCCACCGAGCGCTGGGACGTCCGGCCGCGCTACCTGCTCCGCACGCACTCGCATCCGGACCACGTGGCGCACGAGGACGAGCTGCGGGAGCGCTTCGGGCTCGAGGTCGTGACGGCGGGGCTCGAGGCGGACGGTCTTCGCGCCACCGCGCTCGAGACGCCCGGCCACGCCGACGACCACCTCGTCTTTGTCGTCAACGGCGAGGCCTGCTTCGCGGGCGACCTGCTCTTCCGCGACGCGGTGGGCGGCGGCCCGGATGCAGGCGTGATCCGCCGCTCGGTCATGGACGAGGTGATGACGCTGCCACCGGCGATGCGTGTACTTCCGGGGCACACCGACGAGACGACGATCGGGCGCGAGTGGGAGCAGAACCCCTTCGTGCGCGTCTGGCGCGGGGTCGAGCCGCCGCTCGACGAGCCGTGCCGGGTGGCCGGAACGGAGGCGACGCTGCTCGTCTGGTCGCCGGACTACGACGGCAAGGGCAAGGCGCTCGTACGCCTGGCCGACGGGCGCGAGACGATCGTCGGCGGCTCGCGAGTCGAGCGCCGGTAGCCATGGCCGAGGACGACGATGAAGCGGAAGAGGAGTAAGACTCCGAGCGTGATTCGCGCGCTCGCCGCAGTCGCGCTCGTTCTCGTCGTGCCGGCTGCATCCGGCGGCCCACGCCGAGCCGTGGAACCGAACGTCGTCGTCTGGTCGTTCGTCGCTGCTGCGCGCACACATGACGCCCAGATCGAGGTCACATGGCGATCTCCCGACAACGTCGCGGTCCGCTCCCGCGACCCCGATTTTCGCTCGTTCGTGCAGCGCGGTGGGACGCTCTACGAGGCGGCACTCGGGCCATCCGCCGGCGCCGTGACGCGACGGACGTACTCGGCACGGCCCGACGCCTACTCACTGGCGGAGGAGCTGTTGGGGAACGAGGTCGATTTTGTCCTGGCCGAGGCGCGCGCCGGAAAGCTTCGGCTGCACGATACGACGACTTCGACCGGCGCACCGCCTGACTGGACCGCCAACATCCTCCTCCGCGCCAACGACTGCGCGGGCCTGCGCGGCACCGCGGCGACCGTGATCATCGATCGTCCCACGCTGCTGCCCCTGGGCATCCGCTCACGCCGGGGAATAACGAGCATCGACTACTACGGGCGGATCAATGCTCGGACTCCGGCGAGCGCGTTCAGGATTCCCGACGTGGGCCGTGCGTACCGGCGCGACCAGGGATTCGTGCGCACCTCGCCCGCGAGGGCGGCCGGACCACTTCCCTACGTGCCGGAGCTGCCGACCGCCCTCCCCAAGGGGTTCAAGCTGGCTGTCAGCGGCTGGGCGCGACGCTCGGGCAGGACGGGCCCGGAGGCGTCGAATCCTCGCTACCCGTACCTCTTCGGCGCTGTCTATCGTCGCGGGTGGGAGCGCATCGACGTCACCCAGCGGCTCGCCGGTAAGCAGGGCTGGCTCTCCGACCCGTTCGGCATCGAATGCGGTTTCCAGGTCGGCGGGCCCGTCCGGGTTGGCGGCGTCCAAGCCTTCTACGGGGCCGGCCCGGAGATCGCACCGCACCTCTACTGGCGCCGGGGCCGCCTGCTTTACACCGTCAGCGGCCCGCTGCCGAAGCGCGATCTCGTGGCGATCGCCGAGTCCCTCGAGCCGCTGGGACGCTGATGGCCTTCATCGTCCCCGACGACATCGAGCGCTATGCGGCGGAGCACACCTCGCCGCCCGAGCCGCTGCTCGCCGAGCTGGCCGAGGAGACCCGCGCCACGCTCTCCTCGCCTCAGATGCTCACCGGCACGATCGAGGGCCGCTTCCTCGAGCTGCTCGTGTTCGCGTCCGGCGCCCGCCGCGTGCTCGAGCTCGGCACCTACTCCGGCTACTCGGCGCTCTCGATGGCCGCGGGCCTGCCGGAGGACGGCCAAGTCGACACGTGCGAAGTGGACGAGCACCACGCCGCCGTCGCGCGCCGCTACATCGGGCGCAGCGAGCATGCGCGCCAAATCACCGTCCATGTCGGGCCCGCACTCGAGACGATCGAGCGCCTCGGCGGCGAGTGGGATCTCGTCTTCATCGACGCCGACAAGGGGAACTACGTGCACTACTACGAGGCGGTCGTGCCGCGGCTGTCCGAGCGGGGGATAGTGGTCGCCGACAACACCCTCTGGAGCGGGCGGGTGCTGGACGAGAACGACGACTCCGAGGGCACCCGAGCCATCCGCGCGTTCAACGAGCGCGTCCGTGCCGACGAGCGCGTCACGTGCGTGCAGCTCACGGTGCGCGACGGCGTCACGCTCATTCGCCGCCGCTCCTGAAATCAGCTCACGCGCCGCTCCGAGACGTACGGTGCGGAGACGGTCGTGACGCTCACGGCCACACCAGCGGCGGCTGGAGATTCGACCGCTGGCGCGGCGAAGCCGACTGCGCGGACGGGGTGGTGACGATGAACGCGGCGAGGACGTGCACCGCCGAGTTCAAGAAGTCGCCGCGAGTCGCCCAGCGCTTCCGCGGTCCGCTGGGACCGTCGCTTGTGGACACTTCCCGCGGCCGCGGAAGTACACTAGGGTAGTGCACGTGGGCATCCGGGAGCTGCGCGAGAATCTCCGTGCCGTGCTCGAGCGCGTCAAAGCTGGTGACGCGGTCGTGATCACCGAGCGTGGCCGGCCGGTCGCGCGCCTCGTGCCGTTGCCGGCGAACGATCCGCTCGAACGGCTCATCGCCGAGGGGCGCGTACGTCGACCACTCGCCCCCAAGGAGCCGGTCGACGTCACGGGCCTGCCTCGCATGCGCGGGGACAAGACGCTCACGGACTATGTGATCGAAGGGCGCGGCTGAGGCTCTACCTCGACGCTTCGGCGCTCGTCAAGCTCCTGATTCGTGAGCCCGCGACCGAGCAGGTCGAACGGCTGTGGGAGGGGGCCCGGGAGATCGTGAGCTCCGCAATTCTCTATCCGGAGGCTCGGGCGGCGCTGGCCGCCGCGAACCGGGCGCGGCGGCTCTCCAGGCGCGGGCTCGGCGATGCGCGGGCCGCGCTCGACCTGCGCTGGCGCTTCGTCTATCCAGCGGCTGTGGACGACGAGGTGGCGGTCAGCGCCGGCCAACTCTCCGAGGCGCTCTCGCTTCGTGCGCTCGATGCGATCCATCTCGCTACGGCGGTCGCGCTGGCGACCGACGAGCTGGTCGTGGCGACGTGGGATACGCGTCTTGCGACGGCGGCACGCCGCGCCGGGCTCGCCGTCGCGCCCTGAGCGAATTAGCCCGTACGCCGAGCCGGGTCACCCCGAGTCCCGGGGTGACCCGGCCGCCCGTCCTGTCTTAGCCCTGGCCGGAGTTCGAGGCGGAGCGATCGTCGTCAGC
>JBHEMZ010000064.1:0-7946 GCA_046262315.1 Gaiellaceae bacterium
CGCGGCACTAGCGGACGATCGCAGGGGAGTTGGAGCCACAGCATCCTAATGACGACGAGCTGTAGACGGGCTTTGACTCGAACATGACGATCTGGGGCGGGCCGTGATGCAAGCAACGCGGCGGGGACTGATCGCCTGGGCCGGGGCTCGGCCCGGCTGAACGCGGCGTCAGTCCAGTTCATTGCTTTGTTGCCGCCGCTTCGTCTTGCCTGTACATCGGGATCCAACACAAAGTCCCTGCCCGACGTCATGTTGAACCACAGGGCGGGGCGCGGTGCGAAACGCTTCGGCGAGTCGGGCCGAGGTAGTCGTGGGTAGGGATGTGATCTAGTTTCGCATCGTGCTGGTTTGCACGAGTTGTGGACACGAAAACAGCGAGGGCGCCAACTTCTGCGAGGAGTGTGGCTTCTCATTCGCCGCTGCGCCCACGTCCCGCGAGCAGCGCAAGACCGTCACCGTCCTCTTCTGCGACGTGACCGGCTCGACCTCTCTGGGAGAGTCGATCGACCCGGAGGCGCTGCGGTCGCTACTCGCCCGCTACTTCGAGCAGATGAAGGGGATCGTCGAGTCGCACGGCGGCAGCGTCGAGAAGTTCATCGGCGACGCGGTGATGGCGGTGTTCGGGGTGCCGATCGTGCACGAGGACGACGCGCTGCGGGCAGTCCGAGCTGCTGCCGAGATGCGGGAGGCGCTGCCCGAGCTCGGCGTCCAAGCACGGATCGGTGTGATGACGGGCGAGGTCGTGACCGGCACCGAGGAGCGGCTTGCGACCGGCGATGCGGTCAACGTCGCCGCCCGGCTGGAGCAGGCGGCCCAGCCGGGCGAGGTGCTGGTCGGAGAATCGACGCTTGCCCTCGTTCGCGACGCGGCCGAGGTCGAGCCGGTCGAACCACTCGACCTGAAGGGCAAGGCCGAGCCGGTGCCCGCCTATCGGCTCCTGCGCGTGCGCGAGGCGCCGGAGCGCCGCCACGAGGCGCTGTTCGTCGGACGTGAGCGCGAGCTCGTGCTCGTCGGGGAAGCCTGGGAGCGCGTTCGGCGAGGGCAGCACTGCGAACTGGTGACGCTCGTCGGCGATGCTGGCGTCGGCAAGTCGCGGCTCGTTGCCGAGGCCCTCGCCGCCATCGGCGCGAAGGCGGTGCGGGGCCGCTGCCTCCCCTACGGGGAGGGGATCACCTATTGGCCCGTGGTCGAGGTCCTGAAGCAACTCGACGTGTTGCCTGCCGACGAGGCCGCTGCCGCGGCGATTCGCTCGCTCTTGGGCGAAAGCGAGTCAGCGACATCGGCGGAGGAGATCGCCTGGGCATTCCGCAGGACGCTCGAGCACGCTTCGGCGCAGCAGCCGCTCGTCGTTGTCTTCGATGACATCCACTGGGGCGAGGAGACGTTCCTCGACCTGGTCGAGCACGTCGCGCTCCTGTCCTCGGGCGCAGCGATCCTGCTCATCTGCATCGCCCGGCCGGAGCTCGCAGAGCGCCGCCCCTCTTGGCCGGTGACGCTCCGGCTCGAGCCCCTTCCCGGCGAAGACATCGAGCAGCTGATCCCCGAGCGCATCTCCGGGGAGCTGCGCGAGAAGATCACGCGGGCGGCGGGCGGGATCCCGCTCTTCATCGGGGAGATGCTGGCGATTGTCGACGAGACCGAGGGCGAGGTCGTCGTCCCGCCCACGCTCCAGGGTCTGCTGGCGGCGCGCCTGGATCAGCTCGGGACGGCCGAGCGGAGCGTGCTCGAGCGGGGCGCGGTCGAGGGGGAGGTCTTCCACCGCGGTGCGGTCCAGGCGCTCGCAGAGGGCGAGACCCAGGTGACCCCACGCCTGGCCGCCCTCGTCCGCAAGCAGCTTGTCCGCCCGGACAAGACGCAGCTCCCAGGCGAGGATGCCTTCCGCTTCCGTCACCTGTTGATCCGAGACGCGGCCTACGACGCGCTGCCGAAGGCGGCGCGGGCGGAGCTACACCAGCGCTTCGCCGCCTGGCTGGAGCAGCACGGGGCCGAGCTCGTCGAGCTGGACGAGCTCCTCGGCTACCACCTCGAGCAGGCCTGCCGCTACCGCGCCCAGCTCGAGATGCCGATCGACGCGATGCTGGCCGTGGCGGCGCGCCGCCGCCTGACCGATGCCGGCCGGCGGGCGTACCTCCGGGCTGACTCCCGCGCCGCCGTCAGCCTGCTCGAGCGCGCCGTCGCGCTCGCGCCCTCGGGCGAGCTCGACCTCGCGCTCGAGAACGACCTCGTCGACGCTCTGTACGAGACGGGCAAGCTCGAAGAGGCGCTCCGGCGCGCGGGCTCCCTCGCCGAGAGGGCTGCGGCCGCCGGCGACCGCGTCGCTGAGCTGTGCGGGAAAATCAAGGCGAGCGTCGTCCGCCTCTACCTTGAGCCGGAGGGCGCGACCGACAAGTTGGCCGCGCTCGTCGAGCGGGCGCTGCCGGTCTTCGAGGCCGCCGGGGACGACGTGGCCCTGTACATCGGCTACTCCGCGCTCGGGGAGGTGGCGAACATGCGCGGCCAGTGGGACGCGCAGCTGGAGGCCTACGAGCGGGCCTTCGCCCATGCCCGGCAGGCGGGCCTGCCGTACGAGCTCTTTAGGTGGCGCGCCGCTGCTCGGTCTCTCGGCACGACTCCGGTCTCGGAGCTGCTCGCGTGGCTGGACGAGCAGGAGGCACGAGGGGCGCGGGATTACGGCCTCCGCAGGAACCGGGCCGCAGCGCTGGCGAGGCTCGGTCGCTTCGACGAGGCGCGCGCGCTCCTCGCCGAGCTGCGCGCAGAGCTGGCCGATCGCGGCGGGGGAATCTCGCTCGCGGGGGTGATGGGCCATGACTCCGTCGACGTCGAGCTCTTGGCCGGCGATCCCGCCGCCGCCGCTGAGCTCGGAGCAGAGGCGTGCAGGCTGTTCGACGAGCTGGGCGAAAAGGGCTTCCAGTCGACCGCGGCCGGGAAGCTGGCGCAGGCGCTGTACGCGCTCGACCGGTTCGAGGAGGCCGACGCCTGGGCCGACTGCGCTGCCGAGCTCGGGGCGAGCGACGACGCGCTCACGCAGATGCTTTGGCGGCAGGTGCGGGCGAAGGTACTCGCGCGCCGCGGCGAGTGCGCCGAGGCTGAGCGGCGCGCCCGCGAGGCGGTCGCGATCGCCGAGGACAGCGATTGGCTCGACGGGCAGGGTGACGTGTACGCCGACCTGGCCGAGGTGCTGTCCCTCGCCGACCGCCCGAAGCAAGCTGCCGAGGCACTCGAGCAGGCGCTCGCGCGCTACGAACGGAAGGGAAGCGTCGTCAAGGCGCAGCGCGCGCAGACGCGACTCGCCGAGCTTCAGGACGCAGCGCCGCGATGAGCGTTCCCGTCGTACCGGTGCGCTGCTGCATGCTCGCCGTCGCGATCGAACGTGACCTCGGCGAAGCACCCATCCCGTCCCCGACCGAGGAGGCCGCTATTCTCGTCTCCGTCTGACCTTCCACCCGGGACCGCCGTCGCGAAGTTCCACGACGAGCGGGACATCCTCGCGAGTGAGGATGTCCCGCTCGCCGTGGAATTTCGGCGGCGGTCCGGTGATGTGATTCTCTCAAGAGGGTATCCGGTTTAGCCGGCCCCTTCCCCAAATCGTTGAGCGATGCAGGCCATCCGGACGCGAATCGGCCCCGCCGCCAATGCCTCCTGCGCCTCGCGCGCGGGCCGCGACCGCGCCCGGCGCGGTCGGGAAGGCGACGAAGAAGGCGTCCCCTACGTATCCACCTCGACCCCGCCGTGGGTGGCGGACGCCTCGCGCAGGATGCGGCGATGCTCCGCGAGCGCGTCCGCGTACCGCTCCCCGAGCTCGTGCAGCAACTGGGTCGAGCCTTCGATATCGGTGAAAAGAAAGGTGCCGGTTCCGGTCGGAAGCTCAGTCATCGGCGAGCGCGTACTCGACGGCCTCGTCGAGCGAAAGCGAACGGCCGTTCTCCACTCCCCGATCGAACGCTGGCGGGCGCTCACCGAGTAGCTCCTCGTACTCCGCGCGGTATCGTCGCCACATGTTCTCCCCCAGTTCGCGATCGAGCCGCTCGGCCGCGCCCCACAGCACGCCGGCGCGCGCGAGGTCTCCGCCCCGCGCCACCGCGATCGAACGCATGACCAGGCAGACGAGCATCCAGATCCGGTCGTCGATCTCGTGGGCCAGCTCGAGGGCCTCACGCCCGAGAGCTTCGGCGGCCGCCAGGTTCTCCTTGCGTAGGGCGATCTCGGCGAGGTTGACGAGATCGGCGACGAGCAGCCAGGTGTCGCCGACCTCGCGCGCAAGGGCGACCGACTCCTCGAAGAGCGGGCCCGCCTTCTGCAAGTCCCCGCGTTCGACGGCGCTTGCCGCGAGGAGGTGGAGAGAGAGCGCAAGCTCGTCCTTTTGCCCCAGCTCTCGATTGATCGCCAGAGCTTCCTCGACCACCTGGTCTGCCTCCTCGTAGCGGCCGACCGCCATGAGCGTCGGGCCCAGCCCGTTCAGCATCCTCGCGGAACCTGCGCGATCGCTGATCTCTCGGTAGATCACGAGCCCTTGCTCCATCAAGGACATTGCACGCTCGTGGTCGCCGACGAACCAGGCACATCCGCCCGCGGCGCCCAGTGCGGCCGCACGGAGGTCGGCCGAGCCCGTCGCACGTTCCAGAGTCCGCTCGAGCCAGGCGAGCCCTTCCGCAGGCCCGCGGACCCACCAGAAGCGGCCGAGCGCGGATGCGACTCGGAGCCCGAGCTCAGTGTCGGCGCCCTCGAGCGACCAGCCGAGCGCCGCCCGCACGTTGTCCCGCTCGGTCGCGAGCCGGCGGAGCCATTCAGCCTGCTCCGCTCCGCCCAGATGCGGTTGCGCCGACTCGGCGAGCGCGAGGAAGAACTCGGCGTGCCGGCGCCTGATCTCCTCGGCGTCATCCGATTCGTTCAGACGCTCGTCCGCGAACTCGCGGATCGTCTCCAGCATCCAGAAGCGGTCGCCCTCGCGGACGCGAACCAGGCTCTTGTCAACGAGCGACTGGAGCGTGTCGAGGTCCGCGTCGCAAACCTCCTCGGCCGCCTCGAGCGTGCAGCCGCCGGCAAAGACGGCAAGGCGGGCGAACAGGCGCTGCTCCTCCTCGTCCAGGAGCTCGTACGACCACTCGATCGTCGCCCGCAGCGTCTGCTGTCGCGGGTCGACGCCGCGCCCGGCCTTGAGCAGGTCGAGCCGGCCGAAGAGGCGGTCGAGGAGCTGCTCCGGGGAGAGGACGCGGACGCGCGCCGCTGCCAGCTCGAGCGCGAGCGGGAGCTGCTCGAGCCGCTCGCAGAGCTCCGGCAGCGAGGCGCTCGCGACGAAGCTGGGATCCGCGGCGCGCGCCCGTGCGAGGAAGAGCTCTGTTCCGTCGTCTGGCTCGAGCGGCGGCACCGGGTAGGCCTGCTCGCCGGGAAGGCGGAGCAGCTCGCGGCTGGTCACGAGCAGCTGCAGGTTCGGGCAGGAGGCGAGCAGCTCGGACAGGCCGGCGGCCGCGTCGACGACCTGCTCGAAGTTGTCGAACAGGAGCAGCAGCGACTTGTCGGAGATGTGCTCGGCGAGGCCGTCCCTGGCGCCGAGCGCCTGCGCGGCCGTAGCCGGGACTAGCTCTGGGTCGCGCAGTGGGGCGAGCGGCACCCAGAAGACCCCGTCCGGGTAACGCTCGGACGCCTCGGCCGCAGCCTGCAGGCCAAGCCGCGTCTTGCCCGTTCCCCCGGGCCCGGTCAGCGTCAGCAGGCGGACGTCCTCCCGTGACAGCAGCCCGATCACCGCCGCCAGCTCATGCTCGCGGCCGAGAAACGGCGTCACCGGGACCGGCAGATTCGTACGGTAGAGGCTCTTCAACGGCGGAAAGTCCCCCTCGCCGAGCTGGTAGATCCGCTCGGGCGCCGACAGGTCCTTCAGCCGATGTTCCCCCAGGTCGCGCAACCACTCGCTGCCCACCAGCGCCGCCGTCGAGGCCGAGACGAGCACCTGGCCGCCGTGTCCTGCGGCGGCGATCCGCGCCGCTCTGTGTACGTCGACCCCGACGTAGCCCTCCTCGGCGACGTGGGGTGTGCCGGTGTGGATTCCCATCCGTACCCGGATCGGCCCGGCGGCCAGTCCTGCCAGCGCCTGCTCGGCCGCCGCCAGCGCCCCCGGCGCGGTCGGGAAGGCGACGAAGAAGGCGTCGCCCTGCGTATCGACCTCGACCCCGCCGTGGGTGGCGGACGCCTCGCGCAGGATGCGGCGATGCTCCGCGAGCGCCTGCGCATACTCATCGGCGCCCAGCTCGTGCAGCAGCTTGGTCGAGCCCTCGACGTCCGTGAAGAGGAAGGTGACCGTGCCGGAGGGGAGGTCGCCCCGCATAGCATTCATCATGAATCAGCGCGGCGGCGAACTCACGCTGCGACACACCCGCGGTTCAAATTCACCTGGGCCTCTGTGCCGGTCAAGAAGGGGCAGCTGACCGGAAACCACTTTCTTCTCAAGCGAGCGTGACGGCGACCTCCTGGATCGGGTGACGGTGGAGACTCATCCCATCGCTCTCGCGTTAACGGTCGCTCGGCAGGATTCCAGGGATACCAGCGTGTTCCGTCGGGGGAGAACATTCCCTTGCACTAGTGTTCGACTTTGCTGCAGTTCGCCACGAATCAGCGTGAGAGAGCCGCGGATGCGGCGCGCCGCATCCTCGGTGCTGTCGCCAAGGACGTGATCAAGAGCAGTAACAGCCTCACGCGCAGCAGCATCAACCTTCGCTAAGCCGTCAGATTGACTAACGCCTACCAGTCGCGATTCGGACACCGTTCTTCGCCACTGAAATATCTGATTCACGCGGTGTGCCTCTGTGTACGCACGTTCCACCGCTTCATAGAGCGTAGGGCTTCGCGCCAGCATCTCGCGGTACTTGTCCCACTCATAGGCCGGAAACGCAAACCCATCGGGGATGGTCCGGTCAGTTCCGAACAACTGGACTTTGTGGCGTATGTCGAGAAGTTCCGTGCGAAGGAATAGAGCCGCAGTGTGTAAAGGCGGGGTAACTTGTATCTGCGCCTGCCGGTGGCTTCCGTACCACCACAAAGCCCCCGTGATAACTAGCGCACAACCAGATCCCAGTACGAGCCAGGCGACTAAGCGCGGCACGCCCAGGATGGGCATTGCGAAGCTAACCAAGGCGGCACCAATGCCGACCACGCCGACGGCGGGACCGCCGCGGGACGTCCCCATCTCGGCGATCATACCCTGCGTCACGTATACAGTCCGATGAACGGCAGTACATTGCCAACCCCGAAGTGTGGCTGCGATGACGCGCCTGACCTTGCCCCGGGACGCAGATCGATGTCACCCGTGATGGGCTTCTTGCTCCATCGCACCGACTCGTGGCGCAACACAAGCATGCTGAACTCGCCGTTGATCGAATCAACCTCGGCGAGTGCGGTGAAGCTACCTGCCGGGTCGCTCGCCAATGCAAGACGGATGTTCTCGGCGCGCGAACGCGCGCTGAACGTCTGCGACGGTAAAAAAGCGACTCGTCCCTGCGGCAGCTTGAGAACAAACATCGGACCCGCGAGGGCTGCGACGATGGTCGTCCTACCTCGGGGATACCTTCCCGGCCCCCGCGCGAAACTCAGCCGCCCTAGCAGTGCAGACCCGACGAAGGGACGCTGCGCCGCGAGTTTGTCCGACTTTTGACGCAGCCACGCCGCCACCCCCCGCCCAGAATCGCGCGTGTTTCGTCCGTTTGCGTCAAAACGAATGGGGCGTCCAGAGGAGCGCCCTCGCCCAGCTAACCGATCGCGAACTCGGCGTGCTCGTGCTCGTCGCCGGCGGCCTCGCCAATCGCGAAATCGCACTCCCGACCTTGTCTACGATCCCGCTCGTGAGCAATCGACACGCCGCGTGTAGTTGTGGGCAGCTCCGGCTCACCGTCGAGGGAGAGCCGGTTCGAGTCTCGATCTGCCACTGTCTCGCCTGCCAGCGTCGAACCGGAAGCGTC
>JBHEMZ010000065.1:0-44837 GCA_046262315.1 Gaiellaceae bacterium
CACTGGAACGAGATCGCCGAGCCGTTCGACTGGCGCTTCACCCGCGACGACCTCGCCGCCCTGCTCGCGCGCATCGCAGCGCACAAGCCTCAGCTCCAGCTGGCCGCGTGACGGTGAGCGAACTTACGGCCGGGAGCACTAAGGGTCGACGCCACGGTTCGGACGGGGCGGATCTTCGCCCCGTCCTCATCTCTACACTGGCCCGCGATGGGCGACGTCTACACGGTCGGCCTGTTCGCGGGACTGGGCGCGGCGCTCGGGCTGGCGCTTGCCGGCGGCCTTGCCGGCAAGCGCGGCGCGGCAGTGCTCGCACCGCTGATCGCGGCCGCAGCCGCAGTCACCGTCGCGCTCGTCGTCTCCGACTGGCTCGAGGCGGCCGGCGGAGCGGCCGGCGCATTGCTCGGCGGCGCAGGCGCGGTTCACGTCGTCGCCGGCACCCTCCGGCGCGGCGGCACACGGGGTGGAATTGCGCTGCTCGTAACGCTGGCGGCGCTCGTGGCCGCCGCGCTGGCGCTGATCCCGCTCGTCGGCTACCTCGAGGCTCTGGCCGCTCCCGCCCTCGCCGCTCGCCTGCGCCGGCGAGCAGGCGAGCGCTATGCGGGCCTGCGCATCCTCGCGCGCGACGAGCCGTGAGCGCGAAGAAGGCGTGAGCGCGAAGAAGCTTGTTCTGATCGTGATCGACGGGCTCACGCCCGGCGTGTTCGAGAACGCGGTCGAGCGAGGCGAGGCACCGGCGCTCTCCGAGCTCGCGCGACACGGCGAGTACGTGCGCGCAGTCTCCACGTTCCCTTCGCTGACCCCCGTCTGCCTAGCCTCGCTCGCCACCGGCGCGCACCCGTCCGGCCACCGCATCCCGCACCTCGTCTGGTACCAGCGCGCGGAGCGGCGCTTCGTCGAGTACGGGTCGTCCTTCGCCGCCGTGCGCGCGGTCGGGACGCGACGCTCGATCCGCGACACGGTCATCCACATGAACCGTGACCACCTCTCGCCGGGCACGCCGACCGTCTTCGAGACGCTCGAGGCCGCCGGGCTCGAGACTGCCGGGGTCAACATGACGTGCTATCGGGGCCCGCACATGCACCGCCCGCTCGTGCCGGGCGTCATGCCTCCGGCCGCGGGGCCGCGCCGCTTCTTCTACTTCAGCCTCTTCGAGTCCGACCGCACCGGCGCGCCCATCGCCGTCGGGGACCGCGCCGGCGGCTCGATCGACGCCTATGCGGCGATTGTGGGGCGCTGGCTGGTCACCCGCGACGGGTTCGACTTCCTCGTTTACTACCTGCCGGATCACGATTTCGCTTCGCACCGCCACGGTCCGCTCGGCACTCGCGCGGCGCTCGCGCGGAGCGACGCCGCGGTCGGTGCGTTGCTCGAGGCGGCGGGCGGACTCGACGAGTTCCTGTCGCGCTACGCCGTCGTGCTGTGCTCGGATCATGGGCAGACGCCCGTGAGCCGGGGCGCTCGACTCGAGGACGCGTTCGCCGGCTTCCGGCTCGCTCGCCCGCGCGGAGGGTTCGCCGACGACGAGCTGGCGATCGCAGCCTCGAACCGCGTCGGGATGGTCTACCGGCTGGACGCCTGCCGTACTGGTGTGGAGGAGCTCGTCGCGCGTGCGGAGCGGGCAGCGGGCGTCGACCTGGTTGCCTATCGCGAAGGCGAGGAGGCGGTCGTGCGGCGCCAGGGCGAGATGCTCCGCTTCCAGCCTGCGGCCGGCGGCTGGGCCACAAGCGGCGACACCGAACTGCTGTCCGAGCCGAACGCGCTCGAGCGCGTCTGGCATGCGCTCACGAACCCGCAAGCGGGCGAGGTGATCGTCGCGGCCGCCGAGGGAGTCGTTTTCGCGGATCTCGGAGGTCGCCACCATGCCGGCGGCGGCAGCCACGGGTCGCTCGCCGCCGGAGACTCCGAGGTGCCGATGCTCTCGGTGGGGCTCGGTCGGCCCCCGCGGCGCATCGTCGACGTCGCGCCCCTGGTGGTGTCGCACTTCGGCGCCGTTGCCGGCGCTCCGGCGCGTGCAGCCTGACGAGCTCCGCTGCGGCGCGCTTCGCCGCATGGTGCGGGAGCAGCTGCGCGCGCGCGACATCGCCGACGAGCGCGTCCTCGCGGCGCTCGAGCGCGTGCCGCGCGACCTGTTCGTCCCGGAGGAGCATCGCAGGCGCGCCTGGGACGACGCAGCCGTCCCGATCGGTGCCGGCCAGACGATCTCGCAGCCGTACATGGTGGCGCGCATCGCCGAGGCGCTCGCGCTCGCGGGCGAGGAGCGCGTCCTCGATGTCGGCACCGGATCCGGTTACCAGGCCGCGGTGCTCGCCGAGCTGGCGCGGGAGGTGATCTCGATCGAGCGTATCCCCGAGCTCGCCCGGCGGGCACGCGAGACGCTGGCCGCAGCAGGGTACGGGCACGTCGAGGTGCTCGTCGGAGACGGGACCCTCGGCGTGCCGGCGCGCGCGCCCTTCGACGCCATCGCGGTGGCCGCGGCGGCGCCGGAGGTCCCCCAGGCGCTCTACGAGCAGCTCAGGCCCGGAGGGCGGCTGGTCGTACCCGTGGGCGGCATGTACGGACAGCGCCTCGAGGTGGTGGTGAGGAGCCCGGAGGGGCCGGCGGTGATCCACTCGCTGCCGTGCCGCTTTGTCCCGCTCGTCGGCGAGGGTGGTGGGTTCTCGTGACGGAAGCTCGGGCTCGGGTGCGCGTGACCGGCCGCGTGCAGGGCGTCTTCTTCCGTGCCGAGACCCGTGATCGCGCTCGCTCGCTCGGCCTTGCCGGCTGGGTTCGAAACGCGCCGGACGGCAGCGTGGAGGCCGAGCTCGAAGGACCGCACGAGCGCGTCGAGAGCATGATCCGCTGGTGCGGCCGCGGGTCGTCGCTGGCCACTGTCGACGACGTTGAGGTGGAGTGGACCGAGCCGCGCGGCGAACACGGGTTCGTCGTCCGCTAGGCTCGACCGCCTTGGAGCGTTCAGCCGCCACCTCGCCGGCAGGCTTCACACGCGCCCGCGCGGCGCGGGCGCTGCGCCATCCCGCGAACTGGATCCAGCTCGCGAAGTTCTGCACGGTCGGAGCGATCGGCTATGCCGTCAACCTGGCCGTCTACGTGGGCCTCCTGGCCGCGGGCGTCCACTACCTCCAGGCCGCGGCGCTTTCGTTTCTCGTCGCCGTCACGAACAACTACACCTGGAATCGCCTCTGGACGTTCCGCGGCCAGCGAGGGCACGTCGCCTACCAGGGCCTTCGGTTCCTGATCGTCGCACTCTGCGCGCTCGCCGCCAACGAGGCGCTGCTGGCCGGATTCGTCTCGCTCGGCGTCCACAAGGTGCTCGCGCAGGCGATCGCCATCGCGCTCGTCACACCGATCAACTTCGTGGGCAGCAAGCTCTGGTCGTTCCGGCCAAGACGCGGCCACCGCTAGCCAGCCTGGCGAAACCCCTGCAGAGTAGGCACGCTGGGGTCGTGAGGCGGGCGTTTCTGATCGCGCTCCTCGCCGCGCTCGCCGCGGCGCCGGCAGCGCTGGCCGCGCCCCCGCCCAGCGTCCCGGTCTACGACCACGGGGGGCGCCTCGTCGAGACCCCGTTCGCGCCCCTCGGCGAGGCCGCCGAGATGACGAAGGAGCGGGCGACGACGCTCTTCCTCCGCCACGCGAAGGTCGCCGACTGGCTCGACCGCTACCCGGAGCGCCGCCGCTCGACTGACGCGTCCTACGAGGAGGACGGCACATGGACGGTGCACGTCTGGTGGGGCGAGGCGGGCGAGATAGCGCGTGGCCGCGTGGACGACGACACCGGGGAGGTGATCGAGGCGTGGACGGGACCGCAGGTCGCCTGGACGATGGCGCGGGGCTACGAGGGCGCCTTCGGCGGGAAGGAGCTGACGAGACCGACGCTCTGGCTGGCGCTGTCGGCGCTCTTCTTCGTCGGGCTCGCGAACCTGCGCCGGCCGCTCTCGCTGCGCAACCTCGACCTGCTCGTGCTGCTGTCGTTCGGGATCTCGCTTGCGTACTTCAATGCCGGCGATGTCTTCACGAGCGTTTCACTCGCCTATCCGCCGCTCGTCTACCTGGCGGTGCGCATGGTCTGGATCGGCTTTCGGCGCCGACCGGGGCCGCGCGTGCAGCCTGTCTGGCCCGTGTGGATGCTCGCCGCCGCGACCGTGTTCCTCGTCGGCTTCCGCATCGGGCTCAACGTGGAGACGTCCAAGGTGATCGACGTGGGCTACGCGGGGGTGATCGGCGCCCAGCGCATCGCGAGCGGGGAGGCGCCGTACGGGCACATGCCCGTGGAGGCCGGACTGAAGCCGTGTGGGCCGAAGAACTCCGAAGGGGCGATCCGCGAGCGCGTGCAGACGAACGGGCGCTGCGAGTCGGCAAATGAGAACGGCGACACGTACGGCCCCGTCTCGTACCTGGCGTACGTGCCCGGCTACTGGCTGTTCGGCTGGGAGGGCCGCTGGGACGACCTGCCCGCTGCGCACTTCACGAGCATCGCGTTCGACCTGCTTGCGCTGCTCGGGCTCGTGCTCGTCGGCCGCCGCTTCGGCGGTGCGCGCCTCGCCGTTACACTCGCGTTCGCGTGGGCGTCCTACCCGTTCACGCAGTACGCCTCGAACGCGAACACCAATGACTCGATCCAGCCGGCGCTGCTCGTGATCGGCTTCTGGCTCGTCTCCTCGCCCGTCGCACGCGGTGCGTCGCTGGCGCTCTCGGCATGGACGAAGCTCTCCGCTCTGATTCTCCTGCCGCTCTGGGCGTCCTATCCGGACGCGCTGCGCCGACCGCGCGCGAAAGCGGTCTTCCTGTGCGCGTTCGGGCTTACGTCGCTGGCCGCCTTCTTGGTGCTCCTGCTCGAGCCGAGCCCGATCGAGGCGGCCCGCGTCTTCTGGGACCGCACATTCGTCTCCCAGTTCGAGCGCGAGTCGCCCTTCTCGCTCTGGGATTGGGAGCAGTATCACGCACGCGGGATACCGAACCTCGAGCTCGTCCAGCAGGTGCTGACCGGCCTCGTGGCGGCGGCCGGAGTGGCGCTGTACTTCCTGCCGCGACGAAAGTCGCCGCTTCAGCTCGCCGCGCTGACGGGCGCGCTGCTGATCGGCTTCGAGCTGGTGCTGACCCACTGGTTCTATCTCTACATCCCGTGGTTTTTGCCGTTCGTCGCCATCGCCGTGCTGGCGCAGCCGGCCCGCTCGGCTGCTGCGTGGCCGGCGCCGGTGCTCGAGCCCGGCGTCGCCGTTGACGGGGGAGGACTGCGCTCGAGCCGGCCTACGATGCCGCGGACGTGAGCCGCCTCCAGCGTCCCGCTCTGCTCGCGTTCTTCGCCGTCACCGTGTTCCTTGTGGCCTGGGCGCTCTTGCACACCGGCTTCTGGGCGCGAGACGAGATCAGCGACGTGCCGCTGTACCGGGAGTACGGCGAGCGGATCGCCGACGGGGCCGTGCCCTACCGCGACGTGGCGCTCGAGTACCCGCCGGGCGCGCTGCCGGTTTTCGTGGCACCTGCGGCCGCAGGCGACGCCGACGGCTACCGCGGGCTCTTCGAAGCGCTGATGTGGGTCTGCGGAGCGGGGCTCCTGCTGGCGCTCGCCGGTGCGCTCGTCACGCTGGGTCGGCGGGGGGTCGAGCTCGCGGCCCCGCTCCTGCTCGCTGCGGCGGCTCCGCTTGCGCTCGGCTCGGTCGTGCTGTCGCGCTTCGACCTCTTTCCGGCGGCGCTGACGACGGCGGCGCTCGCGGCCGTCCTCGCCGGCCGCGAGCGGCTCGGGTTGGGGGTACTCGGCCTCGCGGTGGCGGCGAAGGTCTACCCGGCCGTGCTGGTCCCGCTCCTGCTCGTCCACGTGTGGCGCCGGCGCGGCCGCCGGGAGGCGCTCCTCGGGGCCGGCGCATTCGCGGGGGTGGCAGCCGCCTGCTTCCTCCCCTTCGTCGTGCTTGCGCCGGGCGGCGTCTGGGACGCCTTCTCGGTGCACGCCGCGCGCGGCCTGCAGATCGAGAGCCTCGGCGCCGCCTTCCTGCTCGCCGTGCACCAGCTCGGCGGTGTCGGGCTGACCGCGGAGACGAGCGCCGGCTCACAGAACCTCGTCGGGTCGGGGCCCGACGCGCTGGCCGCGATCCAGACCGCCGTGCAGGTCGTCGCCGTCGTGGGCATCTGGGTCGCGTTCGCGCGAGCAGAGGTCGATCGCGAGCGGCTCGTTCGCTACTCGGCCGCGGCCGTCTGCGCGTTCGTCGCGCTCGGCAAGGTGCTGTCGCCACAGTTCCTCATCTGGCTTGTGCCGTTGGTGCTGCTCGTCGGCGGGCGCCGAGGGCACGCGGCCTGGGCGCTGCTCGGGGGCGCGGCTGTGCTGACGCAGATCTGGTTTCCGTATCGCTACTGGTCGCTGGTGCTCGATCTCGATCCGGCTGCATCCTGGCTCGTGCTCGCACGCGACGTCGTGCTGCTCGGCCTGGTCGCCGTGCTCGTCGCCTCCCGCCGGCAGCCCGCGGAGGCGCCGGCCACGGCCGCCCTTTCCGCGGGCCGCGCCTAGTCGACCTCGACCCGGACGGCGCGGCAGGCGGTTGCACGGCCTTCCGGACCGCACGTGACGAGCGCGCCCTCGATGCGCACGCCGCCCTCGGCCGGCTCGAAACGGACGGGGAGTCCGGTGCGCATGCGCTCGATCGCGAGCTCCGCCTTCACGCCGATGACCGAGTCGTGGGGGCCGGTCATGCCGGCGTCCGTGATCGCCGCGGTCCCGCCGGGGAGCACGCGCGCGTCGCTCGTCTGCACATGCGTGTGCGTGCCGATCACCGCCGTGACGCGGCCGTCGAGCCAGCGCGCGAGCGCAACCTTCTCGCTCGTCGCCTCCGCGTGCAGGTCCACGATCACGACCGCGGCGTCGCGGCGCGCCTCTTCCACCAGCTCGTCGACGAGCTCGAAGGGGGATGTCGCCACCTCCAGGAACAGCCGTCCCATCAGGTTCAGCACGGCGACCGGCGTGCCGTCCCGCGCGGGAGCAACCGCAAGCGCGTGCCCGGGTGCGTGGCGCGACAGGTTCGCCGGGCGCACGACCCGCTCGGCCGTGTCCAGGTACGGGATGAGCTCGCGGCGGCGCCAGACGTGGTTGCCGAGCGTGATGACGTCGGCCCCGGCGGCGAGCAGCCGTTCGGCCAGGCGCGGCGTGATCCCCGTTCCGTCCGCCACGTTCTCGCCGTTGACGATGCAGAAGTCCGCGTCGAGCTCGTCGCGCAGCCCCTTCAGCCCCTTCTCGACCGCCCGGCGTCCCGGAGCGCCGAACACGTCGGCGACGAACAGGACGTTCAGGGTCGGGACGCCGCTCCTACGGCAGCGTCAGCGCAGCGGTGGGACGCACTTCGAGCGCCACGTGGTTGCCCTCGTCCTGCGTGTAGCGTGCGAGCGCCTGCCGCTCCACCCGCGACAGGTCGAGCACGGTACCGAGTTTCGAGACCGTCGACGCCACCGAGGCGCCTACCTCGAGCGCGGGATCGGGGCGCAGGTGCGTCAGCGAGACGACGAGGGCGGGAGCGTCGGCGGGCTCGATGTCCACCCGCGCGCCGAACTTCCGTCCGCTGACGACGTAGGCGCTGATGCCGACCACCGTCCCGTTGACGGGCGCGTAGACGTCCGTTCCGGGCCCGGCGCCGACGTTCAGCACCGCCGTCTGCGGGCCGCCGCTACCGCCCAGGCGGTAGTAGCCGATCCCGCCGCCGCCGCCGAACAGCCGGTGCGCCACGCGCGAGAGGAGCCCCTCGTTGGCCGGCCGGCCGACCGGGTCGAGCGCGAGCGCCCCCGAGGCCGAAGCGTGGTAGCCGAGGGCGGTCACGCGGCTCTGCGCGACGGGCAGCTCGATGCGCAGAGCGCCGTGCGTCGCGAGCACCTGCGGCGCCGGGCGGGCGGGCAGCAGCCGCTTCGCCGGCGCGATCGACGAAGCGCTCGCTCGCGTGTGCTCGGCGGAGCCGAAGGCCGTCAGCAGCAGTGTCACCGCCAGGGCCGACGTGAGCAGCGCGACCGCGACGAGGCGGCCGGCGTGCGAGCGCCGCGGCTGGGGACGCACACGCCGGCGCGGCTGGATCTGCCGGCTCGGCATGCGCACGACGCTACCGGAGTGGGCGACCCGCTGCACGCGGACGCGTCGGTTACGAGTTCGGTTACGAGTTCGTGACATGGCAGGCGGGGATGATAGAGCCGGTTCGCCCACGTGATCGTGACGATCGAGCGCAAGTGCTCCGTCCTGCTCCCACGTCCAGTCCCAGGCAGGCGGCCTGA
Source organism: Gaiellaceae bacterium (assembly GCA_046262315.1). Taxonomy (GTDB): domain Bacteria; phylum Actinomycetota; class Thermoleophilia; order Gaiellales; family Gaiellaceae; genus JACVRM01. The sequence continues at coordinate 8,236 of JBHEMZ010000065.1, forward strand.
GGTAAACGACCGACCCGCCCCGGGGCCGGGGCGGCACAGCCTCGTGACCCCCAGGTGTGGCGTAGGGCGGCGGAGTCACGAGGCCCCCTGGAGGGACATCCCCCGCGGGGACAGTCCTTGCACCTTCATCGGCGGAGGCGGGCTTGTCCCGCCGCAGCCACGACGCGCGAAGTCGCGTCTGACTCGAGCAATCGGCGGAAGTCGTCATGGCCAGCGAAGCAGGCCGGACTTCCGCCGGCAAGGAGGCGGGCTTGTCCCGCCGCAGCCACGACGTGCGTAGTCGCGTCTGACTTCCCGGTAACCCGCCGCAAGTCGTCATGGCCTGCGCAGCAGGCCGGACTTGCGGCGGGAGAGCGTGCCGGACTTCCGCCGGCAAGAGAGCGTGCCGGACTTGCGGCGGTACGATCGGGCCGATGGCCGAGGCGCCGAGGATCCAGATTCCACGCTGGATCCAGCTCGTCGGGTTGCCCCTCGTGCTGCTGCTGGCGTGGGCGCTCGTGGGCGCGGTTCGTCACACCGTCTTCCTCTTCATCGTCGCGGCGCTCGTGGCGTTGCTGCTGGACCCGCTCGTCCGAGCACTCGGCCGGATCTGGATTCCGCGCGGCATCTCGATCGCTCTCGTCTACGTTACGGAGGCCGACGGACGGACCGACGGGACGGATGCCGATCGTGACGTCGACCGCTTGCAGGCCTGGCTCGACGACCACGGGCTCAAGCCCCCGGCCGCCGCACGCCGGTGAGCGTGTTGCTCGCGGCACACGGCATCTCCCGCACCTACGGTGACACGGTGGCGCTGCAGCCGACCGACCTGGAGGTGGCGGGTGGCGAAGTGGTCGCGCTCGTCGGCCCGAACGGAGCAGGCAAGTCCACGCTGCTCGCGCTCCTCGCCGGCACGCTTGCGCCGAGCAGCGGGCGGATTGCGGTCGCCGAAGGGGTGCGCGTCGGCTGGGCGCCGCAGCGTTCGGGCCACTACGGTCGGCTCTCTGCGCGCGAGAACGTCGAGCTCTTCGCGCGGCTCGCCCGCGACAGCGATCCGGGTGCGACGGCTGCGCGCCTGCTCCGGGCGCTCGGCCTTGCGGACGACGCGCGGCCGAGCGGCGAGCTTTCCGTGGGTACGCGCCAGCGGCTCAATCTCGCGCTCGCGCTGCTCGGCGATCCGCGCGTGCTGCTGGCGGACGAGCCGACCGCGGCGCTCGACGAGCGTGCTCGCGAGCGCTTCTGGGACGTCGTACGAGGGTTGCGCGACACCGGCGGCGCGGTTGTTCTCGCCACGCAACACGCCGACGAGCCCGGAAAAGTCGCCGACCGGGTCGTCGCCCTCGAGGAGGGTCGTCTCGTCGGCGCGTCGGCCCTGCCGGTGGGCGCCGGATGAGCCTGCGGAGTATCGCGCTGCTGCTCGGCAAGGATCTCCGCATTCTGCGCCGATCGCCTCTCCTGCTGGCGGCCGCCCTCGGCTACCCGCTCCTCGTCGCCGTCCTCGTCGCGCTCGTGGCCGGCTACGCGGGCACGCGACCGCGGGTTGCGCTCGTCGACGAAGACGGCCTGCCCGACATTGTCCGCGTCGGAGGCCAGGACTTCGAGATCGAGCGCGCCATCCGGGCCGCGAGCCGCGAGGTGCGGGTGGTGCGCCTGGACTACGACGAGGCTCAGCGGCAGCTCGAGACCGGTCGCGTGGTGGCGCTCGTCCGCGTGCGCGGCGGCTTCGTGGATGACCTCCGCGGCATGGTGAAGAGCCCCGAACTCGAGCTCGAAACCAGTCCCGGCCCTTTCTCGAGCCGCGTGGTGCGCGAAGTGCAGGCGCTCGTCTATACGCTCAACCGCCGCCTTCAGCGGTCGTATGTCGAGGCGAACCTCGGCTACGTCGAGCTCCTGCTGCGCGGCGGCAGCGGCTCGTTCCTCGGCCGGCGATTTGACGTGCTCGGGCTCGAGCGCGCCGACGAGCTGTTGCGGCGTGCGCGGCCGAGCCCGGAGGTGGACGAAGTGCGCGAGTTCGTGGGGACGGCCCGGCTCGCGCTTGCGCAAACCGACGAGGCGCTGCGCGCGACCGCGAACCCCATCGAGCTCGTGCGGCTCCCCGACCGCGGGCGCACGTGGGCCTTCTCCGCGCAGGTGCAGGCCTACGCGCTGACGCTGACCGTCGGCTTGCTCGCCGTGCTGCTCGCCGCCGGATCGCTCGCCGCGGAGCGGGACGAGAACGTTGTCGGCCGGTTGTCGCGGGGCTTCGCCGGGCTCGGCGAGCTCGTGCTCGCAAAGATCGCGCTCGCGGCGGTGCTCGCGGTCGCGCTCGGAATGGCGCTGGCGGTCGCCTTCGGCGTCGCGGTCGAGCTCGGCGGCGTGCGCGGCGGCCAGCCCTGGCTCCGCCTTCCCCTGCTCGCGGCAGGCCTGGCAGTCGCAGGCGCCGCGCTCGGCTCGCTCGGAACGCTCGTCGGCGCCGTCGGGCGCGAGGCTCGGACGGCGCTCCTCGCGGGAGTGTCGCTCGCGCTCCCGCTCGCGTTCCTCGCCGTCGTCCCTTCGGACGCGCTGCCGGCGGTGGATCTGCTCGGCGACCTCTTCCCGGTGCAGCACGCCGTTCACCTCTTCAACGTGACGCTGTACGAGCCGAGCCCGTGGGGCGCGCTGGCGAGGGAGGTCGCCTGGCTCGTCGGAATAGCGGTGGTGCTCGGCGCCCTGTCGCGGGTCGCCGCCCGGCGCCTGCTCGTGTGAGCGACAATCCCGGCGTGGCGACCTTCCCTCAGGCACGCCTCCGCCGCCTGCGCCGCACCGGAGCGCTGCGCGAGCTCGTGCGCGAGACGCGCGTGGACCCCCGCGACCTCGTCATGCCGCTCTTCGTCGGGCCCAAGTCGCGGGTGAACGAGACGCTGCCGGCGCTCGGCCGTCTCACCGTGGAGGACCTCGGCCGCGAGGCCGCCGAGCTGGAGCGCCTCGGCGTGGGAGCCGTGTTGCTCTTCGGCATTCCGCCGGCCAAGGACGAGGAGGGCTCGGGCGCCTGGGACGCGGACGGCATCGTGCAGCAGGCCCTGCTGGCGCTGCGCGCCGAGACGAGCGAGCTCGTTCTGCTCACCGACGTCTGCCTCTGTGAGTACACGAGCCACGGCCATTGCGGCGTGCTCGGCCCCGAAGGCGTCGAGAACGACGAGACGCTGGAGCTGCTCGCGCGCACGGCGGTCAGCCACGCCGACGCGGGCGCCGACGTCGTCTGTCCGAGCGACATGATGGACGGCCGAGTGGGCGCGATCCGCGCAGGCCTGGACGATGCCGGCCACGAGAGCGTCGCGATCGTCTCCTACGCCGCCAAGTACGCGTCGGCGTTCTACGGCCCGTTCCGCGAGGCGGCCGAGTCGACGCCGTCCTTCGGCGACCGCCGCGGCTACCAGATGGATCCGGGCAACGTCCGTGAGGCCATGCGCGAGTGCGAACTCGACGTGGCCGAGGGCGCCGACGTCCTGATGGTCAAGCCCGCGCTGCCCAACCTGGACGTCGTGCGCGCCGTCCGCGAGCGCTTCGACCTGCCGGTCGCGGCCTACAACGTCTCCGGCGAGTACGCGATGGTCAAGGCGGCCGCAGCCCGGGGCTGGCTGGACGAGCGCCAGGCCGCACTGGAGTCTCTCGGGGCGATTAAGCGGGCCGGCGCCGATCTCATCTTCACGTACTGGGCCCGAGACTTCGCCGGGTGGCTGTGACCGGTCGCGCACGGGCGTCCGCCCTTGGTCGCAAGTAACAGATTGTTACTTGCTCACCGCCGGCGCTTCCGGACGTGACCGTGAGCACCGGCAGCGAGCTGTACGCCCGGGCACGGCGCCTGACCCCCGGCGGTGTCAACTCGCCCGTGCGTGCCATGCGCGCCGTTGGGCTCGCCGAGCCGTTCTTCGTCCGGCGCGGCCAGGGTCCGCTCCTCGAGGACACGGACGGCAACCGCTACGTGGACTGGGTGCTCTCCTGGGGCCCGCTGATCTTCGGCCACGCGGACCCCGAGACGATCGAGGCCGTACGGGCCGCGGCGCTGGACGGCACGACGTTCGGAGCACCGACCGAACGGGAGGTCGAGCTCGCCGCCGAGATCGTCGACGCGGTCCCCTCCGTCGAACAGGTGCGCCTCGTCTCGTCCGGGACCGAGGCGGCGATGAGTGCCGTCCGGCTTGCCCGCGCGGCCACCAGCCGCGACCGGGTGCTGAAGTTCGCCGGCTGCTACCACGGACACGTTGACGGCCTGCTCGCGGAGGGCGGCTCCGGGCTCGCCACCCTCGGGATCCCGGCGACGCCGGGCGTCCCTGCTGCCGTCGCGGGCCAGACGGTGGTCTGTCCCTACAACGACCTGGACGCCGCCGCGGAGGCCGTTGCGGCGTTCGGCGAGGGGCTCGCCTGCGTGGTGGTCGAGCCGGTGGCCGGGAACATGGGCGTGGTGCCGCCCGAGCCGGGGTTCCTCGAGGGGCTTCGGCGGCTGTGCGACGCGTCCGGCACGCTGCTCGTCTTCGACGAGGTGATCACCGGCTTCCGCGTGGCGCGGGGAGGTGCCCAGGAACGGTTCGCCGTCCTGCCCGATCTGACGATCCTCGGCAAGATCGTGGGGGGCGGGCTGCCGCTTGCAGCTTTCGGTGGCCGCGCAGAGCTGATGCAGCGGCTGGCGCCGGCAGGTGACGTGTACCAGGCCGGCACGCTTTCGGGGAACCCGCTGGCGACCGCCGCGGGGGTCGCGGTGCTGCGGCGGCTGCGTGAGGATGCCGTCTACGACGAGCTCGAGCGCACAGGAGCGCGGCTCGAGACGGGGCTGCGCGATGTGGCGGCGGGCGAGCCGGTCACGGTGCAGCGCGTCGGGGCGATGGCGACGTTGTTCTTTCGGGCCGGCGGGGTCAGGGACTTCGCGGAGGCCTCCTCGTGCGACACGGCCCGTTACGGGGAGCTCTTCCGGTATTTGCTCGCCGCCGGCGTCTACGTCGCTCCCTCCCAGTTCGAGGCCATGTTCGTGTCGCTCGCGCACGGAGACGACGCGGTCGACCGGACGGTCGAGGTGGCCGGTGAGTTCTTCGCCGCGGGTCGCTGACCTCTGGGAGACGCTTGCGGGAGCGGCGGCGCGAGAGAGCGAGCTGTGGGCGCACTCGCTGCTCCCTAGCCACGAGCGCCAGCTCGTGGCCGTGTTCTCGGCGCTGGCATCGGAAAGGCTCGCGCTCGGGCTGGAGACGATCTACGAGGGCTACCTCGTTCACTACGGGCGGCCGCGGCTGTTCGCGCCCGCCGAGCGAGACACTGTGCTGCTGCTCGGAGACCACCTCTACGCACATGGCCTCGTCCGAGTCGCGGCGGTGGCGAGTGCCGCGGCCGTGGCCGACCTCGCGGAGCTGATCTCCCTCTGCGCGTACCTCCGGGCCGAGGGACGCGCGGGTGACGGCGCGGCCTGGGCGGGCACGGCGGCGCTGCTCGGGCGCGACGATCTCGAGCCCGCGCGCGAGGCTCTTCGCGGCCGCGGGGACGACGGACTCCTGCTGGCGCTTGCGCGCGGCGCCGCCGGCGCGGACGCGGTCGAGCGTGCGCTCGCGGCGCACAGCGCGCGTGTGGGTTAGATTTTCGGGCGTGACCGCGCTGCTCTCACTCTCGCTGCCGCTGCTCGAGGCCGACCCCGCCGAGGAGGGCCGGCACGTCATTACCGGGATGCTGCTGGTCGGGCTGGTCTTCATCGCGGTGATCGCGCTCGGCGAGACCTCCAGGTACCTGAAGCACCGCCGCCAGGCGCGCCGCCGCCCCTCGTACTAGGCTCGCATTCGCTAGCGCCGTCGCAGCGAGGGACCGACGTGCGGCGGCCGCGGCTTGCGCTTGCCGGCCTTGGCGGCTGTGGCGCCGAAGCGGCAGTACCCGTGCGCGTCGTAGTGCCGCAGGCCGCCGGGCTGTGAGCCGGCGTTGTCCGACCAGTCGGCGCTCGGGCGATTCCAGTAGATCTCCGTGAGGACGTAGTACCAGCCGGTGCCGGCGCGGACTGCGACCTCGTGGATACCGATGTTCAGGTTCGCGCTGTCCGTGATGTAGCCGTTGGGCGCCATCCAGCTGCCAGACGCCGGGTTGTACTCCTCGGTCTCGCCGATCACGCCGTTCTGCCGACGCTTGTACGAGCTCGCCAGCCAGCGGCCGGTCGAGTACTCGTAGGCCCAGATCCGGAAGTAGATGTACTGGTGCGTGGCGGGCGGCGAGTAGCCCGTGCCGTCGACGATCGTCGTCCCGACCCCAGGCTGGGTCTCGAGGAGGCCCGGGACCGACGAGATGTAGCGGCCCCAGTAGCCGGTGTCGACGCAGCGCGCCTGATGCATCACGTGGGCGGGAACCCCCGAGCCGGACCCGAGTGCGGTTTGAGCGCCGGCGAGGGCCGCGAGGGCGGCGAGGGCGCCGGCGGCGGTGAGGGCGAGGCGGGCGGTCGTGTTGCGCATCGGGCAGCTCCTTTCGTGGGGTGCCCGCCTACTTCAGCCGCTCCCGCTCAAGCCAGGCTCAAGACCGCGTCTAGCCCTCGGCACCGCGCCGCGGGATACTCGGTGCGGTGCGAGAGCTCCCGACCAGCACGGTCACGTTCCTGTTCACCGATGTCGAGGGGTCGACGCGGCTGCTCGCCGAGCACGGCGACGGCTACGCCGAGCTGCTGGCGGAGCATCGCAGCGTGCTGCGCGAGGCGTTCGCGCGCCACGGGGGCGTGGAGGTGGATACGCAGGGTGACGCTTTTTTCGTGGCGTTCGCCCGCGCTTCCGACGCCGTCGCGGCCGCGCAGGAGTCGCAGGCGGCGCTCGCGGCGACGCCCATACGCGTCCGGATCGGCATTCACACCGGCGAGCCGCAGGTCACTGCCGAGGGCTACGTCGGCATGGACGTCCACCGCGCCGCGCGTATTGCGGCTGCGGGCCACGGCGGCCAGGTGCTCGTGTCGGAGCAGGCGGCGCAGCTGCTCGACGGTGCGGCGCTGCGCGACCTCGGGCGGCATCGGCTGAAGGACGTCGGCGAAGCGCGTGTCTACCAGCTGGGCGGCGGTGACTTCCCGCCGCTGAAGACGCTGTACCAGACGAACTTGCCGGCGCCGGCCAACCCGCTCGTCGGGCGCAAGAAGGAGCTGATCGGCGTCGTGCGGTTGCTCGCGATCGAGCGTGTCCGCGTGGTCACGCTGACGGGCCCGGGCGGCACCGGCAAGACGCGCTTCTCGCTCGCAGCGGCGGCGGAGGTGACGGATGCGTTCGCGGACGGCGTCTGGTTCGTCGACGTGAGCCCTGTGCGCGATCCGGCGCTCGTCCTCGCGACGATCGCGGCGGCGCTCGGAGCGCGCGTCGAGCTGCCGGAGCACATCGGCGACCGCGAGCTTCTGCTCGTCCTCGACAACCTCGAGCAGGTCGTCGAGGCCGCGGCCGAGCTGGCCGGGCTCGTGGCGGCTTGCCCGGGGCTCCAGCTCCTCGTGACCAGCCGCGAGCCGCTGCGTATCGCCGCCGAGCAGACCTACGCGCTCCGGCCGCTGCCCGAGTCGCCGGCCGTCGAGCTCTTCCGCCAGCGCGCGCGTGCCGCCGCCGCAGATGGAGAGGTCGACTACGAGCTCGCCGCCGCGATCTGCGACAGGGTCGACCGTCTGCCGCTCGCGATCGAGCTTGCCGCTGCCCGGGTGGGGGTGCTCGATCCGCCGGCGCTCCTCGAGCGGCTCGAGCGGCGGCTGCCGGTGCTCTCCTCGCGCTCGCGCGACCTTCCCGAGCGGCAGAGAACGCTGCATTCGACGATCGCCTGGAGTCACGAGCTGCTGTCGGAGGCAGAGCAGCCGCTCTTCGCGCGGCTCGCCGTCTTCGCGGGCGGCTGCACGCTCGCGGCGGCCGAGGCCGTGTGCGAGGCGGACCTCGATGTGCTCGAGTCGCTCGTCGAGAAAAGTCTCCTGCGCCGCCGCGGCGACCGCTACGTCATGCTCGAGACGATCCGCGAGTACGCCGCCGAGCGACTCGAGGATTCCGGGGACGGCGACGGGCTTCGTCGCCGCCTCGCCGAGTATCTGCTCGACCTCGCGCTCGCGGCGAACCTCTCGGCGCTCGCCGACGGGCCGATGGACCACACGATCGTCGAGCCCGAGCTGGAGAACGCCCGAGCCGCTCTCGACTGGGCGCTCGACACGGGCGCGTTCGAGCTCGGCCTGCGCTTGGCGATCGCGCTCGAGCAGGTCTGGGCCATTCGGAGTCCGGGCGAGGGCCACGCCCGCGTGCGTGCGCTCCTCGACCGCGCCGGCGGCGAGATCGAGGGGCAGTTGCTCGCCGATGCGCTGCGTGCGTGCGCGAGCTGCGTCTACCTCGTGGGCGAGTACGCCCTCGGGACCGAGTACGTCGAGCGGAGCCTTGCCGAGTACCGCGCGATCGGCGATGAGGCCGGGATCGGGCACATGCTGATGCGGCTCGGTGCCGAGGCGACCCGCGTCGGCGATCACGAGCGCGCGACGGCGCTCGCCCGCGAGAGCCTCGAGCGGTGCGCGACCGCCGGCTACCGTCGCGGCGAGCCCCAGGCCCTCATGGTGCTCGCGAACATCGAGCTCGGCGAGGGCCGGCCCGAGGCCGCGCTCGGCCTGTTCCGAGAGAGTGTGCGCCTCTCCCGGGAGGTCGGCTTCCGGTGGTGGGAGGGGTCCATGCTCGGCGCGGTCGCGGAGCTCGAGCTCGCGCTCGGCCGCCTGGAGGATGCGGCCCGGTCGGCCCGCGACTGTCTGCGCGTGGCTCGGCAGCTCGGGGATCGTCAGAACAGCGTCTGGTCGATCGCCGCGCTGGCGGCCGCCGCCGGCCGCCAAGGCGATGCGGAGCGGGCCGGGCGGCTCTGGGGCGCCGTCGAGGCCGAGGAAGGACGGAGTCGGGTCGGCCAGTGGGAGGACTTTCGCGGCGATTTCGAGGCTCAGGTGCTCACCGCGGCCGGCGAGGAGTTCGAGCGCGCTCGTGCGGCCGGCCGACTCCTGACGCTGGACGACGCCGCCCAGGAGGCGCTCGGCGATGAGTGACCTGCCGGGCGGAACGGTGACGTTCCTGTTCACGGACGTGGAGGGCTCGACGCGGCTGCTGGCCGAGCACGGCGAGGGGTATGCCGGGCTGCTGGCGGAGCACCGGCGGCTGCTGCGCGACGCGTTCGCGGCTCACGGCGGCGTGGAGGTGGACACGCAGGGTGATGCGTTCTTCGTGGCGTTCGCGCACGCGCCCGAGGCGTTCGCGGCGGCGTGCGAGGCGCAGGAGGCGCTCGCGGCCACGCCCGTGCGCGTGCGGATCGGCATCCACACCGGCGAGCCGCAGGTCACAGATGAGGGCTACGTGGGCATGGACGTCCATCGCGCGGCGCGCATTGCCGCCGCCGGGCACGGCGGCCAGATTCTCGTCTCCGAGCGTTCCCGCTCGCTCCTCGACGGCACCGAGCTCACGGACCTCGGCTTGCACCGGCTGAAGGACCTCGGGCAGCCCGAGAAGCTCTTCCAGCTCGGGCAAGAGTCGTTCCCGCCGCTCAAGACGCTCGACGCGACGAACCTCCCGGCGCAGCCCGGCCCACTCATCGGCCGCGAGCGCGAGCTCGAGGAGCTCGTCGCGCTCGTTCGCGCCGAGCGGGTCGTGACGATGACGGGCTCCGGCGGCTCGGGGAAGACGCGGCTGGCGCTCCAGGTCGCGGCCGAGCTCGTGGGGCAGTTCTCCGACGGAGTCTTCTGGGTGCCGCTCGCGGCTGTGACGGGCGCGCGGCTCGTCGTAGCGACCATCGGCTCGACGCTCGGTGCGCAGGCGGACCCCGCGAGCCACATCGACGAGCGGCGGATGTTGCTCTTGCTCGACAACCTGGAGCAGGTGCTGGAGGCGGCGCCGGCACTCTCCGAGCTCGTCGGCCGTTGTCCGAATCTGCATCTGCTCGTCACGAGCCGGGCCCTGCTACGCATCGCCGGTGAATGTGGGTACGCGGTCGATCCGCTCCCGGAGGCTGATGCGGTCGAGCTGTTCCGCCGCCACGCTGCGGTGGCCGAACCCGAGGCGGCCGTCCTGGAGATCTGCCGCCGGGTGGACTGTCTGCCGCTGGCCGTCGAGCTCGCGGCGGCGCGCACCGCGCTCCTGCCGCCCGAGCTGCTGCTCGAGCGCCTGGCCCAGCGTCTGCCTGTGCTCACCGGTGGCCGTCGCGACGCCCCCGCGCGCCAGCGCACGCTTCGGGCGACGATCGAGTGGAGCTACGAGCTGCTTTCATCGGAGGAGCAGACGCTCTTTCGCCAGCTTGCGGTGTTCGTCGGCAGCTTCGACGTCGCGGCCGCCGAAGAGGTCGCGGGAGCAGATCTCGACGGGTTCCAGAGCCTGATCGAAAAGAGCCTGCTCAGGCGCTGGGGCTCGGGCCGCCTCGGGATGCTGGAGACGGTGCGCGAGTACGCCGGTGAGCGGCTCGACGAGACAGTCGACGCTCAGGACGTTCGTGAACGGCACGCCAACTACTACATGGGGGTCGCGGAGTCCGCGGGTCTCGCGGCCGATGACGAGGCGCGGCCGCAACGCCACGCCCTCGTGATCGCAGATCAGGCAAACATCCGGGCGGCGCTCGACTTCTATGTCGGCAGCGACGAGCTCGAGAGCGCGATGCTGACGTTCGTCGCACTGGAGAATTTCTGGGTGACGAACGATCCCCAGGAGGGCATACGCCGGGGCGCCGCTCTCGTCGAACGGGTAGATGAGGTCTCACCGCTGACCCGGGCGCGGATGCTCCGAGCGTACGCCAGCTCCGCGTACCTCGTCGGCGACGAGCATGCCGTGGACGCACTCGAGCGAAGCCTGGCTGAGCACCGCTCGCTCGGCGACGAGCGCGGCATCGCCATCCTCCTCCATCGGCTCGCCGTGGCCGCCGCCCATCAAGGCGATACAGCGCAGGCGCGCGCCCTGGCTGATGAGAGCCTCGCCCTTCATCGCCGATCCGGGTCTAAGAAGGGCGAATGCCAGGCGATCGGCCTGCTCGCTCATCTCGAGCACGAGGAAGGCCGCGGGGAGCTCGCCCTCAAGCTCATCGCCGCGAGCATCTCCCTAGCGGGGGAGGTCGGCTTCATCTGGTGGCAGGCCGGAAATGCGCTGCTGGCTGCGGAGTGGGCACAGGAGCTCGGGAGGCGGGATGAAGCGGACCGGTGGGCGAGAGAGGCCATGTCCGCTGCCCACGGGATCGGCGACAGCATCCGCTGCATGAGTGCGCTGATGGTCCTCTCGCGCTTGGCTGCTGACGCGGATCAGCTCAGGCGAGCCGGCCTCCTCTGGGGCGCCGCCGAGGCCGAAGAGGAGCGCACCACCGTGCCCCTTCCCATCTGGTGGGACGAGAACCGCGCGCGCCGCGACCCGACCGCTCAGGCCCGGACTGATGCCGCGTTCGAGGACGGGCGTCTCGAGGGTCGGCGACTGGCGCTCGGCGAGGCGGTCGCGGCAGCTGTTCGCGACTTGTAGCAGGCGGCTTGCAAATGCACGTCGGCGGCGTGACAATCGACCGCGACCGAGGGAGGATGCCGATGCCGAAGCGCGTTGCGATCTCCGCATGCGCTTTCGTTGCGGGGGTGGCCTTGATAGTCGCCGCGCTGGCCCAGCCGACGAGGGGCAGCTCTCCGCACCGGCTAGGCACCTCCGAGGCGCGCGGCGGCATGCTGCGCCTCGACCATCCGGGCGACCTTCCCACCGTCGATCCGACGCACGCCTACGACCCGGCGTCGTGGCAGCTCATGGAGGCCGTCTGCGCGAACCTCTACCGCTACCCCGAACGAGAAGGGAAAGCGCCCAGGCCGCTGCTCGGAACCGCAAGCGCGTTCCCGCAAGTCTCGCGGCAGGGCAAGCGCGTCGAGATCACTGTGCGGCACGACTATGCGCGCTTCTCGAACGGCGCCCCGGTCACCGCTGCGAGCTACGCCAACGCCATCCAGCGCGCTCTCGACCCGAAGATGCAGTCCCCCGCGGCGCAGTACCTGACCGACATCACAGGCGCGCGTGCCGTCCTCGCCGGTAGGGCCCGTCGAGCAGGCGGCGTCCAGGTTCGCGGCGATCTCCTCGTGCTCGAGCTCGAGCGACCCGTGTTCGACCTCGTGGCTCGTCTGACGATGCCGTTCTTCTGCCCCCAGCCTGGCCCGAACGGTCTCCCACGAAACCCGCAAGGGATCAAGGCGCCGTTTGACGGCGGCGGACCGTACGTGCTGCGGGAATGGGCCCCTCGGCGCCGCGCCGTCGTGGATCGCAACCCACACTGGCAAGGCGCGATCGCGAAGACCCGCCCGGCCAACGTCGACCGCATCGAGTACACGCTCGGCGTCGCGCCGCCCACGGAGAAGCTCCGGACGGATCGCAACCAGACCGATCTTCCGTTCACCATTCCGGCGCCGGCGTACGGGGAGCTGGCGAATCGCCACGGCATCAACCGGGGGCGGTTCTTCGTCCGGCAGGGCGGGACCGTCTGGTACTTCCAGTTCAACCACGACCGCCCACTGTTCGGCCCGCGCGGGTCCGGTGCCGGCAACGTCGCCCTGAAGCGCGCGATCAATTTCGCGATCGACCGCCCGTCCCTGGCGCGCCAGTTCGGCTATCTCGCCGGTACGCCCACCGATCAGCTTCTTCCGTACACGATGCCGGGCTTTCGGGACTGGAAGCTCTACCCGGTGCGTGGCGCCGACCTGGCCCGCGCGCGCCGCCTGGCGGCTGGCAACACCCGTGGTGGCAAGGCGGTGCTCTATGCCTTCTCCGTCCCCCCGTTTCCCGCGATTGCCGAGATCTTCAGGAAGCAGATGCGGGCGATCGGCCTCGACGTCGAGATCCGGACGTTCCTCCCGCCGGTCGCCACCGACAAGATGACGACGCGCGGTGAGCCGTTCGACATCGCCCTGATCGGCTTCGCAGCCGACTACGGGGACCCGAATGCGTTCCTCCGCCCCTTGCTCTCGAGCGGAGCGATCGGCAAGAAGAGCACGAACATCGCCAACTTCGCCAGTCGCCGCTTCGACCGCGTGTTGGAGCAGGCCGCGCGTCTCACCGGCGAGCGCCGCTACCGCGCGTTCGCGAACCTCGACCGCGTCACCATGCGCGACGCCGTTCCCGTCGCCGCGTTTATGAACGAGAATTCGCGCTTCTACGTCTCCGAGAGCGTCGGTTGTTTTTCCGCTCCGTTCGGGCTGGTCAACCTCGTCGCCGTCTGCAAGAAGTAGCGGGCGAGGTCGTCGCATCCGACCGGGGCACCAGCCGGGAAGACCCCTTTTGGCGTCTTGTATGCTCGTGCCCTGGGCCACAATCGCTCCGCGACCGAGAAAGGACCTCCACTGAAGCGCCTGGCCTTTTCTGTGTGCGCGCTCGTCGCGGGCATCGCCCTCCTGCTGGCCGCGCTCGCGCGACCTGCCGGAAGCAGCACGCCGACGCGTGACAGCCGAGAGAGCGTCCGTGGCGGCACGCTGCGCCTCGACCATCCGGCTGACTTCGCCACCGTCGATCCGACGCTGGGCTACGACGCCTGGTCGTGGCAGTTGCTCGCGGCTCTGTGCGCTCCGCTCTACCGCTATCCGGATCTCGATGGGCGGGCGGGGACGAAACCCATGGCCGGGACCGCAACTGGGTTTCCGAGCGTCTCGCGGGGAGGCAAGCGCGTCGTGATCACCGTCCGGCGGAACTACGCGCGCTTCTCGAATGGGGCGGCGGTGACGGCTGCTAACTACGCGAACGCGATCCAGCGCGCCCTCGATCCGAAGATGCAATCACCGGGGGCCCAATATCTCGGCGAAATCGTCGGGGCGAAGGCGGTTCTCGACGGAAAGGCGGAACGCGCGCGCGGTGTGCAGGTGCGGGGAAACCGTCTTATCTTGACGTTGACCCAGCCGCTTCCCGACCTCGTTGCGCGACTGACCATGCCGTTCTTCTGTCCCCAACCGGGCGCGAGCGGCCTGCCGCGGGACCCCCGGGGGATCGGCGCACCCTTCAACGGTGGCGGCCCATACGTGTTGCGTGAATGGACGAGCCGCCGCTTCGCTCTGGTCGACCGCAATCCGCATTGGCGCGGCCCGATCGCGAAGACGCGTCCTGCGAACGTTGACCGCATCGAGTACACGTTCGGCGTCCCGCCGGCCACGACGAAGCTCCGGCTCGACCGGGACCAGGCCGACGTGGGACTGGTCGGCATCCCGGCACCGGCGTACGGCGAGGTCGCAGAGCGCTACGGGATCAATCGCGGACGCTTCTTCGTGCGTAAGGCGATGACGACCTGGTTCTTCGGGTTCAACCACGATCGTCCACTGTTCGGTCCACGGGGCTCCGGGGCGGGCAATGTCGCCTTGAAGCGAGCGATCAACTTCGCCATCGATCGTCCGGCGCTCGCGCGGCAGTTCGGCTATCTGGCCGGGGCCCGCACGGACCAGATCCTACCCATCGACATGCCCGGCTTTCGTAACTGGGACATCTATCCCATCCGCGGCCGTGACCTTGATCGTGCGCGCCGTCTCGCCGAGGGCAACACGCGCGGCGGCAAGGCCGTCCTCTACGCATTGAACGTCGGTGCCTTCCCGGCGATCGCGGAGACCTTCAAGCAGCACGTGCAGGCGATCGGCCTGGACGTCGAGATCCGGACGTTCTTTCCACCCGTCGCCGCCGACAAGCTGGGGACGCGTGGAGAGCCATTCGACATCGCCCTCATCGGCTGGGCTACCGACTACGCGGACCCCAACGCGTTCATCCGCCCGCTGCTTTGGAGCGGCGGTATCCGCGAGAAGAACAGCCTGAACATCCCATACTTCTCGAGCGCTCGCTTCGATCGGCTTGTCGAGCGAGCGTCGCAGCTCACCGGCGACAAGCGTTACGCCGCCTTCGCGAGCCTCGACCGGGTGACGATGCGCGAGTTCGCGCCGATGGCCCCATTCGTGAACCAGAACGCGCGGGTCTACGTCTCCGAGAGCCTCGGCTGCTTCACGTACTCCGTGACGAACCTAGGGATCAACCTCACCGCCGTCTGTAAGAAGTGAGGCGGCACTAGACCAGGGCGGGCACCGAGCGCATGATCGCCGGGTGATGAAACGGCGCCCCGAGGGCACTGTCACGTTTCTCTTCACGGACGTGGAGGGCTCGACTCGGCTGCTGTACGAGCTCGGGCCGGAGGAGTACGCGGAGGCGCTCGCGCAGCACCGGCGGGCGCTGCGCGAGGCGTTCGAGGCGCACGGCGGGGTGGAAGTGGATACGCAGGGAGATGCCTTCTTCGTGGCGTTCGGGTCGGCGAACGAAGCCGTGGGGGCCGCCGCCAAGGCGAAGGAAGTGCTCGAAGGGACGCCGATTCGTGTTCGCATCGGCCTGCACACGGGCACGCTCTCGTCACAGAAGAGGGCTATATAGGCGTGGACGTCCACCGGGGCGCGCGGATCGCGGCAGCGGGGCACGGCGGTCAGGTGCTGCTCTCGGCGGCGACGCGTGACGCTCTCGTTACAGGGACTGTCCCTGTAACGGAGCTGTGCGACCTGGGCGAGCAGCGCCTAAGGGATCTCGGTGCGCCGATCCGTCTCTTTCAGCTCGGCGAGGTGGCTTTCCGCCCCTCAAGGTGCTGTACCGCTCCACGCTTCCCGTGCAGCCCTCGCCGCTCGTCGGCCGCGAGCGTGAGCTCGAGGAGGCGGGTGCGCTGCTGCGTGAGAGCCGGCTGCTGACGCTCACCGGCCCGGGTGGTTCCGGCAAGACTCGCCTCGCGTTGCAGCTCGCGGCGGAGGCGGCAGACGACTTCCCGGACGGCATCTACTGGGTACCGCTTCAGTCCGTTCGTGACGCTGCACACGTCATGTCTGCAATCGCCGAGGCGCTGGGCGCGGGCGACGCGATTGCCGAGTTCGTGGGCGACAAACGGCTCCTGCTCGTCGTGGACAACCTGGAGCAGGTCGTGGAGGCGGCGCCTCAGCTCGCCGAGCTGCTCGCCCAGACGCCTAGCGCCAGAATCCTCGCCACGAGCAGAGAGCCGCTCCACATCGCGGGCGAGCACCGGTTCTCTGTCGAGCCACTGCCCACCGCTGCGGGCGTCGAGCTCTTCAGCCAGCGCGTGCGGGCGGTCGACCGGGCGTTCCGGCCGACGCTCGAGGTCGAGGAGATCTGCCGTCGCCTCGACGGGCTGCCGCTGGCGATCGAGCTCGCCGCGGCCCGCGTTGGACTGCTCGCGCCCGACGCGCTGCTCGCGCGGCTCGAGCAAACGCTCCCCGTCCTGACCGGAGGGAGGCGCGACGCCCCCGAGCGCCACCGAACTTTGGCGGCCACGATCCAGTGGAGCTACGAGCTGCTCTCGCCGGCGGAGCAGGACGCGTTTCGCAAGCTGGCCGTCTGTCCCGGCAGCTTCTCGACTGGGTCCGCAGAGACGGTTTGCGAGGCCAGCCTCGATACGATCGGCTCGCTCGTCGAGAAGAGCCTGGTGCGGCGCTGGGAGAGCGGTCGGCTGGGCATGCTCGAAACAATTCGCGAGTTCGCAGCCGGCGAGCTCGGGAGCTCAAGTGAGCGCGAGGGGCTGCGCCGGCGGCATGCCGAGCACTTCCTCGCGCTGGCCGCGCCGATCGAGCTCGCGGAGCACGCCTTGGAGAACGAGGCTCTCGACTTCGCGAGGACGGAGCGCGACAACCTTCGCGCGGCGCTGGAGTGGTCCGTCGAGACCCGCAATTTCGAGTTCGGCCTGCGGCTGGCTACGGCGCTGGAGTCCTACTGGTCGGTCGTGCCCCACGACGGTATGCGCTGGTTCGAGGAGCTGCTCGCGGGCGCACCAGACGCGCCGCTCGAGCTCCGCGCGCGTGCGTTGCGTGCCTACGGGGGAGCGGCGAATCCGGGCGGCGATGATGCCCTCGCGGAGCGCCTCTACCAGGCGAGCCGCGGCGCTTTCCTGGCTGTGGGGGATGAGGGAGCCGCTGTCCATCTGGTGATGCGGCTGGGTCACTCTGCCCTCTACCGCGGCGACACTGAGCGCGCCCGCGAGCTGGCCGAGAGCAGCCTGGCCGGGGCGCGCGCTCACGGGGACCTCATGACCGAGAGCCAGGCGCTCGGCCTACTCGGCGAGCTCGAGTACGGCGACGCCGAGCATGAGACGGGGTTACAGCTGCTCGAGCGGAGCGCCGCGCTGGCCGGCGAGATCGGCTTTACCTGGTGGCGCACGGCGATGCTCGGCAAGCTCGTCGATCGCAAGCTCGAGCTCGGCATGCTCGACGCCGCGGCGGGCCACGCGCGGGAGGCGCTGACGCTCGCGAGTACTCAAGACGACCGCCAGCGGATCCTCCGCGGCCTCGCCCGCCTAGCGCGCATCGAGGCCGAGCGAGGGAACACGCATCGGGCAGGCCGGCTCTGGGGCGTGATCGAGGCGGAGGAGGAGCGCGGCCCGCTCGGGGCTTGGGGGGTCGAGCGCGAGCGGTTCGCCGGCCCGGTGCTCGCCCATTCCGGCCTGGAGTTCGAGCGCGGGCGAGAAGTGGGTCGCGCGCTCCCCCTCGACGACGCTGTGGCGGAGGCGCTCGCGGAGCAAGGTTGACCCAGCCTCGAGCGCTGGGTCAGCACGCTCTCCCTAGACTGGCCGCGATGACACCGCCCAGCGACCTACGCGACTGGATCCGCTTGCTCGAGTCGCAGGGCGAGCTCGTTCGCGTCGACGCCGAGGTCGACCCGCACCTCGAGGTGACCGAGATCGTCGACCGCACGGTGAAGGCGGGCGGGCCGGCGCTGCTCTTCTCCAACCTCAAGGGCTCGAAGCACCCGCTGCTCATCAACCAGTTCGGCACCGAGCGTCGCATGTGCATGGCCTTCGACGCCGCCTCGCTCGACGACGTGGCGCGCCGGCTCGAGGACGTGCTCGAGATGCAGCCGCCGCAGGGGCTCGCAGAGAAGGTGCGTGGCCTCAAGAAGCTCAAGTCGATCGCCGACTCGCGCCCGAAGACGGTGCGCCGCGGCGCCTGCCAGGAGATCGTGCTCACCGGCGACGAGGTCGATCTCTCGCTCCTGCCGGTCCAGACGTGCTGGCCCGAAGACGCTGCGCCGTTCATCACGCTCCCCGCCGTCATCACGCACGATCCGCACACGGGCACGCGCAACGTCGGCATGTACCGCATGCAGGTCTGCGACGAACGCTCGACGCTCATGCACTGGCAGATCCACAAGGACGGGCGCATGGACTACCTGGCCACGGACGGGCGGCTGGAGGTGGCGGTCGCGCTCGGCCTCGACCCCGTCGCGACCTACTCGGCCTCCGCGCCGCTGCCGAAGCACATCGACGAGTTCATGCTCGCCGGCTTCCTGAAGGGCGAGCCTGTCGAGATGGTGCGCGCGAAGACGGTCGATCTGGAGGTGCCGGCCGACGCGGAGATCGTGCTCGAGGGCTACGTCCAGCAGGGTGACCTCGGCTCCGAGGGCCCCTTTGGCGACCACACGGGCTACTACACGGGCATCGAGCCGTTCCCCATCTTCCACGTCACGGCGATGACGATGCGCGAGCACGCCGTCTACCCGTCGATCGTCGTCGGCAAGCCGCCACAAGAGGACGCCTGGCTCGGCAAGGCCACGGAGCGCATCTTCCTGCCGGCCGTGCGCATGACGGTGCCGGAGATCGTCGACTACGACCTGCCGGTCGCGGGCGCGTTCCACAACTGCTGCATCGTCTCGATCCGCAAGGCCTTTCCCGGCCACGCGAAGAAGGTCATGCACGCGATCTGGGGTCTCGGGATGCTCAGCCTGACGAAGTCGATCGTCGTCGTGGACGAGCACGTCAACGTCCACGACTACGAGGAGGTCTTCTTCTACGTCGGCGCGAACGTCGACCCGAAGCGGGACGTGGTCCTCACCGAGGGCCCGGCCGACCATCTCGACCACGCCCCGACGCTCCAGTTCGTGGGCGGCAAGATCGGCATCGACGCGACCGCGAAGGGACCGGCGGAGGGCACGCGCGAGTGGCCGCCGGAGATCGAGATGAGCGAGGAGATCCGGAAGCGGGTCACGGAGCGCTGGGCCGAGTACGGCATCGAGCTCGGATCCGTCGACCGCAACGGTTCGGGTAAGCGCCTCCTCCCGACCCTCCGAAGACGCCTCTCGAGCTAGACGCGGGAAACCCGGAGGGTTTGCCGCGTCTGTTACGTCATTGACGTGTAAAGATTCGAGCCGCTTGAATTCCGGTTGACCCGCTCTTAGGAGGCACGGACTGGATCCGCACGGCCAAGACAGGCCGCATTTGCCCGGCCCGACCATCTGGCCGGTCGGCTTCGCCGTCGGGATCGTCTGCATCCTCGCCGGGTTGGTCGTCAGCATGCCCGCCGTCATCGCCGGCGTGGTCATCACGGTTGTCTTCGGCTTTCTCTGGGTGCGCGAGGCGACACGCGAGTATCGCGGCGAGCGCGCGCCGCTCGACCCTGTCGGGTCGCAGGAGCCGGAGCCGGCCTCCGTGCCTGCCGCACCGCCGCGGCCCGCGGCCGAGGGCGAGGCGGCCATGCCGCTCATGTCCGACGCGGAGGTGGAGCGCTACCCACGCAGCAAGTTCCTCGAGCTCGCAACCCTCGGCCTCGGCGGCGTGATCGGCGGCATCGTCACGGTGCCCTCACTCGGCTTCATGGTGCTGCCCGGGTTCACGGAGGACGAGCCCGAGGAGGTCGATCTCGGCCCGCTCGAGAACTTCCCCGAGGGAAGCTTCGTAGTCTCGACCTTCATGCTCGACCCCTCCGAGGGTGAGGTCACGCGGCGCACCGCCTACATCCGCAATAACGGCCTGCTCGAGGGCCAGCCCAGCTTCACGATCATCTCGAATCGCTGCGCCCACCTCGGCTGTCCGGTGCAGCCGAACGGACTGCTCGACGAGAAGAAGCGCACCGAGGTCCCAACAGACGCTCCGAGCGGAGGCAAGACGAAGGTGCTGATCACGCCCGTCGATCCCTCGGGCTTCGGCTGCCCCTGCCATGGCGGCCAGTACGACACCGAGGGGAACCGCAGGGCCGGCCCGCCGGTCCGCGCGCTCGACCGCTACCACTACTCGATCCGCAACGGCCGCCTGCACCTCGGCAAGCCCTACAGCGTGGGCGAGGTCGAGGGTACGGGCAAGGAGGCGGTCATCAAGAGCTACGAGCTGACAGGCCCGGGTCAGCACGTCGACGGCCTCGAGGCGTGGCTCTACCCCATCCAGCCGCCGAGATAGACGCCGATGCCGCCACTTCCAGCCCGCCGTAAGTCCGCCCGCCGCCAGCAGATCGAGGCGCTGGCCATGTACCCGCTCGACTGGCTGGAGGAGCGCTCCGGCCTCATCGGTGGCGTCAAGTACTTCCTCTTTCGCAAGGTGCCGGGCGACGTCGGCTGGTGGCACACGCTCGGCTCCGCGACGCTCACGGCGTTCATCGTCCAGCTCCTGACGGGCTCGATCCTGGCGATGTACTACAAGCCCGATCCCGACTCGGCATACGAGTCGGTCCAGAACATCACGAACGAGCTGACGCTCGGCTGGCTCGTGCGCGGTATGCACCGCTGGGGCGCAAGCGTCTTCATCATCCTCATGTTCTTCCACATGGCACGCGTCTTTCTGTTCGGTGCCTACAAGTACCCACGTGAGCTGAACTGGATCATCGGGGTGCTGCTGCTCGTGCTCGGCATGCTGGAGGGCTTCACGGGCTACCTGCTGCCCTGGGACCAGACGGCGTATTGGGCGACGGTCGTCGGCATCAACCTGAACGGGACAGCGCCGTTCGTCGGGGAGTTCCTGGCGCAGTTCCTGAGATCCGGGTCCGAGATCGGCGGTGACACGCTGACGCGCTTCTACGCCATGCACATGCTGCTCATACCAGGTGCGCTGATGGCGCTGATCGGGCTGCACCTCTACCTCGTCATCCGGCTCGGCGTGTCCTCGCCGCCGTGGTCGGACGAGGCCGCGGGCATGGAGCGGCCCGATCCGAAGGGAACGGGGCGAGCGGGGCTCGTGCAGCCGTCGGGCCGTGGAGGCATCAAGCGATGAGCTTGCTCACCTCGGCGGGACGCCGCTGGCAAAGGAGGCCGGCGGCGTGAGTAGAGCCCAAGACGAGCGGCGGGCGCAGCACCAGCGCTACAAGCGCGACGTCGAGGAGCGCGGCAAGCCGTTCTACCCGTTCGCGATGTTCCACGACACGGTGATGAGCCTCGTCGTCGTGATCGTGATCGCGGTGCTGACGGTCGTCTGGAAGTTCACGGCGGGGGAGGAGGCCGGCGAGCCCGGCTGGCTCGGCCCACTCTACGCCGACAAAGCCGATCCGGGCACGACCACCTTCGTGCCGCGGCCCGACTGGTACTTCTACTTCCTCTTCTACCTGCTGCGGATCTTCGACCACCCGAACGCGGTCATCCTCGGGACCATCGGCGTGCCGACCATCGCGCTCGTGCTGATGCTGATGCTGCCGTTCCTCGACCGCCGGCGCGAGCGTCGGCTGCTGCGCCGCCCCGTGGCGATCGTGGCCGCAGCCCTGACCGCGGCGACGATGGGCGTGCTCACCTACGAGGGCGCGACCGTGCGGGAGATCTCGGGCGGCAACGCGACGGAGATCGTGGCCGAGTGGCAGGACCTCAATAACCTGCCCGACGAGGCGGTCCCCGGCGCGACGATCTTCGCCGGCGTCGGATGCCAGCAGTGCCACACCTATCTCGGCACCGGGTCGTCCAACGCGGGCGCGCCGGACCTCAGTGAGATCGGTGCGCAGGAGGGCAAGAACGTCGAGTACTTAGCCCGTTACGTCGGGAATCCGCGCGAGTTCGGCAACGCGGTCATGCCGCAGTACTCGGAGGAGTTTCCGTCGGGCAGCCTCGACGCCGAGCAGTTACGGCAGGTTGGTGTGTTCCTGGCCGCCTCCAAGGGCGGCGGGTAGCGCCCGCAGGGGCTTCGTGCGCGTCTTCCTGGGAATCACGGGCGGCTCGGGTGCGCCGTACGCCGCGCGCCTGCTGAGCGCGCTCGCGGCGGCAGCCGACAACGAGATCGGCGTGTGCGCCTCGGACGCCGGTGTGCAGGTGCTCGCCACCGAGTTGTACGGCGATGCGCGCCTCCCCCGGGACGAGACCCTGGCGCGGTTCGTCGAGGGCGCGGAGGGCGCGGCGACCGTCTACGACCCGCGCGACTACAGCTCGCCGTACGCGAGCGGCTCGGCGCGCGTGCACGGCTACGTCGTCTGCCCGTGCTCGATGGCGACTGCGGGGACAATTGCCTCTGGGGGCGAGGCGAATCTGATCCACCGGGCGGCCAACGTGGCACTGAAGGAAGGCCGCCGGCTCGTACTCGTGCCGCGCGAGACGCCCCTCTCGGACATCCATCTCGAGAACCTGCTGCGGCTGCGACGCGCGGGCGCCGTGATCCTCTTCGCTGCGCCGGGCTTCTACCATGGCTCCGACTCCGTGGAACAGCTCGTGGACTTCGTCGCGGCGCGCTGTCTCGACCAGCTCGGTCTCGAACAGGACCTCGTCCCGGAGTGGGGCACAGAGTGAGCGTGCGCCGCTTCTGTGACAAGTCGTCCACACCCGTCTCGCCGGGACAGTACTCGGGGTCAGACCCAGGCCGTGTCCGGCTCGGACAGGAGCGGGTGTGACGAGTTGGTGACGAAGGCTCCACAGGCCGAGGGGACGCTGCCGCCCGGCGAGGTGCGCTCGATGTTCGACCGCATCGCGCCGGTCTACGACCTCATGAACAGGCTGATGACGGCCGGGCTCGATGGCCGCTGGCGCCGCGAGGCGGCCCGCGCGGTCGTGCGTCGCGGCGACCGTGTGCTGGACGCGTGCTGCGGCACCGGCGACCTGGCCATCGCGTGTGTAGCTGCCGGCGGCCGGGTGACCGGCCTCGATTTCTCGGAGCGCATGCTCGAGCGCGCGCGGCGCAAGGCTCCGGGGCTCGAGTGGGTTCTTGGCGACGCGCTCGCGCTGCCGTTCGGGGATGAGTCGTTCGACGCGGCGACCGTCGGCTTCGGCGTGCGGAACGTCGAGGACCTCGAAGCCGGCCTCCGCGAGTTGCGGCGTATCCTGCGGCCGGGAGGGCGTCTCGCCGTGCTCGAGATCACCCAGCCGAGCGGCTTCCTGCGCCCTTTCTTTGGACTCTGGTTTGATCGGGTCGTCCCGATCGCCGGAAAGGTGATTCCCGGCGGCCGCGCCTACGCGTACCTGCCCGCTAGCGTGCGGCGCTTCCCCGGCCCCGAGGATCTCGCCCACGCTCTCGAGCGCGCGGGGTTCGAGGACGCGCGCTACCGACTATTCGCCGGCGGCATCGTGGCCCTTCACACCGGTACGGCCGCGTGAAGCTCGCGCTCCGCCTCAAGCGGGGACAATCCCTCTTGGAAGTCGGCGCGGGGTGCGCATGAGCGCGCCCGCGGACGTCTTCGCGGCGCCGGGGCTCGACGAGTACTTCGAGGAGCTCGAGGAGCGGCTGGAACAGGCGGTGGAGCGCCACGGCGGCATCGTGGCGGCGGTCGGAGCCGAGGTGCGCGCGGCCGGGGGCAAACGCCTGCGGCCGCTGCTCGTTTTCCTAACCGCACCGCCCGACAGCCCGCCGCCCGTCGCCGCCGCGGTCGCCGTCGAGCTCGTGCACATGGCAAGCCTTGTGCACGACGATCTGATCGACGGCGCCGAGTTCCGTCGAGGGCGTGCCGCCGCGTGGTCGCGCTACGGACCCGGCGCGGCGCTCGCCGGCGGCGACTACCTCTTTGCCCGGGCCTTCGCCGAGCTGGCGGCGACCGGGGATGAGCACGGCGTCGCGGTGCTCGCCGACGCGTGCCTTTGCCTCGCGCGTGGCGAGGCGATGCAGCGAACCCAGGCGCACGACCCGGACACGACCGTCGCCGAATACCTCGAGCGCTGTGCGCTGAAGACCGGCAAGCTCTTCGAGGCCGCGTGCGTGCTAGGCGCCGGTGACGCGCAGCTCGCGCGTTTCGGACTTGCCCTGGGCATCGCGTTCCAGATCGCGGACGACATCCTCGACTGCGCGGGCGACGTCCTCGAGACCGGCAAGGTCGGAGGCACCGACCTGCGCGAGGGCACGCCGACCCTCCCGCTCCTCCTGGCAGCGCGGCGCGACGAGCTGGTGCGTCGCGCGCTCACCGGCGGCTCGCTTGACGGCGCGCTCGTGCGCGTGGCCGAGTCCGGTGCGCTGGAACGCTCGCGCTGCCTGGCCGAGCGCTACGCCCGCCGCGCGCGCGAGGCGCTCGACGGCGAGTTCCACCGCGGCGAGCTCGAGGCTCTCACCTACGCTGTTGTCGATCGCCGTACGTGATTGATGGAGCTTCGCTCACGATGAGCACTGACTCGCCCGGCCGCGCTGCCCGGCGCGATGCCGCGTCTTCGGTCACGCCGATAGCGGTGCTACTGACGCTCCTTGCGTCCTTGCCTCGCACTCGGCCAGCGCGCCGCGGCGAGGAGGCGTCATCGTGAGAGCAGCTCCGGCCCTCCTAGACCGCACGTCTCTGCTCGACCCCGTCCGCGAGAAGGTGGAGGCCGGCGAGCGCCTGGATTTCGAGGACGGGCTGGCGCTGCTGGAATCGGACGACCTCCTGGCGCTCGGCGAGCTCGCGGACAGCGCGCGCCGGGTGCGCGGCGGCGGCGACGAGGCCTACTTCGTCCAGAACCTGTATCTCAACCAGACGAATGTCTGTCGCGTGAAGTGCAAGTTCTGCGCGTTCGCGGTCACGCAGAAGCAGGCCGGCGCGTACACCCACTCACCCGAGGAGCTCGTGGAAGACGCGGTGCGCCAACGCGGCCTGACCGGCTTCACCGAGATCCACATGGTCGGCGGGGAGAGCCCGCACGTCGGCTTCGACTACTACGTCGAGATCGTCCGACAGCTTCACGAGGCGATGCCCGACGTGCATCTCAAGTGCTTCACGGCGAGCGAGATCCATCACATGACAACACTCTCGGGGCTTACGCACGAGCAGGTGCTGCGGACTCTTCGCGACGCTGGCCTCGGGTCGCTGCCCGGCGGCGGCGCAGAGGTGTTCGCCGAGCGCGTACGGCGGCTCGTCGCGCCGGGGAAGGAGTCGCCGGAGATCTGGCTCGAGACGCACCGGACGGCCCACGGGCTAGGGATCCCGACGCACTGCACGCTGCTTTACGGGCACGTCGAGACGTACGAGGAGCGCGTCGACCACCTGCTCCGCCTACGGGATCTCCAGGAAGAGACGGGCGGCTTCCTCGCGTTCATCCCGCTCGCCTTCCATCCCGAGAACACCGTGTTCGAGCGGCGCGGCTGGTCGCACACCGCGGGCTCGGACGATCTGAAGATGATCGCGGTCGCGCGGCTCATGCTCGACAACGTGCCGAACGTGAAGGCCTACTGGATCATGATGGGCATGCCGTTGGCGCAGATCGCGTTGCACTTCGGTGCGAACGACGTGCAGGGAACGGTCGTGCGCGAGCAGATCTTCCACGCGGCGGGCGCCAGGACGGAGACGGAACAGAAGGTCGAGGAGCTGGTGCGGTTCGTGCGGGCTGCGGGCCGCGTTCCCGTGCAGCGCGACACGCTTTACCGGGAGCTGCGGCGATGGTAGCGACCGGAATGTCACACATTCGCCACCGTGCGTCACACATCCGCGCGCTTTTCGGCGGTACGCTCATTCCGAGCAGGGGGGCGGGTCGGGGCCCGAGATCAGACGCGCGCGCGCGTGACTTTGTATGGAGGGCGCCCTGAGCCGCCTCGACCAGACGATCCCCGCGCTGCCGGTACGCGACACGGCAGCCGCAGTGGACTTCTATCGCGAACGGCTCGGATTTCCGACGCCTCACCTCGACGGCGGCTTCGCCGTCCTCACTCGCGACAACGCCGTGGTGCACGTGTGGGAGGCGAACGACGAGAGTTGGCGCGAACGCCAGGCACTCGAGCGGCCGGTTCAGTCCGGCGCGGAGTCGTTCATCGCCGGAACGGCAAGCTGCCGCATCCGCGTGCATGGCGTCGGCGAGCTCTACGACGAGCTGCGTGGGAGCGACGAGCTCCACCCGGTCTCGGCGGAGGGCGTCTCCGACACCGACTTCGGGACGCGGGAGTTCGCGACGCTCGATCTCGACGGCAACCTGCTGACGTTCTTCCAACGGGTGTCCGAGTGATCCGCCTCGGGCGCATTTCATACCTGAACATGGCGCCCGTCTTCTATGGGCTCGACGCCGAGGTCCAGGAGGTCACCGGCGTTCCCACCGAGCTCAACCGCGCCCTGCTCGACGGCGCAGTCGACCTCGCGCCAATCTCTTCCATCGAGTGGGCGCGGAACGCGCGCCATCTGCTGCTCCTGCGCCGCCTCTGCGTCTCCTCGGAGGGCGCGGTCGGCTCGATCCAGGTTGTCAGCTCCCGCCCACTCGGCGAGGTGCGCACGCTTGCGGTCACCCCTGAGAGTGCCACCTCTGTCGTGCTGACGCGCATTCTGCTGCCACGCGCCGAGCACGTGCCGCTCGAGGCGGATGCGGATGCCCGCCTCCTGATCGGCGATGCGGCGCTGCGGAGCGCATTCGAGGACGCGACGCCGCACTACGACCTCGGCCAGCTCTGGCTCGAGCGCACCGGCCTACCGATGGTGTTCGCCGTTTGGGCATGCAGCGAGCACCCGCCGGCGGGGTTGGCTTCGCTCGAGGACGCCCTTGTCGCCTCGGTCAAACGTGCGCGCCGCGAGTCGGAGCGGCTGGCGCGCCAGGCCAGCGCCGAGTACGGCTACCCCGCCGGCTGGATCGCCCGCTACTTCGAGCAGCTGCGCTACAGCTTCGGCCCGCGCGAGCGAGCGGGCCTCGTCCGGTTCCTCGAGCTGGCGCGCGACGCGGGCGAGCTCGAGGAGATCCCGGAGCTGCGCTTCATCCACGAGGAGGTCGCCGCGTGAGCGCCGTCGCCGAGCGCACGCCCGTCAGCCAGATTCTCGACAGCGCGCTCGAGGGCGAGCGCATCGCGGACGCCGACGCCGTCGCGCTCCTCGAGTCGCGCGACCTCGTCACGGTGGGCCGCGCAGCAGATGAGCTGCGCGCGCGCCGCACCGACCCGCAGAAGGTCACGTTCATCGTCGACCGCAACGTCAACTACACGAACGTCTGCGTCACGGACTGCGACTTCTGCGCCTTCTACCGCCGCCCGGGCGACCGCTCCGAGGCCTACCTGCTGCCGAAGCCGGTCATCTTCAAGAAGATCGAGGAGACACTCGCGATCGGCGGGACAGGAGTCCTCATGCAGGGAGGCCACCATCCCGACCTCGGCGTCGACTACTACGAGGATCTCTTCCGCTCAATCAAGGCGCGCTACCCCATCCACCTCCACGCGCTTTCGCCGCCCGAGGTTGAGCACATCGCCCGCCGCTCGCGCCTGACCATCCCGGCGACGCTCACGCGCCTGCGTGACGCCGGGCTCGACTCGCTACCGGGCGGCGGAGCTGAGATCCTCGTCGACCGGGTCCGTCGGATCATCGTGCCGAAGAAGACGACGACAGGTGCGTGGCTCAACGTCATGCGCCATGCGCAGCGCCTCGGCATGTCGACGACGGCAACAATGATGTACGGCCACGTGGAGACGGTCTTCGACCGCGTTGAGCACATGCGCCGCCTCCGCGAGCTCCAGGACGAGACCGGCGGCTTTCGTTCGTTCACCTCGTGGACATACCAGTCGGATGGAAACCGCCTCTCAGCGAGGGTGCCGCGCGAGGCCGAGCCCACCTCGTTCGACTACCTGCTCACGCAGGCGGTGAGCCGGATCTACCTGGACAACGTCGATCACATCCAGTCGTCCTGGGTGACCCAGGGCATGAAGGTCGGCCAGGTGGCGCTCGAGTTCGGCGCCGACGACCTCGGCTCGGTGATGATCGAGGAGAACGTCGTCTCGGCAGCAGGGACGACGCATCGCGCGTCGATCGACGAGTTCGTCCGGGTCATCCGGGCCCTGGGCAAGACGCCGGTGCAGCGCGACACGCTCTACCGGGAAGTGCGCGCCTGGTAGGCCCTGGGCCTTGGCTACCCTGACCCGCTGGCCATGCCGAGAAAAACCCTGCTCACCGTGCTCGCCGCGGCGGTTCTCACGGCACCGGCCCATGCCGCCGAGCCCGCCGTGCTCATGCCCGGCGTGACCTACGAACGCCAGCTCCTCTTCGGCCGCTCGGGCCCCAAGGTCGTGCACGTCGTCACGGCGCCCCGTCCGGGCGGGCTCTACTCGCTCCGCCCTGTGCTCTCGAACAACGCCGTGGTCGGCAAGGAAACCGTGACCGCCATGCAGCGGCGGCTGGCGCCGGCCGCGACGGTCGTGAGCGTGAACGGCGACCTCTCGAATGCGGAGGGCGCCCCGGAAGGCGTGCTCATCCAGGGCGGTGTCCTGGCTGCACGGCCCCACGCGAAGCGCTCGAGTCTCGGCATCGACGTCGCCGGAACCCTGCGCGTCGACCGGGTGGCGCTCTTCGCGACCTGGCAGGGAGCGGGGCAGCGGCGGCCCCTCGTCGGCCTGAACCGCCGTCCCGGCGCCCAGTCGGTCGCGCTCTACACGCCGGCATGGGGTGCTGCGACGCCCGCGGAGCCCGGTAGCGCCGAGGTCGTGCTTGCGGGTCTCGGCTCGATCGTCGCCGCAGGCGAGCACACGGCGATCGCGACGGAGGGACGATCAGGCGGCGGCACGCCGGTCCCGCCGGGCGGCGCAGTCCTCGTCGGGCGCGGCGCGCAGGGAGTCAAGGTGACCGAGGAGGCGCAGCCCGGCGACTCCGTGACCGTCCGCCTGGTGGTCGATCCCGACTGGCGCGCGGTGGTCGACGGCATGGGCGGCGGCCCCGCGCTGGTCCACGGCGGAAAGGCGATCTTCAACGCACGCGAAGAGTTCACCCAGCGCCTCCTCTCGCTGCCCTCGGCCCGCACCGCGGTCGGCCAGCGCGCCGACGGCCGCGTCCTGCTCGTGGCCGTGGACGGCGCCCTGCCGGGGTTCAGCGTCGGCATGACGACCTTCGAGCTCGCGCAGACGATGGTGCGCCTCGGCGCCGTCACCGCGATCGCGCTCGAGGGTGGGCGCGCCGCCACGCTCGCCTTCGACGGCACGCTCCTGAACCGCACCGCCGGGCGCGAGCGGCCCGTCTCCGAGTCGCTCGCGCTGCTCTACGCGGGTGTTTACGCGCCTCCGCTCGCGCCGCTTGTCCTGTCGCCCAACGGCGACGGCATCGACGAGCGTCAGACGTTCAGGTACCGCGTCGTGCGGCCGTCCAGCGTGAGCGTCAGCCTGGTCGACCCGCTCGGCGCCGGCCGCGTCCTGGAGACCGGCGAGCGCCCACCGGGTATCTACGCGCTCCCGTGGAGCGGGCGCAAAGCGGATGGCACGCTCGAGCCGCAGGGCAGGTGGCGATGGGTCGTCGCAGCGAAGGACGATTTGGGCCGGCAGTCCGTGGCGGAGCGGCTCTTCTCCCTCAATGCCACGCTCGCGAACGTGCATGTGCAGCCGGCCGTCGTGCGCGTGGGACGGCGGGGCGGCACCGCGTCCGTCTCGTTTACCCTCACCGCCGGCGCGAGCTGGACCGGAACCATCGAGACGCCGGGCGGCGTGAACCTGCGGACGTATGGCCGCCGAACTGCGGGGCCGGGAACCGTGACGTTCGCCTGGGACGGCCTCCTGCGGGGCGGCGCGCCTGCCTACGGCGGCCGCTATCTCGCCCGCGTCGTGGCCAGAAACGACTTCGGCTCGGCGACCCTGGCGCGGGTCTTCGTCGTTCGGCGCAACCGTTAGTGCTCGCGTCCGTCCTCTCGGGCATCACCGAGGCGCTCACCGACCTCGTCGGCGACCACTGCCTGTACGCCGTCTTCGGCTTGATGCTCGTGGATGCTGTGCTGCCGGCGGCGAGCGAGGTCGTGATGGTGTACGGCGGCGCGGTCTCGGCCGGCGCGTTCGCCGGCCAAGACGTTGTCCTCCTCGGCGAGCGTATCGACAGCGGCTTCCCCGCGTTCTTCGCCGTCGCGCTCGCGGGCACGCTCGGCTACACGCTGGGCTCGCTCGGAGGCTGGGGCATCGGGCGCTACGGCGGGCGCCCGCTCGTCGAGCGCCACGGCCGCTGGCTGCACGTGGATGCCGACCGGCTCGACCGCGCCGAGCGCTGGTTCGAGCGTTTCGGGGACGCGGCCGTCTTCCTCGGCCGCATCACCCCAGTCGTGCGCTCGTTCGTCGCCATCCCGGCGGGCATCGCGCGCATGCGTTTAGTCCCGTACACCACGCTGACGCTGCTCGGCTCCGCCGTCTGGTGCTTCGCGCTCGCGGGCATCGGCTGGGGGCTCGGCTCGAACTGGGAGCGCTTCCACGACGCGTTCCGGTACGCGGACTACGCAATTGCAGCGCTCCTACTGGGCGCGGTCGCCTACGTGCTGCTGCGCCGCCGCCGCCGGGCGTCGTTGCAGGGTCTGTCCCCGAACGGGGACTGACCCGTCACGGTCGCGCGGCGGCCTCCGCCGCCGGAGTACCGGCCCCACGCCGATGGGACAGTCCTTCATCGGCGGAGGCGGGGGTTTCCCCCGCCGTAGTCACACCGCGCGAAGTCGCGTCTGACTGCCCGACAGCCCGCCGCAAGTCGTCATGGCCTGCGCAGCAGGCCGGACTTGCGGCGGAGAGGATTTGCGGCGGCAACTAGACTGACTTGCTCGTGCCATCGGTGCCTCTCATCGACGTGCGCGCGCAGTACGCGCCGCTACGGGAGGAGATCGAGCGCCGCATCGGCGAGGTGCTCGACTCCGGCGTCTTCATCCTCGGGCCCAACCTGAAGGCTTTCGAGCGGGAGGCCGCCGCCTACCTCGGCGTGCCCGAGACGGTCGGCGTCGCGAACGGCACGGACGCGCTCGTGCTC
Source organism: Gaiellaceae bacterium (assembly GCA_046262315.1). Taxonomy (GTDB): domain Bacteria; phylum Actinomycetota; class Thermoleophilia; order Gaiellales; family Gaiellaceae; genus JACVRM01. Next base: position 38,939 of record JBHEMZ010000065.1, read on the forward strand.
GTGCTGGACGCGATGGGGATCGGGCCGGGCGACGAGGTGATCTGTCCGGCCTTCACGTTCTACGCGACGGCCGAGGCGATCGCACGCCGCGGAGCCACCCCGGTGTTCGCGGAGATCGACCCGCAGACGCTCAACCTCGACCCGGCCGACGTCGAGGCTCGCATCACCGGGCGCACGAAGGCAATCATGCCCGTGCACCTCTTCGGCCGGCCCTCGCCGCTGGAGGAGCTCGCCGCGCTCGGCCTGCCGCTTGTCGAGGACGCCGCCCAAGCCTTTGGCGCGACCGGCATCGCCACCACGGGCGTCGCCTCGACGTTCAGCTTTTTCCCGACGAAGAACCTTTTCTGCCTCGGCGACGGCGGTCTCGTCGCCTGCCTGGATCCCGAGCTGGCCGAGCGCGTCCGCATACTGCGCTTCCACGGCTCCCAGGCGAAGAAGACCTTCGAGTTCATCGGCTACAACTCGCGACTCGACGAGCTCCAGGCCGCAGTCCTGCGCGTCTTCCTGACGAGGATCGACGACTGGAACGCGGCACGACGGGAGGCGGCCGCGCGCTACGCCGAGCTCGGCCTCGGCGAGCTGTGCGAACTGCCGGTCGACGACCCCGGCAACGTCTACCACCTGTTCGTGTGCCGCTCGCCGGAGCGCGACCGCATCCGCGAGGCACTGGGCGACGCGGGCATCGGGAACGCCCAGTACTACCTGCCGCCGCTGCACCTCCAGCCGGCGCTCCGCTTCCTCGGCTACTCCGAGGGCGACCTGCCCGAGACGGAGCTCGCCGCGGCCGAAAACTTCTCGCTGCCCCTCTGGGCCGGCATCACCGCCGAGCAGCAAGAGCTCGTGGTCGAAACGATCCGGCGCGCGGTGCCCGTCCGGACATGATCCCGGTAAATCGGCATCGGATCTGGCAGCTCGCGGCCGACGCGGGACTTATCGCGCTCGCGTGGTACCTAGCGTTCCAGCTGCGCTTCGACGCCGGCGTCCCGCCGCCCTACGAGCGGCTGCTCGACCGCACGATCCTGCCGGTCCTCGCCATCAAGCTCGTCGTTTTCGTCGCCTTCGGCTTCTACAACCGCTGGTGGCGCTATGTGTCCACGCGGGACATGTGGGCGGCGGCGCGCGGCGTCACCGTCGCCGCGCTGGTCGTCCTGCCGGCCGTCTACCTCTGGAATCCGGTGCCCGGCTTCCGCGTGCCGGCCGGCGTGGTCGCGATCGACTGGGTGCTGCTGCTCGGGCTCGTTGCGGGCTCGCGTCTGCTGGCGCGGACGGTCTTCGAACGCCCGGCTCCCGGTGGCATCGTGGCGCGGGGCAGGGAGGTCATCGTCGTCGGCGCCGGCGATGCGGGGCAGCTCGTCATCCGCGAGCTGGACAAGAACCGTGCTCTCGGTTACACGCCCATCGGCCTCCTCGACGACGACCCGCGCAAGAAGAACCTGCGCGTCCACGGCGTCCGTGTGCTCGGCGCCACGGAGGACCTCCGGCGCCTGCTGCGAGAGCACCGGCCGGACGAGCTTCTGATCGCGATCCCCTCCGCGTCCGGCGAGGCGCGCCAGCGCATCGTCAACGTCGCGCGTGACGAGGGCGTGCCCGTGAAGACGCTGCCCGGTCTACACGAGCTGATCTCCGGCGACCACCTCGCCGGGCAGATCCGGCCGGTGCAGGTCGAGGACGTCCTCGGCCGCGAGCCCGTCGAGGTCGACCTCGCGGCGATCGCGTCCTACCTGGCCGGCCAGACCGTGCTCGTCACCGGCGCGGGCGGCTCGATCGGCTCCGAGCTCTGCCGCCAGATCGCCCGTCTGGGCCCACGGCGGCTCGTGCTGGTAGAGCAGGCGGAGACGGCGCTCTTCGAGATCGAGCGCGAGCTGGTGGACGAGCGCACCTTCACGGCCGCGCACCCGGTCATCGCCGACGTCGGCAACCGCGTGAAGATGCGCCAGGTCTTCGAGAAGTACCGGCCGGGAGTCGTGTTCCACGCGGCCGCCTACAAGCACGTGCCGCTGATGGAGGCAAACCCCGTCGAGTCAGTGCGGAACAACGTGCTCGCCACGAAGGTCGTGGCGGACGTGGCCGTCGAGTTCGGTGCGCAGCGCTTCGTACTCGTCTCGACCGACAAGGCGCTCAACCCGCGGGCCGTTTACGGCCAGTGCAAGACGCTCTGCGAGTGGATCGTCGAGTCCTACGGCCATCGTCCCGACGTCGAGACCCGCTTCGTTGCGGTGCGCTTCGGCAACGTGCTCGGCTCGGCGGGCAGTGTCATCAACATCTTCCGCCGCCAGATCGCCCGCGGCGGGCCGGTCACGGTCACGCACCCCGAGATGACGCGCTACTTCATGACCATCCCCGAGGCGGTCTCGCTGATCGTGCAGGCGGGTGCAATCGGCGGCCGCGGCGAGATCTTCGTGCTCGACATGGGGGAGCCGGTGCGCATCCTCGACGTCGCGCACAACATGATCCGGCTTTCCGGCAAGGAGCCCGGCCGCGACGTGCTCATTGCGTTCGTCGGCGCGCGCGCGGGCGAAAAGCTGCACGAGGAGCTTTGGGGGGAGGGTGAGGCAGTCGCCGACACGCCGCACCCGAAGATCCGGCGTGTGAGGCGTCCGGCGGTGGACGCCGGGTGGCTCGACGGCGAGTTGGGCGAGCTCGAGCGGCTCGTCGAGGAGGGTGACACCCTCGCGCTCGTCACGAGGCTCTCCCAGGCGGTCGGCGCGCCGCAGCGTCCTGCCGCGGCGATTGACGTCACAGATCGGGCACACGCGCGGCACTGATCCGGCCGGGTGCGCCGCTAGGGTCGGCGCGGTGGAGCGCGAGACCATTCTCGAGGGGCTGAACCCCGAGCAGCGGCGTGCGGCGGAGGCCGTGCATGGCGCGGTGTGCATCCTTGCGGGAGCGGGCTCTGGGAAGACCACGACGATCACGCGGCGGATCGCCAACCAGGTGGCGGCGGGCGCTTTCTCGCCTTCCGCCATCCTTGCCGTCACTTTTACGGACAAGGCGGCGGGAGAACTGAGGCATCGGCTGCAGGCCCTCGGCGTGACCGGTGTCGCGGCCCGGACGTTCCACTCTGCCGCGCTCGCGCAGCTCAACTACTTCCGGCCGGACGAGCCGCGCCGTATCGTGTCGTCGAAGGCGCTGCCGCTGCGCAACGCCGCCGGGTTCCTGCCGCGGGCGTATCGTTTCCGGCCTGCCGGCGATCTCGCCACCGAAGTGGAGTGGGCGAAGAGCAGGCGGCTCACCCCCGGCACGTACCTCGGGGCGCTGGGCGATCACCAGCCGCCCATTCCCGCCGAGCTGATGCAGCGTCTGTTCTGGCGGTACGAGAGCTGGAAGGCCGACTCCGGCCGGATCGACTTCGAGGATCTGCTCGAGCTTGCCGTCCGCCTGCTCGACGAGGACGACCAGGCCCTCGCCACCGTGCGCGACCGATATCGAGCCTTCACGGTGGACGAGTACCAGGACGTCAACCTGCTCCAGCAGGAGCTGCTCGACCGCTGGCTGGGGCCGCGCGACGAGCTCTGCGCGGTCGGCGACGACTACCAGGCGATCTACGGCTTCACGGGTGCCTCGCCCCAGTTCCTGCTCTCGCTGCCGGGGCGCTTCCCGGACGCGACGATCGTCCGCCTGGAGGAGAACTACCGTTCCACTCCGCAGGTATTGGAGCTGGCGAACCGGCTTGTCCCAAAGCTCGGCGGCGCCGAGAAGACCCTGCGGGCGACGCGGCCGGAGGGCCCTGAGCCGCTCTTGCGCGCGTTCGCGGAACCGGTTTCCGAGGCGGCGTTCGTCGTCGAGCGCGTGGGGGAGCTCGAGGCCGAAGGTGTGGCGCTGGAAGAGATGGCCGTGCTGCTGCGTACGAACGCGCGCTCGGCAGACTTCGAGGAGGCGTTCCACAAGGCCGAGATCCCGTTCCAGGGCGCCTCGCTGCTCGCGCGCGACGCGGCCAGGCAGCTCTTGAAGCGCCTGCGTGGGGCGGGCGGCCCGGTGGGTGAAATCGTGAGAGCGGTCGCCGCCGAGCAGGGGCTGATCGTGCCGCCGCTGCCCGACGGCCTCGGCGAGCGAGAGCTCACGCGCCAGAACGATCTCGCACGGTTGGTGCGCCTTGCCGAGGCGTTCGACGACGGCGAGCGCGGTTTGACCGAATGGGTGGCGGATCTCCAGCAGCGCTACGGCCCCGACGCCGGCCGTGGTGTCCACCTGCTGACGCTCCACCGCGCCAAGGGCCTCGAATGGGAAGCGGTCTTCCTGCCGCGTGTCGAGGAGAAGGAGCTGCCCTCCCGGCTGGCGCGCACCCCCGACGAGATCTCCGAGGAGCGGCGATTGCTCTACGTCGGCATCACGCGCGCGAAGCGGCACCTCGCGGTGACGTGGGCGGCGAGGCCGAGCCGCTTCCTCGTCGAGGCGGGCGTGGCGTTGGGGTCTCCGGCGCGCCCGCGCAAGCCCGACCCCGCCGACCTGCCGCCGGGCTTCGACGTCCTGCGAGCATGGCGCCGCCGCCGCGCCGAGCAGGACGGCATCCCCGCGTACGTGGTCTTCCACGACTCGACCCTGGCGGAGATCGCCCGCCACCGCCCCGCAAGCCTCACGGAGCTGGGCGCGATCGCCGGGGTCGGCCCGACGAAGCTCGAGCGCTACGGCGGCGACGTGCTGGCCGCCCTCGGCGAGCCCGCCCCGACCTAAGGGAACAGCGGCTCCCCCGCCCCGCGGCGGCCGGATCCGAGTGACGGCCAGGTCTCAGGCGGACATGCCTCCCGGTGGCTCCGAGGTACCCCTGACCTCCTCCCCGACTCGATCGTATATCGACGGCCGACGTGTCTAGCGCCGGGGGGCGTGACGATATGCAACCTCCACGCCTGCATAATGAGCGCTCGGAATTATATACTTGACAAACCCAACTGAGCGTGCGACAAGCCGGGTATGGAGCTTGGCGCGTACGACTCGAAGTTCCACGACCCACTCGTCGCGGCCGACTACCTTGCGTCGATCCGCTGGCCTGACGGCAAGCCGGTTTGTCCCCATTGCGGTGAGGCGGAGCGTCGCCACTACCCGCTCAAGTCGAAGACCCGGCGACTCTGGAAGTGCGCCGCCTGCCGGAAGCAATTCAGCGTCACGGTGGGAACCATCTTTGAGTCGTCGCATATCGGACTGCACGAGTGGCTGTATGCGTTTTGGCTGCTCTGTAGCTCAAAGAAGGGCATGAGCGCACACCAGCTCCACCGGATGCTCGGCGTGACGTATAAGACGGCCTGGTTCATGGCGCATCGCATCCGTTACGCGTTGGAGCAGCCCGCAGAGACGAAGCTCAGCGGCACGGTCGAGGTTGACGAGACGTACGTGGGTGGCAAGCGCCGCCGGCCGAACAAGCGCGAGTTCAAGCCCCTGAGCGCGACCGAGCCCGACAGGCGCAAGCGCAAGACCGGCCGTGGAACCGACAAGACCGCCGCCGTCGCCCTCGTCGAGCGCGGCGGCGACGTTCGCTCCGAGCGGATCGCCAGGGTCACGGGCGAGACGCTAGGCGGGGCAATCCGCCGTCACGTCGACCGCCAGGCGCACCTGCGGACGGACGCGTTTCCGTCGTACACGCTCGTCGGCCGCGAGTACGCAAGCCACGAAACCGTCGACCACCTGTACGAGTACGTGCGTGGCGACGCGCACACGAACACGGCCGAGAATTTTTTCTCGATCTTGAAGCGCGGCATCGATGGCATCTACCACCACGTCAGCCCCGCCCACCTGCCGCGCTACCTGAGCGAGTTCACGTTTCGCTACAACGCCCGCGTGGCTCGCGGTTACAACGACGAGGACCGGACGCGCCTCGCGCTGTCGATGGTCGAAGGCAAGCTCGTCGGTGAGCTCCTTCATGCGCTCGTTCACGCTGCGAAAGAGCACCTCGTTCTTCACCATCCTC
>JBHEMZ010000066.1:0-12505 GCA_046262315.1 Gaiellaceae bacterium
GTTCTCTGTCGCGGTCTCCAGCGCGGATGTCGCCTCGACTGGCAGCTGAGCTTAACTCCGTCGGTCTCGACGAGACTCATGAACAGGATGACCTCGTTCGTGCCGGTCAGCATGTGGCGGCGCTCATCGTTTCTTGCCGGCATGGGATCGCTTGCCCGGCCGGTTCTGCGAGCCGGCCGCATTCGCCTAGCGGGATCGACTCCAAACGGCCACCGTTTTGTGACCAACCCGCTTCTCCTGTGGCTGATCTCAGAGAGCAGCGCCAGCTTGGACGGGACCGATCTCGGTAAGCTCGGCCCCTTGCCAAGTCAGGAAGCGCTCGCTGACTTCTCGCTCCCACAACGGGGAGTCTTCGCAGTCGGTCAGGCCTTCTTCGCCGGGAGGCCGTGATGGCTGTCGAGGTAGAGATCGACGTCGAGGTCCTGAAGAGCGAGATCAAGAAGACCTACGCATCGGTCTCCGAGCAGCCGGATAACGACTTCATCTTCCCGACCGGCCGTCCCTGGGCCGAAGATCTCGGCTATCCAGACGAGCTTGCGAAGGTGCCCGACACCGCGGTCGAGTCGTTCGCCGGCGTCGCCAATCCCTGGCAGCTCGGCCGGCTCGGGCCCGGCGAGCGGGTGCTCGATCTCGGCTCCGGCGCCGGCACCGACTCGCTCGTCGCCGCCCAGATGGTCGGCGAGCACGGCCACGTCACCGGCATCGACATGACGCCCGAGATGCTCGCGAAGGCGCGCGCCGCCGCCGCGGGAATGGGGGCCGAGAACGTGGAGTTCGTCGAGAGCGAGGCGGAGCGGCTGCCGTTCCCGGACGAGAGCTTCGACGTCGTGATCTCGAATGGCGTCATCGACCTGATCCCGGACAAGGACGCGGTTTTCGCCGAGCTCCATCGCGTGCTCGTCCCCGGTGGCCGCATGCAGATCGCCGACGTGACGATCCAGAACCCGGTCAGCGCCGAAGGTCGTCGCAACATCGATCTCTGGACCGGCTGAATCGCCGGGGCGCTGCTGGAAGCAGCGTACGCCAAGCTCCTAGAGCGACACGGCTTCGAGCGGATCGAGACCGGCCAGCTGGTCGATACCTACGCACGCTCGAAGTTCGAGGACACACGGCGCAAGGCACAGAAGTTCGGCGCTCGCGGCACCACGCTCAAGGCGTACAAGGCGAGCACTTGACCGCGCGCAGGCTTGTGAACAGCGTGCTCGACCCCGAGGGTGAGCACATCGCGGCACTCCGCCGCCTTGCAGACTTCCGCGGCCAGCGCGTGCTGGAGCTGGGTTGCGGCGGTGGCCGGCTCACGCTCGGGATCGCTACGGAGGCAGCAAGCGTGCTCGCCTTCGACCCCGACGCCGAGGCGGTGGAGCGAGCGCGCAGCTTCCTGCCGGCGTCACTCGCCGAGCGCGTCGCCTACCAGGTCGCATCGGAGGGCAGATAGACCGTCCACACCTGTGATGGTTCCATCTCGTATCGAACGAAAACAGCCCCACGTAGCATCCCTGAAACGGGGATCCTGTGGATGAGATCGCGCCTGTAGTACGAACGCGTCGGGGCATTCCCACGCCCGGTTTCATAAACGAGCGTCGGCCGCTCAACGGTCGCTCGCACCTGATCCAGGTACGGCGCGACCTCCGGGTGATGGGAACACGCGTGTTGCCACCGACTCCGCGTCAAGATCACCTTGCTGCACAACGTCGTATCCACCTCAAACAGCACGTCGGCCACGGGATCCTCCCGTTCTCGTCCGAACGCCGTGGCACGATGTGACCGCCCCTGATCGCACCGTCGCCGGAGCACCCGGCGAAGTTCGAGAAGCCCGCCCGAAGTCCAGGCGGGCTTCGTTCTGTCATCGGGAGTCGAGCATGCCTAAGCGGTCGGATGGGCAACCCGCATGCCTATGCGGAAAATGCACATTTTCCACAGGCCGCGAGGGTTATAACCTCGATCTTCCCCAGCCGTCCCCACGAATTCCCAGGCCCGACCCGCGAATCTGTGGGTCGTCTGGGCCTATGCGGACTCTCGCGGGGGTCCTACGCGCAAGCGTCTGCACGGCCCATTGACGCTCTCACAGGCGGGTGGTATAAGGCACGCGTCCGCAGTACGAGAGAGGGGGAAGGGTTTCCATAAAGCTACTCGCTGCTCTGGCGGCCACGGTCACGCTGGCGCTTGCCAGTGTCGCCGTCGCCTCTGCTGCCACCACGACGTTCACGAGGACGGCGGGGCCGGTGACGATCCGCTGCACCGTCACCTACGAGAACCGCGACGCGAATCCGGCGCTCACCCCCGGCGACGTGATCACTGCGGTGAACTGCACCGTCACGACGCCCGCGCCGCCCGCTCCGGGCACGGGCACCGCCACACTGACGGCGACGTTCACGAAGACGGTCGGCGTGACCACGCTCAGCTGCACCCTTACGTACACCGACCGTGACCGCACGGGCACGCTGACGCCCGGCGACATCATTCGCTCGGTCAGCTGCACCGTTCAGCAGCCGATCGCGTAGGACCCGTTCTGGCGGGAACCAAGCGGCGAGAGGGCGGCGGGGTCCCGCCCTTTCGCCGCGTCTTGGGGTAAAACCGCCGCGAAGGTGGGGTACGCCGGCGACCCGGTTACCCTCGACCGCGCATGGACAGACGGCTACCGCGTTTCGCTAGACCCTCCTAGGCCATTCCTCGTCGTCCGCGACCTGCGGCATCCTGACTCGCGTTACACGGTGCCGCTCGTTCTGAGACTCTTCGTGCCTCGAGACCGGCTATCCGCCTAACCAGCGCCAGCCGTCGTCGAGACGAGGGCGCCCCACGAAAGGAGTCGACGTGAGTTCGGAACGGAGGATTTCGCTCGCTTTTGGGGTGCTTTACCTCATCACCTTCGCCACCTCGATCTCAGCGCTGATTCTCTTTCAGCCCGTTCTCGACGATCCCAAGGGCTACATCGCCGGAGGCGGTGCGGACAACCGCATCTACCTCGGAGCGCTCCTGGAACTGATTTTGATCATCGCGAACATCGGCACCGCCGTGGTGCTGATCACGCTCCTCAAGCGGCAGCACGAGATTCTCACGTTCAGCTACGTCGCGGCTCGCATCATGGAATGCGTCTTTCTCCTCGTCGGCATCATCGCCGTCCTTGCAATCGTGACCTTGCGGCATGACGCAGGCGCGGATGCCGCCGCAATGGGCGGGCTCGCTGAGTCGCTTGCCGCAATCAAGGACTGGACGTTCAAGCTCGGACCCGGTTTCGTCGTCGGCATCGGGAACGGACTGATCCTGGGCTACCTGATGTACCGGTCCGGACTGATGCCCCGGGGACTCGCGCTGCTGGGAATGATCGGAGGTGCGCTCCAGAGCCTTGCGGGCATCGGCGTACTGTTCGACCTCTACGACGCAGGTGGGCCGGTGCAGGGCATCTTGACGATCCCCGAGATCATCTGGGAGCTCTCGCTCGGCATCTACCCGCTGGTCTGGGGATTCAGGCAGTCTCCCATCCTCTCGGAGGAAGGACGCCCCGTTCTGCATCCTGCTGTGGAAGCCCGTTGAGCTTTTGGCAAGTGATTGGCAAGTACGGTCCGGCGTCAACCGGCTTTTCAGCCGCTGCGGCAGAGAGCGATTCCGCTCAGTGAAGCCCGATAGAGCCGGTTAGCGCCAGCGCGACCACGGATCGCACCCAGGAGGTCGTCGGTTCGAGTCCGACTAGCTCCACCTCGTAAAGGCCTGCAAAAGCGGGCCTTCCGTTTTCCAGCTTGGCGTCGCGAATGCGTAAAGCGGGCGCGTGGTCAAGATTTGGTCAAAGTTGGTGTCGAGGCCCCAAACGCGCGTACGACCTGCTCCGTCGCACCCAGGAGGTCGCCGGTTCGAGTCCGTCTAGCTCCACCTCGCAAAGGCCTGCAAAAGCGGGCCTTTCGTTTGCTCGCGTGGCGTCGCCAATGCACCAGAGCGCCGTGGTCAAGCTCTGGTCAAAGAGCTCGCCCAGCGCCAAACCGGCATGCGACGTGGCTATCGGATGCAGGGCGTGGCCGGGTCGGTCGGGGTAGCTCACGGCGCTGGAAACAGCGGTTTCCTAAACCGCGTGCGCAAGTTCGATTCTTGCCGGGGGCATGCCGCATGCGCACGCGGAATCCTCGGTTGAGCAGGCACTTCCCGGCCGGCTGAGGGTTGTCCCATCGTCCGCCCAAGACCGCTCAAATCCGCTCATCCGGGCACTCCACTGGCGCGCGACTGGCGCGCACCCGCGGCCGCTGGCGAGCGCCGAATCGCAGGTTCCGTCGTACGATCAGGCCCGTGCGCGGCTCGTTAATCTCCATCGACAACGCGATCCAGCCGAAGCGACCGTTCACCCGACGTGACCTCGTGCGCGCCTAGAGGCTGCCGATGACCGATCTCATCGAACTTGAGCGCCGACTATGGGCCGCGGCCGACGCGCTGCGCGCGAACTCCAGCCTCACGCCGGCGGACTGCTGCACGCCGAGCGGTACGCAAAGGCCGGTCGCATCTACACCTTCACCTAGCGCGGGCGGGATGTCGCTGCCAACACGGCGACGTGCCACGCGGTGACGGTGCCGTACAGCAAGGCAGGCGGGTGACCCGCGCGAGCGATTCAGGCGGAGCTCGTAGCACGCGCGGCTTCGGCTTCCGCGCCGTCCTGGTCGTGAGCCTTGCTGCAGGGACGCTCGCCGGGGCCGCTACAGCCGCCGCACCCGGCGGTGTGCCCGCGGCGACCCGGCTCGCCTCGTACTGCAGCCCGTCGGGCGACGTCTGCTACGGCGTCTTTCGCGTTCAGGGAGCGGTCTTCCTGAAGATCGACATCGCCGCGCCTTACTTCAGCCGATACCGGCTGTGCGTCCGCGACCCCAGCGGCGAGCAGGCCTGCCGGACTTTCTCGATCCGTGCGCGCCGAGGATCGATAGGTTCCTCCGTCCGTTGGCATACGAACTTTCCGCGCCGGGGATCCGGCGGGTACGCGGCCCGCTGGTTTCTCGCGGGCAAGGGGCACCAGAGCCTTGGACCGAGGCTGCGCTTCCGCGTTCGCTGATTCGCGAAAAAGCGACCCGGACGCGCCAAGGAAGGCGGATCACCGTCCCAACGCCGCAACCTAGGCGAAGATAGCGGCCGGATGCCCAGACCACCCCAAGCCATCCCGCGAAACGGCTGGACGGGCGAGGCGATCGCCGCCGCGTGCCGGGTTCCTTACCGCGCCTACATGAACGCGCTTCGCAAGCGACGCATCGACTACTCCGCCGGGAACCCCGGAACGGCCACGGACACACACCCGTTCGTGGCGCGTGACCTGACCGGCGCCCTGCCCAAGGACTGGGCAGACCGCCTCTCGGCCCTCCTTCCGGAAGGCGCGCGCCACCGCCCCCATCTCTCGCGTGCGCCAGTGGGGCGGACGACGTCGTTCGACCTTCTCCTACGCGCCGGGGCGCTCGGCGTCGGCGGCCGGAGATACAAGCCGGAGTACGCCTACCTGGGCGGCAGCACCGGCCCCGAAGGCGGGCTTTGCCCGTGTCTTCGGTCAGCCGCTGACAACCGACCAGCAGATCGCCTCGGCGGAGTCGCTGCTTGCGCACTGGAGGCTGAACTGGAATCTCGTCGCCGAGGAGGTCGCAGGCCGGCGCTCGAGCCGGCTGATCAAGAGAACTTCCTTTGCATCTATCAAGAACGCCGCTAGCAGTCAGGCTGGCCCGCTCGTGAAAGCATGCATCCATCGCGGCGCCCGCGAGATTGGCGGAAGCTGCGTCGAGCTCGAGAGTGGAGGAGCGCGGTTGGTTCTCGACCTCGGCCGCCCGCTCGACGCGAGCTTTGGCGACGACGTGCCACTGCCCGCAATCGCTGGGCTCGACGGGTCCGACGCGTCGCTGCTTGGGGTCGCCATCACGCACGGGCACCCGGACCATTACGGACTCGTCGAGACGGTGGGGAGTTCGGTACCGATCTATATCGGCGAGGCTGCCGCGCGCGTGCTCGAGGAAGCGAGCTTCTTTACGGGAGGTGGTGTCGTGCCCGATCCTTCCGGCTTCTTCAGCGACCGCGCGCTCCTCCGGATCGGGCCGTTCCGATTGACGCCGTACCTTGTCGATCATTCGGCGCTTGACGCCTACGCACTGCTCATCGAAGCCAACGGGCGGAGGCTGTTCTACTCCGGCGATCTGCGGGCGCACGGGCGTAAGGCAACGCTGTTTGAGCAGCTTCTTGAAGAGCCGCCGACGACGGACACCCTGTTGCTCGAGGGGACGCGGATCGTCGACCGCCCAGCGGACGGTGCGAGCGCGGCGAGCGAGCGCGACGTGGAGGAGGAGGCACTCACCGTTTTCAGCCGTGCGGGCGGCGCCGCGCTTGCCTTCTACTCGCCGCAGAACCTCGACCGCTTGGTCAGCCTCTACCGCGCCGCAAAGCGCGCCGGGCGACTGTTCGTGCTCGACCTCTACGCGGCGTCGATCACGGCCGCCACCCGCCGCGAGACGATCCCGCAGGCGAGCTGGGAGGGCGTGCGCGTCTTCATCCCGCAGAGCCAGCGCGTGCGCGTCAAGGAGACGCAGCAGTTCGAGCGCGTCGCCACCGTACGCTCGTCACGCCTATACCCCGAGCAGTTGGCCGATCTCGCCGACCGTCTCGTGATCAGTTGCCGGAGCTCGATGCTCGGCGACCTCGAGCGCGCGCAGTGCCTGGACGGCGCGGAGGCGATCTGGTCGATGTGGGACGGGTATCTTGAGCAGCCGTCTGGCGTCCGGCTACGTGAGCGTCTTGACCGCCTCGGCATTCCGCTTGGCGTCATCCATGCGTCGGGCCACGCGGCCGATCTTCAGCGTCTGGTCGCCGCGCTCGACCCCGAGCGGGTTGTGCCGATCCATACGGCGGCGCCGGAGCGGTTCGTCGAGCTGTTTGATTGCGCCGAGCTCCACGCCGATGGAGAGTGGTGGGACGTATGAGCGCGGACACGACACCACTCGCTCGTCTCTACGACTTCATGCGCGTGATGAGCCAGAAGGAGCGGCTTGAGCTCGCGCGCTGGATCGCCGAGAAGCCCGAGTTGTTCAACGAGTGGTCGCGGCGCAGCCTGAAGTTCTACGGCGATCACTTCTCGAACGCCGACGAGCCGTTCCACCCGCCCCGCGAGCTGCCGCCTGCCGACAGTGTGACGGCGATCTCACGCGGCTACGACCTCGCGGTCGTCCTCGCCGATCAGCCTCGCGGCCGGTGGTGGGAGGTCGAGGACGCGCCGGAGCTCCGTTTCCGCTTCGTCGACTACGAGCTACCGCCGACCAGGAAGACCGCTCAGGCGCGACTTCCGGGCGAAGCTGCTTCAGGCCCAGGGATGCGAGCCGATCTTCTGCTGGTCGGCGAGGACGGGGTGCCGATCGTCGGCGAGGTCAAGTCAGCGACCGCGAAGAACTACGACACCGATCCAGTGCTGGCGTTGGTGCAGGGCCTGACGGCGTGCGCGCAGCTTCTCTCGCCTCAGCAGATGGAGCGGCTGGAGAATGCGTATCCGTTTGCCCAGTTCCGCACGGAGTGCGTGCTCGACCTGTTCATCTTCATCGTCAAGCCCGAGCAGGCGGCGCGAGCGACCCACCAGCAGAATCTCTACGAGGTAGCAAAGACCCTGGCGCCAGTCCTGGCAGCCGAGCGCAGTGTGCCGGCACGACGGATCGCCTTCATCGAGGCGCGATGGAACGGGCGGCTTGATCTGCAACTGGCGGCGCTCGGCGCGGATCTTGAGAACACCTTTTTCGACTGACGGAGTGTCTGCGCGGCCGGTTCTTCATAGCGCGCCGCCGCGCGAGGTGGGCCATCGGTGAGTCACAGAAGACCCGAACCCCGTAAAGCGTCAGGCCGCAGAAGCGGCGACGAAACGGCCTGTTTGCGGCCAAAAGGTGCGAATCCTGGAGAACCCCGGAGAACGCAGCCGCGTTCTCCTAAACCGCGCGCGCAAGTTCGATTCTTGCCGGGGGCACTTCGCCGTCCCGCTGTCCCGGCAGGTGAGATCGACGGAGAGATCGCCCGAGCCGCCAACGCGCTTGACGCGCCGGAAACCCAGCTCCCGGAAGATCGCACCGACCGCTTCCTCGAACTGGCTTGGCGACAGAGCAAGCAGATCGTTCAGCTCGGCCCAAGGGAGCCCTCGCTTCACGCGGCGTCCGCGTAGCAACCGCCACCAACCCATCACGAACGGCTTCGCATGACGGGGAAGCGTTTATCGGCCGTTTCCTCTCGTGCAGCCATCGTCACGCTTTCGTTGTGGCGGTCTGATCGGCGCGGAGAGCGGCGACACTCTGCTGCGTTGAAGTAGCCCAGCCCCGTAAAGAGGGTCGCGGATGCGCGACCGCCGTCTCCAACACCTCCAGGAGCAGAGTGACAGCGTGCTCCGCTGCCTCCGCCGTGTACAGCCCCTGTTCTGCCGATACGTTTGTCCCCGTGGGATGGCGCACGGGGGGCTGCGACGCCTCTTTGAAGTGCAGCGCGCCGTCGCGCAAGTGGAACAACCACTTGAACCTGCATCCCATGTGCTGTGGAAAACAATACGACTTCCATCAGGCGACCAGGTAGGAGACCATTCATCTGCCGAGTTCGCCCCTCCCGTACCGTCGTTGATTCTCGTGACGGTCCGGCTGACGTTGCGTAGGCTTGAACCGTCTCTATTTACGACATAGATTTCCAAGTTCCCACAGCAGCCGCCGACGTGATCGAGTTGCACGAAAGCGATTTGCCTGCCGTCGGGCGACCACACGGGGAGCGCTTTCGGTTGGCGGTTGAAGGTGATGCGCCGCGCCTGGGACCCGTCAGCTCGTGCGACGTAGAGATCGCCGTTCGCGCCGCCCCCGACGGGCTTGTTTCCAGTCCCACTTGACGAAACGTCGTCCATCCCGTGCAGGCAGTCGAGCGAGAGCGTTCCGACGCGAGCGCGAATCTCGACAAGCAGCCCCCCGTTCGCGTGCCCGCGACCGCGCGGCTGCGCGATACAGCAGGCGAGCTGCCTGCCGAGCGGCAGCCGTTTCGAGCGGGGCGACCGTCGATGCGCCGTGCCGGGCAAAGGCCGCCGTGTGGCCCGAGAGCGGGCACGGCGCGGCGCCGCCCGGTCGCTGCGGCGCGTCGCGGGCCGGGACGAGCCCCGTCCGAGCCTGGCGCGTCCGCTCGGCGACGCAGTAGGGTTCCCCACCGGAACCAGGCGCGCGGGTGCGTGCATCCGCCGAACGACTCAGGGAAGGAGCATCGGTGACCGAACTGCTCTCAGAACTGAAGGACGCCTGCCAGCGCATTCCAGCGGCGTCGGACGACGAGGTCATCGCTCGAGGCGGATCGACGTGGTTTCGGGGCCTCCCGGCCCACGCGGAGCAGGGAACCGTCGCCCTCGGCTTGGGCCGAGATGCGCGGGTCATCATCAGCGAACGAGATATCCGCTCGGTCACGAAGAACGGCGACCACTACAACGTGGAGGTCAGCTCGGAGGCCAACGTCCTGTTGCGCATCGAGAAGTCGCTGAAGGCCACCGTCCATCCCGACTGTGGCTGCAACGAGCACACATCCACTCACGAGACGCGCCGCCGTAGAGGGCGGGACATAGATCTCGAGATCGGTCCGATTACGGTCTGCGACCTGCTGTGCGCCGACATCGTCGTTGACAACGGCAAGCAATCGGTCCGCTATGAGATCTGTATCCCTGTGAATTGCAGGACGGAGCGGCAGGCGTCCGGATAGCAGACTTGGAGCGACGGTCGTGTGACACATCACGCGGCCTACGCGGGGCTGGCGCGCACGCTGGCGCGCACCGCCTCACCCGCGCTCGCAAACCGCTTGTTAGCCGCAGACATCGCCCGGGATCGCGTCGGTTCCTAAACCGCGTGCGCAAGTTCGATTCTTGCCGGGGGCATCTATCGAAGCCGTTTGCGGCGATCAAGCGGGCTCGGACTGTTTCCTCAATCGCTGACGGCCGCATAAACGACCTATACGCGCGGCTCGCCGTCCGGATCGATCACCAGTTGCACTACCGGGTCTCGGAGAGCGGCTTCATGACCAGGCCGAATCTTCTCCTCGACGCGCCGATAGCGTTCGGCATCCGAGAGTTCGTTTCGGAGCAGATCGTCAAATGCCGCCGTCATCAGACGGTCGGCGGGAACTTCGAAGAACGATGACACCGTCATAAGAGTGTCGAGACTCGGCTTCCTCCGGCCGGTCGAGATGGCGCTCAGCGCGACTTGTGAAACATCGAGCACGTCGCTCGCCATGCGTCCCGAGAGCCGCTGTAGGCCGAGCAGTCGCGGGAGATTGTCGTGAATCCTTCCGCCTACCACGTTGCCATTCTAAACGCGAGCGTAGCTAGGCTGCACGCATTGACAGCGTCTCGGCACTCCTTGGGCGTGCCGGACGATCAGATTAGATGGTGAGTCCAGCATGGCCCATCTAGAGACCGCGCTTTCAATGCAGACTCCGGAGCAACGCCGGGCATGGCTGGAAAGCGTCCCGCCTGAGCAACGAGGCATAGGACGCGCCGCATTAGACGGCGTCGCGGCAGACGAGCGTGCAGGGTTTCGCTTCGGCCATTGACGACGAAGCCAGTCGTGCCACGTGAAGGAGGCCAAGAAGTCGTTGCGCGGGTTCGCGAAATGCGCAGCGGCGGCGGAGACGGCCCGGGTTGATCCCGCAGAATCCCTCTTCCGGACTCGAACCGGAGACCCCCTCCTTACCATGCACTACCTTCGCCAACTGGTCGCAACCCGCAGCAACGCTTTTCGCATGTTCTTCCGGGTGCGGCGCCGACCGGTTTGCCAATGGTTGCCACTAGTTGCAACCACAGGGCTCCATAAAGGCTCCATGCGTTGTTGTCCCTCTTGGCTATCGCCTGGGACGTTGTTTTGCCCACCGCGGGGCGAGCTTCACGCCGCCTCGCGCAGTGCCTCCAGCTTCGGACGCACCTGGGCGACCATCGCCAGGTTCTTCTTCCGCTCGTAGCGCTCGAGCGCTTGCTCGAGCGTGTCGGCGGCCTCGCGGAGGCGACCAGCCGCGCGGCGAACCTGCGCGAGGTCGCAGAGCGCGTCGCCCTGGAAGTTCAGGCCGTCCATGCGCTCGACGATCGCGAGCGCCTCGCGCGCCAGCCGCTCCGCCTCCGCGAGCTCGCCGCGGTCGGCATGGACGAGCGCCTGGACCTGACGCCAGAGCGCCTGGGTGAGGAGATCGTCCTCGCTGCCGAGCTCGCGACCGCGTTGGGCGAGGGGCTCGGCTTCGTCGTGGCGACCGAGGGCGCACAGAGAGCGCCCGAGTGTCGGCGCGTACGTCGAGAGCAGCGCCCAGCTGCCCCGCGCCTCCAACATGTCGCAGGCCTGCCGGAGGTAGTCGGCCGCGCTCGCGTGGTCTCCGGAGAGCGTGGCGATCTCAGCGAGTTGTTCCGAGCCGACTTCATCGATCCCGAGCTCACGCAGCCGCTCGCTCGCGGAACGCGCGATCGCCGAAGCCTCCTCGAAGCGGGCGAGCATGGCGAGGAGCTGCGCGCGACGGAGCTGCGCCCAAGGGTCGGGGTTTGTGGGAAGGACCGAATCGAGCGTTTCGAGCGCCTCGTCCGCCGGTCGCGGCCCGATAACGAGTGCCACCGTCAGCCCGCTTCGCCCCACGGGGTAGTCGTGGCCGGCGAGCCGCCAGTGGTGGAGAGACTGCTCCGCTGCGTGCGCCCACTCCTCGAAGCGGCCGAGGGAGTTCGCGACGCCGTGCCCGATTAAGTACCACACGCGGCCGAGCGCCGCGTGGTCCTCGACCTCCTCGAGAAGGGGCAAGGCAGCACGCGCGCGCCGCTCCACTTCATCGACTACATCGTCTCCGAGTTGTAAGCGTGCATAGGCGCCGACGACGAGAGCAAGAGCCTCTCCTGCGCGGTCGCCTGCCTCGCGCGCCTGCAGCGCGACGCGCTCGGCATTGGCCGCTGCCTCGGCCGGCGCGAACCATTCGTCGACCGCCTGGATCTCGAGGTCAACGTCGACGCGCAAAGGCCGGATCAGCTCAAGCGCGCGTTCGACCAGCGGCCTGCCGGCTCGGTGATCCCCGCGCCAGATGGCGCGACGGCCGCCCGCGGCGAGCCGCTCGCCCGCGCGCTCGGCGAGCGCAGCGTCGGGCCGCCCGAGCTCCGCCTTGTAGCGCGCGGCCTGCTCGAGGTGGTAGCCGAGGATCTCGTCCAGCTCGACGAGGTCGCTCGCGCGCTTCTCTAGCCACGCGGCGAAGCGCTCGTGCAGCTCGGCGCGTGTCGCCTTCGGCAGCGCGTCGTAGGCGGCGTCCCTGATCAGCAGGTGGCGGAAGCGGAAGGCATCCTCGCCCGGGAGCTGCGGCGTGTCCGGGCGCAGGAGCGCCTTGCGGACGAGCGACGCGAGCCGCGGCGCGACCTGGCCGTCGTCCGAGAGCGCCTGCACCGCCGTCCGGTGGAAGAGCTCGCCCTCGACGGCGCCGCGCTCGAGCACCGATCGCTCCGGCTGCTCGAGCCCGTCGAGGCGCGCCGCGAGCAGCGCCTTCAGGTTCGGAGGAACAGCGACGTCGC